>PMJO01000161.1 GCA_003158455.1 Myxococcales bacterium | reverse complement strand
ATGGTAGCCCTTGCTGTCGGTTCCTCCGATGTACATACCTGGCCGCCGGCGCACCGGCTCCAGACCTTGGAGAACCGTAATGTGTTCCGCCGTGTATGAACTAGACGCAGCCATAGGTGACTCTAGTGCAAGAGTTTGGGCTCATCCGCCGGCGCGGGCGGCTCAGGGAAGAGCACCCGCACGACGTTGGCCTTGCGGGCCAGGCTGTGGCCGCGGCCGCCGCGGGCGGTAACGTGGTAGCGGCCCGGGCCCACCGGAATCTTCTTGCCCGCGTCGGTTTCGACGATGAACACGGTATCGTCCTTGCGCGCGCCCAGGGCAAAGCCCATGACCGCATCTTCTTCGTCGAGTTTGATGATGGTGACCCCGCGGCCCGGATTGGCCAGCTCCGCAGCCTCGTCGGCTTGGCACAACAGAGCACGGGCGCGCGAGGAAACTACGCACAGGACATCCTTGGGACGCACCGGCAGCACGCCTACCACCTCGTCGCCCTCGGCGGGTTTGGCGAAACGACGACCAGCGCGCGTGCTCAACTCGCGCAGCGGATCGAGATTGAAGCGGAAGCCGTAGCCCCGCTTGGTCACGGCCAGGGCCAGGGCTCCTGCCGGCACCGCTGACGGTCCCGTGCCCGTGACCACCAGCGCCGCCACCACCCGCTCGCCGTCGCGAAAATTGAGCAGCTTCTGCACCGGCTCGCCGTACCCGGTCGAGGCAGGCACGTCATGGATGCGGCTGACGTAGCAACTTCCGAGGTTGGAGAAAATGGCGAGAAAGTCCTTGGTGGAACCGCGCAGGGCTGCCAGCACGGCGTCGCCCTCGCGCAGGCGGGTGGCGGACAGATCCTTGACCTCGCGCACGCGCTTGAGCCAGCCATCGCGCGACAGGACGACCGTCACGTCCTCGTCAACAATGAAGTCTTCGGCCTGGAATTCCATCTCATCGCCGCCCCCGCCGCTGATCTTGGTGCGCCGTTTGTCGGCAAAACGCTGGCCGATGTCCGCGATTTCGCCGCGGATCACCTTCCACAGCCGGCGCTTGTCCTTGAGGATGGCTTCGATCTCCTTGGCGCGCGCTCGCCTTTCCGCCAGCTCGTCGCGAATCGCCTGGATTTCCAGACGCGCCAGCTTGTACAGCTTCATCTCCAGGATCGCGTCGGTCTGCTCTGCGTCGAGCTTGAAGCGATCCTGCAACTTGCTGGCCGCGTCGGCCTTGCCGTCGGACTTGCGAATGATACGGATGGCTTCGTCGAGCGCGTCGAAGAGGATGGCGAAGCCTTGCAGGATGTGGATGCGGCGGCGCAGCTCGGCCAGTTCGAACTCGAAACGACGGGTGACCACGTCCTCGCGAAAATCCAGGAACTCGCCCAAAATGGCCCGCAGGTTGAGCCGCATGGGCCCGGCCACCTCGCGATTCTCCGTCGGCACCAGGCAGGTCATGTTGACATGAAAGGACAGCTCAAGCGGGGTGTGCTTGTATAGGTACGCCACCACCAGCGCCGGATCCGCGCCCGGCTTCAGTTCCAGCACCACGCGCACGTCATCGGTGGATTCGTCGCGCACATCCACCAGCATAGGGAGCTTCTTGGCCAGAATGACCTGGGCGATGCTCTCCACCAAATTCGCCTTGGACACATTGTACGGGATGGAGGTGACGACGATCTGCGGGCCGCGCTTGCTGTCCTCGATCTTCCACTCGCCGCGTACGCGCACCGGGCCCTGGCCAGTTTCGTAGATCTCGCGCAGCTCCTTCTTGGAATTGATGATCTGGCCGCCGGTGGGAAAATCCGGACCCTTGATGTACTTGAGCAGGTCCTTGCTCTCCAGCTTGCGGTCGTCGATGAGCGCCACCGCCGCCTCGCATACCTCGCCCAGGTTGTGGGGCGGGATGTTGGTTGCCATGCCCACGGCGATGCCAGCGCAGCCATTTGCCAGCAACTGCGGAATGCGCGCGGGCAGCACCATCGGCTCTTGCGCGGTGCCGTCGAAGTTGGGCCGGAAATCCACCGTGCCCTGCTTGATCTCGTCGAGCAGTTCGTTGGACAGAGGCGCCAGGCGCGCCTCGGTGTAGCGGTAGGCGGCCGCCGCGTCGCCGTCGAGCGATCCGAAGTTGCCGTGCCCGTCCACCAAGCGGTAGCGCAGGGAAAAATCCTGCGCCATGCGCACCATGGCGTCGTAGCAAGCACTATCGCCATGCGGGTGGTACCGGCCGATGACCGCGCCCACGATGGTCGCGCTCTTGCGAAAGCGGGCGTCGGGGTAGAGGTGCAAATCGTTGTGCATGGCGAAGAGGATTCGCCGCTGCACTGGCTTGAGTCCGTCGCGCACATCGGGCAAAGCGCGCGCCGTGATCACGCTGACCGCGTAGTTCAGATAGCGGCGCTGCGCCTCGTCGGCCAAGTTGGCGTCCGCCGGCGGCGGCGGTTCGTCGCCCCCGCCCTTGCCCCGGCCCCGCCCGCCCCCGCCCTTGCCCTTGGCCGGAGGCAGGACAGGCCTTGCACCGTTTTCGTCGAGAAGATCGAGTTGTCGCGCGGACATGAAACTACTTGGGCGCCGCACAAGAACGGCGTGGCCCCCAAGTTAGGGGACGGAGGGCACAAGATCAAGTAAGGTGAATGCAGGACCGGTCGGCCGCCAATCTTCCGGACCGTCCCCGTCACCTCTGCCGACCAAGCAGCCATTCAGGCATATAGCGGTGATGGACTCCGTTTCGCTTGATAGCGATACGATCGAGGGTCAGGACGGTCTTGGGGGGGCGAATCTGGCGCCTCATCGACGTGCCGCTTTCGCTACTTCAAGAATGCAAGACTAGTAACTTCAAGATCGATCTTGAGGGTGCTGGACGCAAACCAACAGTCGCCGAATGTGACTTCGGAAACCTGTGAGTAGTCGAAGCCGCCGCAGGCGACCACCTGCCCTGCCGCGTTGTAGCAGCGGTCCGGACTTGCCAATGGCAAAGTGTATGTTGTTGAAATTCCCGTTGCTGTGGGGAAGTACATTACCTCGGCGCTCTTCACGTCGCGCAATGCAAAAGCAAAGACGCTGGTGCCTGTGGTGGTAACGTCGGCCTGAAATTGAACATCGCGATAGCCCGTCAGATCCACAGGCCCGCCGCTGACGGCGCATGCGATGGCTTCGGGGGCTTTTGTCGGGGGCACGGTCACAAAATGCATCGTGTTTGTAAATGGCGCCCCGACCCAAGATGCGGTTCTCTCGTATCCGAACACATCAAGCCCGCAGCGGTATCCATTGACCCCCAACTGCAACCCCCCCGGGGCGACGACCGGACCCGCTCCACTGCCGGTTGTGCGGAACTCAAGGTTGGTGACCTGAATGTCAACGTTGGTTGGGTCTGACCATACGGTGCCAAAATAGACGGAATCTGCTTGAAGCTCAAAATAGGACACCAAAGGCCAGCATTGATACGGATTCGCCAATGGCAGGACGTAGCTGTCGCTGCCACGGCCAACCACATACCACCCACAACCGACCTGTCCGCGATTCACGTTGACCGAAATGCGTTGACCGATGGGGATGGTTCCCGTAAAGACGATTTGGTCGTATGCACTCAAGTCGACGACCGAACTGGGACAAGTAAGTGAGGCAA
Source organism: Myxococcales bacterium (assembly GCA_003158455.1). Lineage (GTDB taxonomy): Bacteria > Myxococcota_A > Polyangia > Fen-1088 > Fen-1088 > Fen-1137. The sequence continues at coordinate 34,038 of PMJO01000161.1, read as the reverse complement.
ACATGCCTGCGCTGCTGTAGGACGCGTTCGAGGCTCTCACGTGCGCGCTGCTTGCGGTAACCGTGTCTACCCATGTCGCGGTGGACTCGCCCGTCTGCTGGGTGATCTGCCAGTAGTACTGATTAGGCCCGAGATCGCCACATGTCGAACTCCCGCCTGCCACACTGCCGCCAGTGTTTGCTCCGCCAGCGCCGCCTGTAGCGGTGCCGCGCGATCCGCTTGCACCTCCAAGGCCGCTTCCGCCATCCGCGCCACCCCTGGCCGCTGTCCCCACATCCACGCCGCCGTCCGCGGCCAGGCCCGAGCCGCTTTGCGGAAGCTGGTTGTTTGGGTCGAGTTCGGCCGGCGCGGCGCAGACGCCGCTCACGCACACCTGCTCGCTGGTGCAAGCGGTGCGGGACTGACAGGGGGTTCGGCATTTCTCGTCGGACGCGCACACGAAGGGGCTGCTGCATGGTGATTCTTGCGAGCAGAGCGCCTCGGCCGGCAACTGGCAGATCGTGGCATCGTCGGTCTTCTCACAACTCTCTCCCTTTGGACAGTCCGCCGATGTGTGGCAGGCATCGTGGCACTTGCCCATGGTGCACACCAGGGGCTGGTTGCAGTCGCTGTTCAGGATGCACGCGCCGCCGACGTCTATCTTCTTCGCCCCGTTGCAACCGACTGCGAGCCAAGCCGAAACGACCATCAAGCCAGGAATGCGCAATGCTGACATTTCAATCCTCCGATTGTGTTTTGCTCACCGCAAGAACCAGGCGGCACGAAAATATAACAGCGCAGGCCGCTCGCGGTCGGGGCCGTCTGGGCGCGCTCCGGTCGCGTGCTCCCGAGCATGGTGGAGATCCTTCGTCGCATGGGTTCGGCCCGTCGTCATGCAGAACCCGTGCCGCGTGCTCGAAAGCGTGCGACGCGTAGCGATTCCCTGGAATTTCGCCAAAAAGCCGCGCCCGGCCCCCAACACCAGGGGGACGTCGTTTGCACTTGAAGTACAACGGCCCATTCCATCTTTGCACTTCAAGTACAAACGCTCGGTCCGCCGTGCCGGCGACCGCTGGTCGCCTACGGGAGCCCCAAGTCCGCCAGGGTGACCGAGCCGGACCCATGGCCGCTACACCCTGGAACCACAGAAGGCTCGGCGAAAGGACCGTGTCAGACAGCTTGTACTCGACCAAGACCTTGGGCCTGTTCCTGTCCGTGAGCACCGTTTAGACCGTACTCTGAAAGAGTCATGATTCTTTCAGACTTGGCTCTGAAACTGCCGCCGGCACCAGCTTTCTAGCGAATCGCGATGCGGGTGATGGTGATGTCGGCAGTCTCCTGGGAGGCCCACAGCGTTTCCACTCGGAGAAATCGCACCGACCGCCGGTTGAAGGCCTGCCCTCTGCCGGTCCCGACCGAGGTTGGGTTCCCGATGGGGATGCTGTACGTGTGAGCACCAGCCACGACGCCTACGGTGTAGGAGCAGGTCGCGCGGTTCACGTCGTCGAGCGCAACCTCGAAGGATGTCGCACCAGTGACCAACACAGAAGCGTCAATATCGATATAGGAAGCCGCGGTAAGGTCTTGCAGATTCGGAGGAGGCTCGACTGCGGCCCCGGATAAGCTCGTGCTCGACATGTCAGTCAAACTTACCTCCACCTGACTCGCCGTCGGCGGGGTTGCCCAGCTGGCAGTTGCTCTCACCCCCGATGCTGCGCCCCATGAGATGAGCGACCAGCACCAACCGTTGAGTCCGAGACTGGCGCCGTCAGCAGTGGTAAGGGGTTGAGAAACACTGGACACCTTACTGAAGCCCAATGCCGTGATGGTGATGTCCAGATGGAAATCCGTGCCCCATCCGGCGGTTGCCCAGGACAGCCTTCGGATTTGTGATCGATCAAAACCGCAGGCAGTTGGATTGCAGAACTTCGCCGCGCGCAGGTCAAGCACAATGGGACTGATCAGGATGTGCTCCACGTCCCGCCGGACTGCGTGCAGAAGTCTCGCAGGGTCGCGGCTGATTCGCTCTGGTCGTAGTAGAAATCCACCCAATCCCAGAGCTTGCACTTGCCGGTCAGCCCAACCGTCGAGCAGTGGCCCGCTGAGTAGGTAGCCGGGCTGCTGGCGGTGCTCGCTTCTGCGCACTGCTGCTTCATCCACGCCGGCGAGTTGTGGTAGTCCTCCGAGCAAGACATGCTCCCGTCGCCAAACGTGGTCGTGCACGAGCCGTTGAATGTCCCAGTCGATCCCTGAGTTCCAGTCGTGCCCTCAGTGGAGTCGTCAGGGCTGCTGGCGCAGCCACCTGCCGCCAGGCCAAGACTGAAAAGCAATACCGCGAATGCAAACGAACGCTTCATGTTGGTCTCCTTGGTTAATTTGCGCCTTCGTCACATGGGTTCGGCGCTTCACTATGCAGAACCTGTGCCGGCGTGCTCGAAACCCAAAATGCATGGGAATTCCCCGAATTTTCGCCCAGAAGCCGCTCCTGGCCCCCGCACGAGCCGGCGTCGCTTGCACTTGAAGTACAAAACCCCATCCTGCCTTTGCACTTGAAGTGCAAAGCCCGGTCAATCTCACGCCAGCAGCCGGTCCGGGACAGACATGTCGTGGACGCAAACCGGGTGCACGGCGCCAGGTGACCGAGAACAGCAGCTTCTCTGCTGTCAGTCCAAATCGAACGTCACGTGCACGACGGTCAGGATGTCCTTGTCGAGCGACGAGGTGTCGTTGCGGCCTTCCCAGGACGTTTCAGTCGAGTTGGCCGGATTCACATTGATGACGCCCATGTCGGCGAAGCGCAGTTTGCCCAGCTTCGCGCCCCCGGTTTGCTCCAGCATGCTGGTGGCGCGCACGCGGGCGTCCTTGGCAGCGGCGGCCAGCATCTCGATCTTCAGCTCGCCCAACTTGGTGTAGAAATACAAGGGGTGCGAGGAAGCGATGGGAACCCCGCGCTCGAGAAGCTGGGTGATCTCGCGCGAGATGCGCTCGACCCGGGTGACGTCACCGGAGCGCACGGTGATGGTCTGCGAGGTGCGGTAGCCTTTGAAGATCTCGCGCTGCACGCGGTCCTCACCACTGCCCGAGTATTCCGTCTGGTGTACTTCCTGAACGCTGGCCGAGGCCACCCGGATCTCGTCGTTCTTGATTCCCTGCTCGGCTAGATAGCCAAGGGCGGTGCGCACGTGACCAGCCAAGGAGCGGTAGGCCACAGTGCGATCCATGTTCTGCGTCTCCAGGCTGGCGCTCCACTCGATCTGATCGGACACGATACGCTTCTTGGCCGAACCGGTGACCTCGATGGTGCGCCCCTTGGGCCGCGTCTTGGTTCGCTCCCAGGTGCTGGCTCCGATGATGGTGGCCACCACAAAAGCCACGCTGGCCACGACCATGCCCGCTCCACTCGGACAAGTCACTCCATTTGACATGTGCGGATAATATCACAGGGGGCGCCCAAAGGGGCGTGAGGTGATTACACACAGAGCAGCGTTGCGGCCGCAACCAAGCGAGCGAGCAGGGACTCTAGCTTTCCAGTTTCCGGCGCTTCCAGCCGCGCGGGGGCTGTTTCTCACGAGCATCGGGGTTGGAGCGCGAGTAATCAATCCAGCGGAAGCTGGGCGCCGGGCGCACGTCCACGTGGATGAACCCCACCCGCGGATACAAACCGACTCCCATGCCGCCGGCGTCCAGGCTTTGCACAAAGGCCTGCAGATCGCGCACGCGCACGCCCGCAATGCGGATGTCGGACGCTGTGCCGTGGAAATGGTTGCTGGTGGTCTTTCGCTGAAAACGGTAGCCCGAAAGCAATTCAATCGCCCGGCCGCCAAAGCGGTCGTTCACATGCGAAAGGATGGTGAGCAAGCGCGGATCAATCTCGTGTTCCTCGCCTGTGCGCCGGCAGCGAAACACATGGGCGATCTGCCTGGCCGCTTCCACACTGTACGAACCGTCCGGGTTGTAGATATTGGTTTCCAATTCCTCTTGGTAGTTGATCGAATAGATTCGAATATTGCCCGACGGCCGCGGCGGCGGGCTGGCGCGCAACTGGCTGTCGGACACCACCCGGCCGATCAGGGTTCCGCGGCGAACCCGCCGCTTGCTGGTCTTGGCCGGCTTGTCGCGATCCCTGGCGCCCGTCTCGCCCCCAGACGACCGCGGCCAGCCCGCAGCAGCTGCCCGCACCGCCCCCACATGCGCCAAAGCCAGGCTCAATCCGAGCAGGGCTGTCAGGGGGAACCTTGGCATGCCTGTATAAGGCTTGCCGGGACTTGAGGGTCTGTCAACTCAAAAAGGGTTGCCAGGCTCACGAACGTGTGGGCAGAAAACGACACGCAGACCGGTTTCAGCCAGATGGTTCGGTATGGGGCGCTGCGACCGAGGCGTCTGGACCTGCCAGGTGAAGCAGCTCGATGCGAAGGGTGGCAGCGACGGAAAAGATGCGATCGTCGCGATAGAATTCGCCATAGACCACCCGGCGAATACCGGAGTTGGCAATCTCCTTGAAGCAGTTCCAGCAGGGACTGGCGGTGACGTAGATGGTGCCGCCATCAATCATGACGCCGTTGCGCGCGGCCTGCAGGATGGCGTTGCTCTCCGCGTGGATGGTGGCGACGCAGTGGCCATTCTCCATCATGTGCCCCGCCTCGCTGCAGTGAGGCATGCCGCGGATGGACCCGTTGTAGCCGGTCGACAGGATGGTCTTGTCGCGCACGATCACCGCACCCACCGACTTACGCGGACAGGTTGAGCGCGACGACACGACCCGCGCGATGTTCATGAAGTACTCGTCCCAGGAAGCCCGCTCGGCCATGCGCCCTCTTTACCACGATTCTGCGGCATTCCTGTGTTGGATTCGGACCGAGCCGTTGCGTCGCGAGGAGGCCCGGCCGCGACGAGCGCCGAGGGAAGATAGCAAACCTATCTGACCGAGAAGCGAGGACGCGGACGGGACCCGCAGCTGTCGCGTGGGGACGGTCGGGCTTTGCTCGACCGTCCCTGCGCGGGAGGCGCGGAACCCTCCCAGGGTTCCGCCGACGCCGATGGGAGAATCCGACACAGGAGTGCTAGTATCCGCCGACCCGTGGACTGGAAAAACACCCTCAGCCTGCCCAAAACCGAATTTCCCATGCGCGCCGACTTGGCCCGCCGCGAGCCCCTGTGGCTAAAACGCTGGGCTGACGAACGCCACTACGAGAAGCTGCTCGCGGCGCGCGAAGCTTCCGGCGCACCGGCCTTTGTGCTGCACGACGGCCCACCCTATGCGACCGGGGGCATTCACTACGGAACCCTGCTGAACAAAGTTCTGAAGGACATCATCGTCCGTTCGCAACTTCTGCTGGGTGCAAATGCGCGCTTCGTGCCCGGCTGGGATTGTCACGGCCTGCCAATCGAGCATCAGGTGGAGAAAGCGGCCGGCGGCCGCGCCAAGCTGGGCACCCCCGAGTTCCGCAAGCTTTGCGAGGCCCACGCGCTCAAGTTCGTCGACGTAATGCGCGCGGATTTTCGCCGCCTGGGCTGCGTGGGTACCTGGGACCAGCCGTACTTGACCCTGGCGAAGGGCTACGAAGCGACCATCGTGCGCATCTTGGCGGCCTTTGCCCGCCAGGGGCTGCTCTACCGCGCCAAGCGGCCGGTGCATTGGTGCACCAGCCACCAGACCGCGTTGGCCGAGGCCGAGGTGGAATACGCCGATCACAGCTCGCCGTCGATCTACGTGCGCTTCCCTCTCTTGCCCAACCAGCCGGCGGTGGAGCGGTTGTTCGGTGGCGCGGCTGCGGCGCTGGTCATCTGGACCACCACGCCGTGGACCTTGGCCGCCAACCTTGCCGTGGTGGCCAACCCCCAGCTCGCCTATGCTGGCATCCCGGTCGAACGCGGCGGCCGGTGTGAATATTTGATCGTGGCGCGTGAACTGGCCGATGCGTTCCTCGCCGCATGCCATCTTCCCGTCCCGCCCAAACCCGACTGGATCGAAATTGCCGGGGACAAGCTGCACGCCCTGCGCGGTGTGCGCTATCAGCATCCCTTTGTCGACGAGCCACGTAGCGAGCGCGATTTCCGCCTGAGCTTCGCCGCCCACGCCACCCTGGAGGCAGGCACTGGCCTGGTCCACACCGCCCCGGGCCACGGCGCCGACGACTACAGCGTCGGTCGTGCCGAAGGCTTGGAGATCTACGCGCCGGTGGACGGCCGCGGCCGCTACACCGCCGAGGTGCCACTTTGGGCCGGCCAGAACGTGCTGGAAGCCAACCCCAAGATCGTCGCCCATTTGGCCGAGACCGGCTACCTGCTCAATCAGCCGGGAGAGACCGTGCGCCACCAGTATCCCCATTGCTGGCGCTGCAAGCACCCGGTGCTCTTCCGCGCCACCAGCCAGTGGTTCGCCCGCCTGGGCGAGCGCGGCGATGCGAAGAGTCTGCGCGAAAAAGCTTTGGCCGAAATCGAACGCACCCAGTGGATTCCGACCTGGGGCCAGGATCGCATCCGGGGCATGATCGAAGTTCGACCCGACTGGTGCCTGTCGCGCCAGCGGATCTGGGGTGTGCCCATCCCGGCCTATCTCTGCAAGACCTGCGATGAGCCCTTCCTTCAGCCCGAAGCAATGGAATTCGTGGCCACGGTATTCGAGGCTGAAGGCGCCAACGCCTGGTTCAGCCGGCCGGTAAGCGAGCTGTACCCGGCCGGCACGCGCTGTCCAAAGTGCCAGGGCACCGATTTCGACAAAGGCGCGGATATCGTCGACGTGTGGTTCGAGTCAGGGGTGTCCTGGGCGGCGGTGGCCGACGGTGTGTTGGTGCCCAAGGGCGAGAAGGTCGATCTCTATCTCGAGGGCGCGGACCAGCACCGCGGCTGGTTCCATTCGTCGCTCCTGACTGCGGTGGCCGCGCGGGGAACTGCGCCCTACAAGGCGGTGCTGACCCATGGTTGGGTGCTGGACGAGCGAGGCAAGGTCTATTCCAAGTCCGAGATCGAAAAAGCGCGCGCCGCTGGCATCAAGACCGACTACGTCGAGCCAGGCGCGTGGATGGAAAAGAACGGCGCTGAGGTCTTGCGCCTGTGGGCCGCGGCCGCCGACTACCAGGCCGACGTGGTCTTCAGCAAGACCATCCTGGATCAGTTGGGCGAATCGTATCGCAAGATTCGCAACACCTGCCGCTACCTTCTCTCCAACCTCTACGACTTCGTGCCCGCGCGCGATGGCTTATCCGACGACAAATTGCGCGACCTGGATGCTCTGGCGCTGGGAATCTTGCGCGACCGCGACCAGCAGGTCTTCGCCGCCTACCGCACCTACGCTTTCCACGACGTTGTCCGCCGGATGGTGGACTACGTGGTCACGGTGTCGGCCGAGTATCTGGACCCGGTGAAGGACATCCTTTACTGCGAGGCCGCAAACTCGCACAGCCGGCGCAGCGTGCAGACCGTATTTCACGAGATGGTGCGCACCATCGCAACCTGGATGGCGCCCATCATGTGCTTCTCGGCGCAAGACGTGGCCGACGAGCTCTTGCGGCAGACGGGCGTGCCCTTCGATGTCCACGGTCAGATCCGGACGGAGCCGACGCCAATGGGCGATGCGGTCCGGCGCTGGCAGGCTGATGTCCGGCCCTTGCGCGAACTCATCCTCGCCAAATTGGAGCCCTTCCGCGCTGCCGGGCACAAGTCGCTGGAGGCCAAGGTCACGCTGCGGCCGATCGCCGCCGAGCGGGGGCTTTGGCAGCGCGAGCTGGCGAACCTGCTTGAGCTGACAGTCGTGTCGCAAATGGAAGTCGCCGCCGAAGACGCGCCGGGCGCGACCGAAATCACGGTCAGCGAAGCCAGCGGTGCGGAATGCCCGCGCTGCTGGCGGCGTACCGGGACGGCCTCTGGCTACCCGGCAGAGCCAAACCTTTGCACTCGCTGCGCCGCCGTGGTCAGCTTGCTGGAGAAACGATGAGTTCCACCCGAACCCGCAACATTATCTTCACGGTCACGGCCGTAGTTTCGTTCTTGCTTGACCAGTGGACCAAGGTGCTGGCCCGCGCTCACCTGAAATCGCTTTGGAGCGGCGTGGTGGTGGTTGCTGGCTACTTCGACCTGCGCTACTCGGAGAACACCGGCGTGGCGTTCGGGATGCTGCAACAACTGCCGGGCGGCCGCATCCTGTTGTCCCTGATGGCGCTGGCAGCGCTGGGCCTGGTTTTTCACTATCTGCGCCGCACGGATCCTGGGCAAACCAGGCTGCATTTCGCGCTTGGCTTAGTGGGCGGGGGCGCGGTGGGCAACCTCGTCGACCGCATAATCGCCGGCAAGGTGAGTGACTTCATCGTGTGGCACTACCACGGCCACGAATGGCCTGCCTTCAACGTCGCGGACGCGGCGCTGGTGGTTGGCGTCTGCCTCATGGCGCTCGACATGATCCTCGACAAACGCCGCACCGCTGCCGGCGCGCCCCCCGAACGCGCGGGCGGGGGCCGCCGCTAGTCCAGGACATGCGCCCGATCCTGATCGACTTCGGGATCGATGTTCCGCTGCTGGGGCGGCTCGACGTCCCGGCCTACTTCGCCGCGCTCGCGCTGAGCTTTCTGGTTGGGCTTTGGATGATGCGGCGGGAAGCGCCCAAGCTCGGGCTGGACCGCGAGCGGATCTTCGATCTTTGGATCGATCTCATTCTCTGGGCGGTGGTTGGGGCACGCGTGCTGCACATCATCGCCGACGGCCATTTTCACGACTATGTCAATCTGTGCGTGGACAACTTCAAGGTCGCCGCGACCGAAGCCAAGGTCGCCCATTGCAACGCCAGTTCGGAGTGTGGTTGGGACTACGTGTGCAACCTGGCCAGCCACACCTGCCACCCGCCGCGAGATTGTCTGGCCATCTTCAAGGTGTGGCGGGGCGGTCTGGCCTACTACGGCGGGTTCATCTTCGCCGCGGTCTTCGGCCTGCACTACGCGCGCAAGCATCGCATGGGACGCTGGGTGGTGGCGGATTTGGCCGCTCCCTGGATCGCCTTTGGTCTGGCGCTCACGCGCGTGGGCTGCTTTTTCAACGGCTGCTGCTACGGCAAAGTGTCGCATTTGCCCTGGGCCGTGCGTTTCCCCGTGGGCAGCAGCGCCTGGGAGGCCCAGCGCGCGGCCGGCCTGATTCCCGAGGGCAGCCCTGCCCTGCCCGTGCATCCGACCCAGATCTACCTCGCCCTGCTCAACTTCGGCATGTTCTTGCTGCTCTACTTTGTCGTGCGCCGGCGTAAACGACTCGACGGTCAGGTCTTCGCCTGGCTGCTCATCTGCAAGGGCGTACTGCGGTCTTTCGTCGAGATCTTCCGCGACGATGATCGCGGCGTGTTTTTCGGCTGGCTGTCCACCTCGCAGATCCTGTCGGTGCCTCTCGTGGCGTGCGGCATCTACCTGCTGCTCGGCGGTCTGCGTTCGGGTTGGCTGGCTGACCCGGCACCGGCGCAGGAGGGCGCGTGAGGCCGAATCTCTTCACCTTGCATTTCGGTGCCCACGGCTTGGAGGTCCACTCGTACGGCCTGCTGGTCGCTATGGCCGCCATCGCGGGTGTGGTGCTGGTATTTCGGCAAGGACGACGGATGGGCTTCGACACCGCCGCCGTGCTTGACCTGGCCTTCTGGGCATTGGTGGCCGGCATTGTCGGCTCACGCGTCCTCTATGTGATCGTGCACATCAGCGACTATTCCCGTCTGTGCGCGGGCGCCGGTGCGCCCCGCCCTGCCCTGCGCGTGCTCGCCGATTGCACGGCGGCCCTGTATATCTGGCAGGGCGGCCTGGTCTTCTATGGCGGCGCGCTGGCCGCCGCGGGCGTGGTTTTGTTGTTCGCGCACCGGCAGGCCTGGCCCCTGGGGGACGTGGCTGATTTGCTCGCTTTCCCGCTGCCGCTGGGCCATGCCTTGGGACGCGTGGGTTGTTTCTTGGCCGGCTGTTGTTACGGCAAGGTCTCCCCTTTTGGCCTGCGCTTTCCCCCGGCCAGCGTCGCGTACCAAGACTTGGCCCGTGCGGGCCTGCTCGCGCCGGGCGCGCCGTTTACCCCTACTCTCGCGCCCACCCAGCTCTACGAGGCAGCGGGGGAAGGGCTGCTGTTCGTCCTGCTCATGGTCTTGCGCCGACGGCGTCCGTTTCCCGGCTCGCTGGCGTTGATCTACGTCATGGGCTACGCGCTCCTGCGCACGGCCGTCGAGGTCATGCGCGGAGACACGAACCGGGGATTTCTCTTCGAGCTTTCCCTGCCGCGGATAGCGGCCTGGCTCGATTTGCCTGCCCACCAGCCTCTCGCTCTCTCCACCGCGCAGGCGCTAAGCCTGACCCTCGGCACCGCCGCCGCCGTTGCCTATCGGATTCTGCGCCGCCGAGCCAGCAGCTAACCGACACAGAGGCCCCCGTCTGCCCGGAGACGCGAAACCGGCAGGCTAGGGCCTGGGTTCGCACTTCTGGCCTCTGGATGCGGCCGGCCCGCGTCCTAGGCCGTGGACAACTTGAAGGTCGCCGCGACCGAAGCCAAGGTCGCCCATTGCAACGCCAGTTCGGAGGGCGGTTGGAACCACGTGTGCAACCTGGCCAGCCATACCTGCCGCCCGCCCGCGAGATTGTCTGGCCATCTTCAAGGTGTGGCGGGGCGGCCTGGCCTACTGCGGCGGGTTAATCTTCGCCGCGGTCTTCGGCCTGTACTACGCGCGCAAGGAGCAACGAAGCCGGGCGGGATGCATCGACGGCACATGGCTGGAATTCTGACGGGCGGAACCGGCCGAATCCACAATGCTTGCCGCTACGCCCGCCTCACGCTGCCCACTGTCTTGGCGAATACCCACACGTACTCGACCCCGGACGCCAACGAAACCGCCAGCGAAACGTACAGCAGAATTGTGCCTGCGACCTGGTAGTCGACCGAAACGCCAAGCCCAAGCACCGGGTAGCTGAAGTGCACGAGAAGCATGCTGATGGCCACCAATTGCAGCGCGGTCTTTATCTTCCCTCCGGCGCTGGCCGCGATAACCATGCCCTCGCTAGATGCGATGCTGCGCAGGCCGGTGATGCATACGTCGCGCGCGATCAGGACCACGACGACCCAGGCGGTGGCGCGGCCCACCGCCACGAGAAAGACCAGCACCGCCGTGACCATGAGCTTGTCGGCCAGCGGATCGAGAAACTTGCCGAGGACACTGACCTGACCCCGGCTGCGGGCCAGATAGCCATCGAGGCCATCGCCGGCCGAGGCGACCAGGTAGAGAAGGGCCGCGATGAAACTACGGACCGGACTGAAATTATCGATGAAGTACAGCACCCCCGGAACGATCAGCACCCGCGCTATCGTCACCACGTTGGGCAGGTCCGTAATCTGGCTGCGGAGGTTCGCCATGTTTGGAAAGCAATACTACCCCGACGCCGGCGCAGGTGACATAGGCGTCGCTGGACTGGGCCTCTCGTCTGGTCAGGCTCTGCGCGACCACGCGTCCCACCCAGCCGCAAAGTCGTCGCCCCGGCACGGCCAGCGAATCTCCCTCGCTCAGCCGCACGGCCACTACCTCATCAGGACCTGCGGTCACCACCACCCGGCCCGTCCCGCGAAATTGCAGCAGGGCTGGCCCACCGCCCGGTACACGACCCCACTCCCACACCAGTTCGTCACCCCAGGCCACGACCTGTTCATCACGCAGATAGAGCACATCCCGTTCCAGCGACAGCGCGTAGAGGGCACGGCCCGGACGCCAGGGCGAAAGCCAAAGGTCGCCGCTTCCCGCCAGGTGCAAGAATCGCTCGCCCTGCGCGGTCATGGCCTCGCCCAGAAGGTGTCCGCGCATTCGCCGGCGGGCGGGAACCAGCTCGACCCCGCCAAGTGCCGCCAGCAGGGCGGACTCGCGCACGTAGGTCTCGTTACTGGCAGCGAAGTGCACAACCCCATGCCCGAGCCAGGCCAGCGCAGCCGGCTCGGGCGCCGGTGCCAACATGCGCGCCAGGGCAAAGGCAGACAGCGACACAATCTCGCCCGACCCAGGTGCCGGGCTAGGCGGAACGGGCATGACGCCATCTAGGACCTGGGTGCGAAGTTCCGGCCTGGGTGTGGCCGGGCCCACGTCGACGGCGCGCGCACGCTCGGCCTCGACGGCGCCCACCCCGGCATCCTCGGCTGCGGAAGCGGACGTGGTCGCCACCCGCTCCATCTCCGCAGCCAGTTCGTGCTGGCCCGCACGCCGAAAGGCAGCCGCCGCTTGCGCACGCGCACCGGTGCGCGCGCAAGCGTAGCCAAGATAGCTCCACGCGCGTCGATCCTCGGGACGCAAACGCACGGTGGTTTCCAGCTCGGTCACCGCCTCGTCGAACCAGTCCAGCTTGAGGGCGATCAGTCCCAAATTGAGACGAATAGCCGCGTCCTCGGGAGCGATCTGCGCAGCTTCCCGGTAGATCTGGCGTGCCTCGGCCAGACGCCCCAGCTTGAAACGCACGAGCGCCAGCAGCTTGAGCACGCGCAGATCATGGGGCGCATCCGCCTGCGCGCGCAGCAACTCCAGCTCCGCCTCGGGCAAGCGCTGCGCCACCACCAGCTCGCTGGTGCGATGAAGCTGTTCCCGCAGCACATCGTCCTCACGTCCGGCGCCAGGTCCGGAGATCGCCACCGCTGAGATGGACTCTTCGGGAAGGTGGATGTCACCAGGCACGGCTCATCGCAGCGCCAACGGCGCGGCTCCCTTGTATCGCTGCCAAACGGTAGTCACATATGCTCGCGTGGTTTCAAAGGGGGGCAGACCCCCGTATTTCTCGACCGCACCGGGCCCGGCATGGTATCCCGCGAGCACCTTGATCATCTCGTCGTCCGAGCACACCAACGCGCCGCCAGCGCCGTCACCTCGTCCCACGGCTGGCGTCCGGCAAAAACGTTTGGCCAGCGTCTGTAGATAGCGTGCTCCCCCCATAACGTTCTGGCGCGGATCCCACACGTTGGTCACACCCATGGCTCGCGCCGTGGCCGGCATGAGCTGCATCAGCCCTAGCGCACCTGCACTGGACACCACCTGCGGGTCGTAGTCTGACTCGGTCCTGATGACAGCCCGGATCAGTGCCTGCGGAATGGCGAAGTAGGCCTGCTGATCGCGGATGTGGTCGTCGTAGCGCTGGTAGCGAGCAGGGGAATTGTCGCGCGGGGGCACCAGGTCCGAATCGCCCCGCATGGCCGAGGCCTTGCCCGGCCCGATGCGGAACAAAACCTTCCAACGCCTGCCCACCGGGGGCAGGTTGGTGAACTCGCTCACTCCGTCGGCGCGATCGCGGGTCCACATTACGCTATCGATTCTTGACGCCGCCGCCGCATGTTCGTGCGGCCTTTCCGAGGCGTGCCTCGGCTCGGACTCGGGAACCGCCCGCCAGTTCGGACCTGCGCTGGGAGCGTTGGTGAACTCCAGGGTGCCGTCCACCCGTTGCCGCTGCCACACCGTCGCGTGTCCGGGCGCGGGCAGTGCGAGCAAGAGCAGGGCGAGGTAGGGACAGCGGGACATAACCTACCGATCGTAACACAGGCCGGCGCTCGTCGCTGCACTGATATGGGAACCTGCTAGATTGACACCGTTGTGGAAGCAGACTACCTAGTCCTTGGCTCTGGCCTGGCGGGCCTCTACTTTGCCCTGCGTGCCTCGGAGCACGGTCGCGTGGTGGTGGTGTCCAAGCGCGCCCTCACCGACGCCAACACCCATCAAGCTCAGGGCGGAGTGGCCGCGGTGCTGGGGGTGGGTGACACACCAGAGAAGCATATCGAGGACACGCTGCGAGTGGGCGACGGCCTGTGCAACCTAGACGTCGTGGACATGTGCGTGCGCCAGGGGCCGCAACACATACTCCACCTGGCCAACCAGCTAGGTGTGAATTTCGACCGCGAGCCCGACGGCCAGTTTCAACTTGCCCGCGAAGGCGGCCACAGCGCCCGCCGGGTCGTTCACGCACAGGACATGACCGGCGCCGCCATCCACGACACATTGCTTGAACGCGTGCAAGAGCGCGGGGATCGGATCACACTTCTGCCCGACTCCATGGCGGTGGATCTGCTGACCACCGCCAAGTACGGCGGCCCCAACGCCGTCTTCGGGGCCTACGTCTATGACCAGAATCTGGGCGAGATCCGGACCATGGTTGCGCGCGCTGTGATCGTGGCCACCGGGGGAGCTGGCAAGGTGTACCTGTACACCTCCAATCCCGACGTGGCCACTGGCGACGGCGTGGCCATGGCGTACCGGGTGGGGGCGCGGGTGGCCAACATGGAGTTCTTCCAGTTCCATCCCACCTGTCTCTTCCACCCGACGGCCAAGTCATTCCTCATCAGCGAAGCCCTGCGGGGCGAGGGCGGCATCCTGCGCCTGCTCGATGGCACCCCGTTCATGGCGCGCTACCACGCGATGAAGGATCTCGCTCCGCGCGACGTAGTATCGCGCGCCATCGACGCCGAGATGAAGCGTACCGGCGACGACTATGTCGTGCTCGACATGACCCACCTGCCAGCGCAATTTTTGGCCGAACGTTTCCCCAACATCCACCGACGCTGCTTGGAGCTGGGCATCGACATGCGCTCCATGCCCATCCCGGTAGTGCCGGCCGCGCACTACAGCTGCGGCGGTATCTTGGTGGACGCCAACGGACGCACCAGCGTCCGCAACCTCTACGCCGTCGGAGAAGCCTCCCTGACCGGCCTGCACGGTGCTTGCCGCCTGGCTTCGAACTCGCTGCTGGAAGCCCTGGTGTACGCCGCGCGCGCCGCGGACGACGTGCGTGATGCCAAGGTGGACCGGCCGCAACAGGTGGCGACCTGGTATTCAGGCGATGCCACCGCCGCCGACGAGGCCGTGCTGGTCAGCCACGCCTGGGACGAAATACGCCGCCTGATGTGGAACTACGTGGGCATTGTCCGCTCGGACAAGCGGCTGGAGCGCGCCGCGCGGCGGATGCATCTCATCCGCGAGGAAATTCGCGAGTATTATTGGAACTTCCTGGTGAACCGCGATCTGCTCGAGCTGCGCAACATCGCGTTGGTGGCGGATCTAATCATCCAGAGTGCGCGGCGGCGGCCCGAAAGCCGGGGCCTGCATTTCAATCTTGACCATCCCGAACATGACCCGCGCTTGGCCAAGGATACGGTGCTGGCACGAGGCGACGGCCCGGCCGTGTAGTCGGAGCCAGCCAAATAGCAAGAAGCCCCGGCGGGGACATCCCGTCCGGGGCTTGCTCGACCATCCAGGTCGCGAAACGATCTACTCTAGTTCGTTGGTGACCGTCGGCTGATAGCTGCCGGTCACGTCACCATTCGAGTTGATTCCCCCTTCACGCGCGAACGTGGCCAGGGTCGAATCGCAGTCCAGATCGCCCTGGGCCCAGGCGGTGAACACCGCATGCGTGCCCGTCAAGTCGCCGCTGTATCCAGGAAGGTAGTTGTGCGCGTCAGGTATGGAGAAGTTGAGGGCCAACCAAACCAGATCACTCCCCCATGTCGGCGAGTTGCCCGGGCAGCGCTGACCCGCCATGCAGCCGCAATTTGTGGTGTAGGCAAAGGCCGCCGATTGCCCGGGGAACTGCTTGGCCGTCACCATGCCTCCCGGTGCCATGTGGTCGGTCTCGTAGTAGGACAGTGAGCCTGCCCATTCCTTGTTGAGGTGGCCCACCGCCTCAGCCGTACGTGATTTCTTCACGTAGCGGGTGAAAGCCGGAATCGCCACTGCGGCCAAAATTCCGATGATCGCCACGACGATCATCAACTCCACCAGGGTGAAGCCACTGCTGCGTTTTCGAGATTTAATGGTCATTGTTCCTTGCCTCCTGGTTGCTTCGACTGTGCACCCGATGTGCCAGCACAGAAGCGACCGCGTCATACGGACTAACAACCTGTGATCACTATGAAAAGTGGAAATCGTCGGTGGCCGTCCTGAGAATCTCAGGGTGACAAAGATCGGGTTTGGGCAGCTCAAACTGACAAAAAGAGTCAATCCCGGGTAGGCAAATGTGTCCTCCGGCAAGGCAGCCGATGCCAAGGGGACGACCAGCTGCTAGTTCCGCCCGTCAGAAGAACGGCCATGTTTCGGCCGCCGAGGCGCCCGGCCGGCGAGGCGCGACGAGGGCGCATACTGGACGTATGTAACCGAGGAGCAACGAAGCCGGGCGGGATGCATCGCCGGCACGTGGCTGAAATTCTGACCGGCGTAACTAGTGCCCGTCGTTGATGACGCGAACTCCAGGCGAGTCGTGGGTGAGCACCAAGAACGTCGCGTTGGAAGGCACGCCCGTCGGGACGGAATTGCCATCATCTCCGGTGTTCAGGTTGCACGCCGCCACGGCGTAGAACCATGGGACGTTCGGCGTCGAAGGGCTCCACAATGTCTGCCCGATGCAGCCCGAGGGCGCCTGGCCAGCGTCACCGGCGTTGACCAGATAAGTGCAATAGAGCTGTTTCCAACGTGGCCGCAGGCCGATCCGGCTCCACGAAGCTGGATATGTGCCAACCGTATGCGGTGTGCGCACCGATTCGAAGGTCGGATCCGCGAGGCTGGTGACGGGATAGTACCCGTTCGTGTCGTCGCTGTTCGTGTCGCCGTCCGCTCGCACCGGCACATATGCGCCCGCGTCCATGAAGTAGAGCTGCTCCTTGGACGACAGCTCGGCCAGCATGGAGTGTGCCTCGGAGAGGCGCGCCCGCCCGACGTAGCGCTTGTACCCGACCGTGGCGATGGCCGCCAGGATGCCGATGATGACGACCACTATCATCAATTCGACCAGCGTCGTCCCCTGTGCACGGCTGCGGCACTGGCGATTCGTCACAAGATCCATTCTAGTCCTCTAGTGCCGGTCACTCCAATTAATCAATGGAACAAAGGGGAGATTTGACTCAGAGCGCCCGAAAGAAGCCAACTACACCACGAACAGATCTCCTAACCGGCGGACCGATTGCACCCGGCACGCATCAAAGTCGCATTGTACCCTTGCTTGATGCCCCCTATACTGGGGCATCAACTTCGCATTGCGCTAACACCTAGACTGGCAGTCAGCATACCCACCCTGTTTTTCCGAGGAGGGTTCCTGTGGCACTCACGCTCAGAATCGGCCAACGAGCTGTCTATCCGTCGCGCGGCATTGCCGAAGTCGTCAACGTGGAGAAGCGCGAGATCGGCGGCAAGGTGCAAAGCTTCTACGTCCTGCGCCTGGCGAGCTCGGATTTGAAGATCCTTGTTCACGTCGACAAGGCCGAGCAGGTTGGCATCCGGCCAGTTGCGGGTGCCCAGGAAGTGGACGAAGTTCTGCAGATCCTGCGTGAGAAGGCCGCCAGTTTCGAACGCCATCCCTGGAACCGGCGCTATCGCGCCTACATGGACAAGATCAAGTCGGGCTCGCTGTTCGAAGTAGCCGAGGTCTTCCGCGACCTCCACCGGCTCAAGAAGACCAAGCCGCTCTCCTTCGGCGAGCGCCGCATGCTGGATACCGCGCGCGGCCTGGTGTCGCAGGAGCTGTCGGTGGCCCGGTCCATCGATCGGGCCACGGTCGAACGGGAACTGGATTCGGTCCTCAACGAGGGCCAAGCCTAGCCCATCGACTTCCGAAATGATGCCCGAATCAGGGAAGCCCAATTCCCTCGCAAACCGTGAACGCGGGTTGGCGCGGACGCGGATCGAGGATCTGCGTAGCCAGATCGCGAGTCACGACTACTGCTACTACGTGCTCGATCGTCCGACCATTTCGGACGCCGAGTACGACGGATTGATGCGCGAGTTGCGCGCCCTCGAGCAGCGATTCCCCGAGCTGGTTACCCCTTCCAGCCCAACCCAACGCGTGGGCGGCAAGGGTTCCGAGCTTTTTGCACCGGTCGAGCACCCTTCGCCCATGCTGTCGCTGGACAACGTGTTTTCCACCGAAGAGCTGCGGGCGTGGCTGGGCCGCCTGCAGCGGGCAGTGGGTGACAGCATAGACTTCGTGTGCGAACTGAAGATCGACGGATTGGCAGTTTCGCTGCTCTATCAGAACGGCGTCTTCGTGCGCGGGGCCACCCGGGGTGACGGGCGGGTCGGTGAGGACATCACCGCCAATCTGCGCACGGTTCGTCCGATCCCGGCGCATCTGCAGGGCAGTCAACACCCCGGCATGCTGGAGGTCCGCGGCGAGGTCTATCAACCGATTTCCGTCTTCGAGCGCCTGAATCAGGACCTGATCGCGAAGAACCAGCGACCCTTTGCCAATCCCCGCAACGCCGCGGCCGGGAGCCTGCGCCAGAAGGACCCTGCCGTGACCGCAGCTCGGGGCCTTAGCTTCTGGTGCTACGGCACGGACGCTGGTGCGGGCCGGCCGGTCGCGACGCGCGCCGAGCGGCACTCGGAAGACCTGGAGTACTTGCGCTCGCTCGGCCTACCTGCCAACCCGAATATCGAACGCGCGTCCACCCTGGAGCAAGTCGCCAGCTACTGCGCTAAGTGGCAAGCGCACCGCCACGACGTCGACTATCAGATTGACGGCGTGGTCATCAAGGTCGACCGCTACCGGCAACGCGAAGATCTGGGTGCCACCAGCCGCGCTCCGCGCTGGGCGGTCGCCTACAAGTTCCCGCCCGAGGAGCGCACCGCCCTGGTGAAACGCATCGCCGTGCACACCGGCCGCACCGGTCGGGTCACGCCCTACGTGGAATTGGAGCCGGTGCATGTGGGAGGCGTGACGGTGACCTCGGCCACGCTGCACAACCAGGACGATCTGCGGCGCAAGGATGTGCGCGAGGGGGATACGGTGATCGTCCACCGAGCCGGTGACGTGATACCAGAGGTGGTCGGCCCGGTGCTGGAAAAGCGGCCGCCCGGAACCCCGGTGTGGACCTTCCCCACCCAATGCCCGGCCTGCGCCACACCTCTCGTGCGCAAACCAGGCGAAGCTGACTGGCGTTGCCCCAACCGCAAAGGGTGTCCGTCGCAAACCGTGGAATGGCTGTGCCATTTCGGTTCACCTGACGCTCTAGATATCGAGCACCTCGGGTATCAGACGGTGACCGCCCTGGTGGAACGCGGCTGGCTCGCGGATCCCGCGGACCTATACGCCCTGGACGCGACACACCTGGTGCAGCTTCCAGGTTTTGCCGAGAAGTCGGCGCAGAACCTGCTCGACGCCATCGCGGCCTCGAAGCGGCGGCCCTTCTGGCGTTTGCTGGTGGGGCTCAACATCCAGCGCGTGGGCGCGCATGTAGCACAATTGCTCGCGCAAAGGTTTGCGTCGATGGACGCCCTTGCCGCCGCCAATCTCGATGATCTGCAAGCCATCGAGGGCGTCGGCCCGGAAATCGCCCGCACGGTCCATCAGTGGTTTCGCGACCCGGAGAACGGCACGCTGATCAACAAACTGGGCCAGTCTGGTCTGCGCGTCAAAGACGAGGCAGCCGCGGCTCCTGTCGGTCCGCGTCCGCTCGACGGCAAGATCGTGGTCATCACCGGCACCTTGCCGACCCTATCGCGCGAGGAAGCCACTGCCCTGGCCCAGCAAGCCGGCGCGCGCGTGACGTCGAGCGTGTCCAAGAAGACCAGCTTCGTCGTGGTCGGCCAGGAAGCCGGCTCCAAGCTTGCCAAGGCGCAGGAACTCGACATCGAGAGCATCGATGAGGCGGAGTTCCTCCGCCGGCTCGGCCGCGTCGCGCCGCGCGCTCGCGAATGAATATGAGCGCGCGAGTTGCCGAGAACTCCATCACGTGCCATTCTGCCTCCGTGGCTTGCGTCCGGATTTCCGCCGAGTATGGCTGCGAGGGCTACCCGTCTCTCTTGTGAGTTTCCCGAAGATGAGTCTCGCTTGCCAGCACACGCAGAGGTCTTGATCCATGGGGATGCGCCTCGGTCTGCTTAGCCTCGCGGATGCCAATATCACCCGCGTCGTCAGATCGCCCTCGCTGGCCTGGCGGCTAATCGCTCCGGACGGTGCAAAACCGGACGGAGTCGCGCAACACGCGAAAGGCGCCGCGCGGGGCAAGAAGACCGCAAGCTCCCGGCGGCCCAAGCCGAAGGCGCAGCGCGCGCTAAGCCTGGCCGCAAACGAAGGTACGCTTTGCGATCTCGAGAAGTCGTGGCACGGCATCCACTACCTTCTCACCGGCAGCGCCTGGGAGGGTGAGCCGCCGTTCGATTTTCTGGTCGACGGCGGGCGGCAGGTGGGCCGCATTGACGTCGAGCATGGGCCGGTGCGCGCATTCCGCGCCAGCGCGGCCGAAACCATCTACCAAGGCCTGTCCGGCCTCAGCCCCTATGAGTTGCGCAAGCGCTTCAACGCCCGGGACATGGCCGCCAAGGAAATCTACCCCGATATCTGGACCGGGGCCGCGCTTGAGGAAGACTCGCTCAGATACCTGATGGACAACCTGGACAAGCTGCGGGCCTTCCTCCGTCAGACCGTCGAGGCGCAGCTCGGGTTCCTGGTGTTTCTGGTGTAGTGCCTCGAAGATTCCTTGCAGGCTGAGCAAGCGGGCGGATGGCGGCTCCGCCGCCATCCGCCCGGTCGCTCAACCAGCTACGAATTCTCAAACGGCGGCTATTTGGGATCGACCGGGTGCAGACCGGTGGAATCGATGCCGCGCAGGTAGTAGGTGGGATCGGTGGTGAAGACGGTGAAGATGCCGATGAACATGACCATCAGGCGGATGAAAAGCGGCTTGTTGCCGTATACGGTTTCCAGACGACGCTTGCGGATCTTGTCGTCTGGTTCGGCGAAGTGCTCAAGGAAGCTGCCATCGAGCAAGCCGCCCCTCTCCTTGCGAGTCACCGCCGCGATACCTCCCGCCGCGCAGTATTCCATGATTTCCAGGACAAGCTGACGGCGTGATTCGCAGCTCGCGATCGCCGATGTCAGCAAGGCGACCGCCCCCCATTCAGCCTGCGCCCGCCCCACGGCGGCCAAGGCAGTGAAGAGCGTGTTGGTGACGTCGTCCAGCCGGTCCAGACGCTGCTCGCGCAGCATGCTCATGAGAACGACATTCTTGAAAAGCTGCGAGATGAGCAACACGCACGCCTCGCTGTCAGGTGCGCTGGCAACCTCCTGGGGCCGCAACTGGTAGTTGGGCAGAAAGAGGACGCCGAACGCGGTCTCGAAGAAATCGTGCTGGTCAGTCGGCGGCCGCTGCACGGCGATGTCCATGGTGTTGTCTAGTCGGTCCGCCAGCTTGCAGTGCAGAAGGTCAGGCATCTCAGCCGCCTTGCCCAGTACCTGGCCCAGGTACTGGTAGTAGGTCTGGTTCTCGTGACGGCGCAGAAGCGCGATGCGCTCACCCAAAAACCAGCGATGGTCGGCGTCGATCTTGGCGAGGACGCTGGCAAACTCCGTCTGCACGCGACTCCACTCGTCGGCGCCCAATTCCTCCGCGGTCAGATCTTCTTCTTTGTCGTGCAACAGCGCACCCAGCAAGTCCAGCATGCCTGGCTCAGGCATGATGCGCGCGAGCATGGACGCCGTGCGCAGGCAGTGCAGCACAGCCGCAGGGCCGCTCTTGCGTCGGCGTTCCCCGTATGCGCTACGCAGGTAGCTCAGGGTTTCCAGCAACGGGGCGTGGTTGGAAACCCGCGCGGGACCAAGAATCACGCGCAGCAATGCGCCCAGGTCGATCTTGCGCGCGGACAGGTGCCAGTTGATGGTGGCCGAAAGAGCCAAGTGGCTTTCCACCGTGATCCTGGTGCGAGCCGCGTCTGGCCCGAGAATCCCGGTCAGCATAGATAGATTCCTCCTGATGGGCGGGGCGAAACGCCAGCCGTGATTCTCTCGCGTACGCGACTGCAGGTCGACTGCGCCATCTGCTCCCAGAAGAATACGCGCAAGCGGCCTCGCGAGCCAGCCGACGTGGTCATGGGAACCCTGAAAGGGTTCCCATACCGCGCTTTGGCTCCAGGCCTGGCAGCTGCGGCAGCAGCCGCTAGGCCGTGGGCAAAGCCCGCCTTCGCCCACGCGATCATGGGAACCCTCAAAGGGTTCCCATACCATCTCCCCACGCGAACACGGGTTGGCATCCTTGAGGCTGTTGCCGGCATCTTTGCTATGAATGATCGCGCTCGCTCGTCCCCACCTGACCATGGGCCAACTCCCGGCGTTCCCTGACTTCGCACCCCTCGACATCACGCATCGAGGCGCCATCGACGAAGCTCTTGCCGCCGCGCCGCCGGAGGTGTCGGAGCTGAACTTCGCCGAAATCTTTGCCTGGCACGGGGTACGACAGACCCGAATCAGCGATCTGGACGGCGCTCTCTGTCTCTTCATCACCCGGCACGGCAAGCGTTGCTTCTACCCGCCCTTGCACGCGCGCGAACCCGCCGCGGCCATGCGCCGCATGCTGTTGTGGCTGCGCGAGCAAGGTGAAGAAGGGTTTGTGTACGGCCTGACCGGGCGCCAGGCTGCCGACGCGGAGGCGATTGGCGAACTTGCCGCCGAAGAGGACCTGGACAACGCGGACTACGTGTACCGAACCCAAGACTTGATCCTTCTGCCCGGGCGCAAGTACGACGGCAAGCGCAACCATGTCCGCAGCTTCATGCGCAGCTCCGACTTCAACTACGCCGGGCTCAATCCCAAGTCCATGCCAGAAGTCATCGACTTTCAGCGTCGGTGGTTCGCCGAGCGCAGCCACACCGATCTACCCGCGCTGGCCGCCGAGGATCAAGCCGTCCATGAGCTTCTGCGCCGCTACCGCGATCTTCCCGTGACTGGCGCGACTATCAGAGTCGATGGTCGCATCGAAGCCTTTGCCATCGGCTCGCAGCTCAACCAGGACACCGCCCTCGTCATCGCAGAAAAGGCCAACTCCGAAATCCGCGGCCTGTACCAGGCCATGAACCAGATGTTCTGCGAAAACGCGCTGTCGCGCTCCACCTGGGTCAATCGTGAGCAGGACGCGGGCGATGCTGGGCTTCGGCGCGCCAAGCTTTCGTACTACCCGCACCACATGGTGGCCAAGTACCGCGTGCGTTTGGCAAAGTAGTCACAGCCTGCTCGCAAAGAATGCGTGGCGGTTGGCAGGTGGGGGCATGCGCCCAGACTACAGTTTCTTCCTGAACAGATCGCCCAGCGTGCCCAGCCGGGCCGGCGCCCGCGCCGCATCCAGATCTTCCTGCGACACCACATCCGCGCGCTCGCCCACGCCCAGCGAAATCCGACGGCGTTCTCGATCCAGCGCCAGCACGGTTACCTCCAGCATGGCTCCCACCTTGGTGAGCTCGCGCGCGTTGCGCGCAGGCTTGCCGCCCGACAACTCGCCAATGTGGACCAAGCCCTCGATCCCCGGCGCCAACTCGACGAAGGCGCCGAAGGACTCGACCCGCGTGACTCGGCCCAAAACCCTGGTTCCCGATGCAAAGCGCGTAGCCACGTCTTCCCAAGGATCCCGCTCCAGCGCCTTGAGCGAAAGCGAAATGCGCTCGGGTCGCTTGGGATCGTCGGTCTTTTCCACGCGCAAAATCTGAACTTCTATCTGCTGGCCCAGCGACAGTCGGTCAGCGGGCCGCGCGCCACGCGAGAATCCCAACTCGGACGCCGGCAGCATGCCCTGAACTCCGCCCAGGTCGATGAACGCGCCAAAATCCTTGAGCGCGACCACCACGCCGGGCAAGACCGCACCCTGGACCAACTTGGCCCGAATCTTGTCGGCGCGGACTCGTGCTTCGGCCTCCAGCAACGCGCGCCGCGAGACCACCAGGTTGTCTCCGCGCCGGTCCACATCGTAGCGCGTGATACGGAACTCCAGCTTGCGGCCAACGTACTCGCTGGCATCTTCCACATGGCGCATTTCTAGCTGCGAAATTGGACAGAAACCGCGCACGCCCGCCACCAACACCTCAACCCCTCCTTTGTTCACTCCGGTCACCGTCCCTTCCACGGCCAGCCCCAGCTGCGCCGCCTGCTGCAACTCGGCCTTGGCCTCGGGCCCGCGCGCCACTGCCGTGCGGCGCAGGACCACGCAGCCTGACTTGCCCATGCTCTCCACCACACGTGCCTCAATCTCGTCGCCCACCTTCACCGTCAGGTTGCCGTCCTGGTCGCGCAACTGTTGCAGATCAATCATGCCTTCGCTCTTGCCGCCCGCTAGCTCGACGAAGGCGGTTTCGCGGCCTAGCGACATGACGCGGCCTCGCACCGAATCACCCACCCGCACTTCGGGTTCAGTCCGCCGCGCGTTCTTGCCGTCAAACTCCGCGAGAAGCGCGGCGAAATCTTCTTCTTGGGGTGATTTCATGGCCCCGTTCATAGCATCACGCTGGCCTCCGTGCCGGCCTTGGCAGACGACGCACGCCTGCACGAGGCTGACGGAAGAGACAACCCCTTACCGAGAGAAGGCCATTTGATCTATGCTGATCTTTGGCTCAGCCGCAGGCCATGAATTTCAAGCGGCTGGCAGGAGCACCGATGACAAGATCAATGGGTCAGGCAAACCCCGTTCCAATGTCGCGTACAACCGCAGTCGTGGCAGAGCCCGTCCCTGAACTCGACCAAACTCGCGAGATCCCCGCTATGTCCTGCGAAAGCGAAAAGGCACCCGAGAAGGCGCAAAGCGCAGTTCCCCAACAGGTGATTCCCATCGAAGAGACCGTCCCGGTCCAGTCCTGCATTGAGCGCACGCTGCTCCATGAAGTCCTGCGCCAGCAGTCGGCGGAAAGGGATGAAGACCGCGGCAAGGACCGCTGACGGCATGCCCACGGCGCTGACCCCCCAGGCAGCTCTTCTGCGCGTTCTCATCACCGGTGAAGGCTACGCGCTCGATCTCATGCGACGGATAAGCGAGTGGACGAATGGCAAGATGTTGCTCGATGACCAAGCCTTCTATCCCGCGATGCGCGCGCTCGAGGCCCATAGCCTGGTGGAGAGCTACATGAGCGAGCCCACCGGTCAGCGCGGCGGACAGCCGCGCCGCTACTACAAGCTCACTGCCGCGGGCCAGAAGGCGGCACTGGAAGTGCTGACCGCGTCGCTGACCGGCCAGGTGGTTGCCTGATTCATTTTCCGAACAGGAAGGAAGCAGCGACCGCCGCAGCCACGGCGGCCAGAGCAGCCACGACTATCGCCAGAACTGTCTTGTGCGATCGGGCGGGGAGCGTGCCTTCTGCGACCGCGATTTCGTCCGCGGCCGGGACGCGCTTGGCGGTGCGGGCGATGCGCGCGGATGTCGTCGGCCGAGCCGTGCCCGCCGCGGTTGGCCGCGCCGGCACAGCAGGGCTGGCGCGGGCGGCGTCAGTCTGGTTCTTGCGCACGCCCCCGCCCAGCGTCGGGCGCGCCCCCGGCAGGGGTGCTTCGCCGATGGCAAACTGGAAGTCGAACTGATCGAAAAACCCCTTCAGTTTCCTGGCCATCTCGTCGTACTGGTTGGGGGTGACGGGAAAGCTGTTGGTGCGGAAGCGCTTCTTGTAGGTGTCGGCTACCGAAGCATAGGGGCGCAACTCGGCCAAGCGGTCGAGCTGATAGGCGGTTCCGATTACCACGGTGGGACCGCCGCCCTCGGGCACGATCGACATGTGCTGCATGGCCAGGCGGCCACCGTCAGTGGACTCCTCGGTCGGTGCCGACAATTCCAGTCGGCAGATCACCGGCCCCAAGATGGGCTCCTTGCCCACGGTGTACTTGAACACCTCAGCTAGGGCCACGGACTTGCCGGCGTACACGGTGAACTTGCCGTCTTCCATGGAAGGTTTCGATTATAACTGAAATCGACGTAGCGCGCTGGTTCGCACGCGAAACCTCTGCGCAAGTCAGGCATCCAAAACTCAGGAAATGGCGACACGGATCGTAAATGACAACAATTTTCCATCCCTGCTCAAGAGCGGGATCGTGTTCGTCGATTGGTGGGCCCCCTGGTGCGCCCCGTGTCGAATCTTTGGCCCGATCTTCGAAAGAGTGGCTGATCACAACCCGGAGGTCGTATTCGCCAAGGTAAACGCGGAAGAACACCCGGATCTGGCGGTTTCCTTCGGCATCCGGGCCATCCCCACGATCATGATATTCCGCGATGGCATAATGGTCTTTTCACAGGCGGGAGCGGTGGGGGAAGAGACGCTCCAGGTACTAGCGGACCGGGTCAAGGATCTGGACATGGAACAGGTGCGGGCGAGGCTCGCCGCGCACTCCAAGATGCAAAACTGAATCCCTGACTACTGGCAGGGTGCCCTACCCGGCCTCTCTTTTCCGAGCAGAAATGCCTTCCAGGGTGCGCTGCCACAGGAAGTACGCGAGCGCTTCGGCGCCGATATTCGCGCCGGAAATCCGAACCGCCTGCAAGTGAAGCAAGACCGGTAGTTTCTGCCGAAAGCTCAGGCGCAACTCCCCATCCAGTGACGCGGCGACGGATGCCGCGGAGTTCCGCAGTAATATGAGGGCAGCGGTCAAAACATCGCTTTCCTTGCTGGCAAGCCAGTTGAAGAGTCGCCGGGAGCGCTGTCGATATTCCTGCCGCGCTTGCTTCTCGTCGAGCAGTCCGACGCGCACGCAGGCCGCCCGACACCGCCGCGCCAATCCCAATCGCGCTTCGAGGTCCAAGCCCAACCCGCTGGCGGTGGCCTCGGCGGCGCGCACCGCAAGGTCCACTCGGTCAGACTCGACCGAGCCCTCGTCTTCGGCTTGCAGCGCGCCCAGTACCAACTCACTGCTGGCCTGAAAGAGCTGCTCCACCGCCGGCATGAGCGCTGCCCCGCCGTAGCGTGCAGCCTCACGGAAGTACCCGCCTGACTCCACCCGGACCACGTCCCCGCGAGCGCACAGGGGTACGAGGGCGCGTCGCACACGTCGGGCAAAGGCTTCGGCCTTGCGCTCGGAAAGCGCACGCACGCGCACGCGCAGGTGGTGGCGTTGCCCCGGCTGGTCGACATAGGGCAAGAAGAACCAGGCATCGATTTCGCTGGCGTCGAGCGCTTGCTGGACCGCCGGGCCCACCGCTTCGAAGAGCACGCTGTTCTGCCGCTCGATCGCACCATAGAAGCGAAAACTCACCCAGTCCTCGGCTGGCGGCGCCTGGGCGGGGGGCGGCACCCGCCCGGCAGCGCGAGTCGCTTCGATGGCAGCCCTGATGCCCTCGCACTCCCCTTCCGCGGGGGCACTGACCACGGCCACTACCGCTTCGACGCGACGGCCACCACGATCGGGCAAGTCAGCAAGTGGTGGCCAGTTCTCGAAGATGCGGCCGCCCGCAAAACGGGCCAATTCTGCCCAGGCGCCCTCCGCACGTAGATTCAGGAAAAGCAACTCGTCGCCCTGGCCCGCCTGCACTGCAGCGGGAACGCGATTCCGCCGACGCCAGCGCGCGAGCGCGCCCGGAGGTGCAATCTCCGCAGCGGCGGGAACCCGCCAACTGGCGGGCGCCACCACGAATCCGTCAAGCACCACGCGCGGCAGAAAGCCCAATCCGGCCAACGCGCCCCATGAAAACGCCCAGGGCGCGTGTTGGCGCGCGAACGACCAGCCCGCCAGCAGGCGATATATTCCAGACGGCGCAGTTGTCGAACGCACACGATGCAGCGGGCTCGGCGCGATTGGCTGCAAGTTTGGTCCGCGCAGGGCCAACCCCTCTTCCGCGGCAGGATCCACGACCAAGGCAAGCTCCGCCGGGGTTATCGCCGCGCCCTCGGGCCAGCCCACCAACGCCAGCGCGGCTTCGCGCACGGGCGGATGCGCGCACAGATCTGCCAGCGCGGGTGACGGCGCGTACGCCACGTCCAGCGCTTTCTCGCCCGGCCGTGCCTGTTTCTCGGCCGCAACCAAGTCTGCCAGCGCTTCGCGCATCGGAGCGCCGAGCGCGCCGACAAAGCGTCCCCAACTGGCCCCAGCAGGCGCGTGCAGGCCGAGCAACCAGCCAGTGCCGGGCTTCGCCCTCGCCTGCTCGCGGGCCGGTGACAAGAACAGCTCGAAGGTCGGCGGCATGCCTGTCGCAGGCAAGATCGCATCGAGCGCAGCCGGATCTAGCGTGATCTCAGAATCGCCGGTTGCGGCGGCCTGAGCCACGGCATCGGCCAACAGCGCGAGCACCGCAAGTCCGCCCTCGCCCCTTGCCGGATCCTCGTCGGTCTCGGCCAACGCGCTGCCATAGCCACCCGTGGCCAAGGCCGCCAGTTCCAGTGCGCCCACACCGAAGACCTCGACCACGGAATCCATCTGCTCGGCGAAGTCTGCGTCGCAAACGCGCTCCGCCACTGGACCAGCCAGTGCCTCCTGCAGGCGAAACAAGAGCGGCGCACATGCTGCTGCCCGCGCGACCGCCTGTCGCGAAAGCGTTTGTGCACCACGCGGGCGGTGCCGGAGCGTGCCCGTCACATAGGTCGCCGATTCGCTGGCACCGGGAAGTCCGGCCAGCAGGGCGCGAGTTCCGGCCAAGTCAGTCGGCAAGATCCCCAGGAGTCGCTGACGGATCGGATCGACTGCGGCGGCGACTTCGGCCGGCAAGCGCGCCAGGCGCTGGACGAACCACGGCGCCGGCGGTTGGCCCACCAGAGGTGGCGTCAAATCGTGGCAAAGCACGCCGCGATCGATGAGCACAAGCAACAACTCGTCCACATCGCCTGCCTCGCCACTTGTCGCGACCGCCACTGCCCTGCCCAGCGCAGGCCAAGACGCCCATTGCTGCGCATGCTCGATCACCGCGGCAAGCACAGAATCGATCTCGCTGGATCGCAGCTCAAGGCCATCGCCGCCAAGTTCCAGCCAGACCGCCTGCGCGCCCGCGGCCATCAGGGAGGGTGCCAGGCGCAGGCTCACGTGCGGCTGAATCTCGGGCTCCGCGAGCAGCGCGCGTCCCAAGGCGGCCACGCGCTCCCAACTCGGCGCCAACACAGGCTCAACCTGGTCGGTCTGCAGCCGAGTGCGCGAGCCCAGTTTGCCCATGGCCACGCCAGCCAGCAGGCCGGCAGGCGTGGGTCGAAAAGCGGCGCGGCGGGCGTAGCGAGAAAACGCAGCCGCAGCGGCGGAGCCGGGTTCTCGCCGCAGCGCCGTTGCCAGATCCGGACTCGCCAGCTCCACCGCCATAGCGCCTAGAGGATGCCGCCGCAGCGCCGCCCGCGGATTGCGCAACCCGCGCACCGGGAGCAAGGGCGCGCGCAGCAGGAAGCGCGAGATCGCGTGAAACGACATGGAGAGAGAAACTAGCTCCCCGCCAGCAGGTGTTCCACCACCAGACACAGCCCTGCCAGGCGGGCGCCGCCGCGGCCTGCTCCGCAGGGCGGAGGCGCTGGAAGCTGCATGCGAGGCAAGCAATCCTCGACGGTGCCAGTGCGCCGCTTGAGAACCGCGCAGGCCAGTGCCCGGGCGTCGTAGCGTGGCCTGGGCAGCACCACACCGTCAGCCGCCAAAGTATCCGCCGGAAAATGGCCCCACGACACGATGACATCGCTGGGGCGCAGGAACGCCTGCCAGTGGGCCACGAAAGATTCCCAGCTTTCGCCTGCCAGCAGCGCGCCACTGCCCAAACGAATATGGAAGGGCGTGGTCGGCGCCAGACTTTGGCGCGGGGCGATCACCGACTCGAAGGTTTCGCCGGTGGTCGGCCGGCGCGCCAGCCAGTGCACGATCTCGGCCGGGTGGCGCGCAGGTGCATAGCGCGGCCAGGTGTTTGCTTCGCCATGCACACACAGAATGTCGGCTCTGCGCTCGCGCAGAAGGGGTGGGATTGGACTGCGCGGTGGCCGGCGGCTGCATCGCGAGTAAAGGCGATGGCGGCTGCCTGAGCTAGCTCGCGCGTAGCGGATCTGCATGTCAACCATGGCGTGAAAAGGCCGCAGCATGCTTTGGAAGCGCTCGCGGTCGCCCTCCAGGTAGCCGAGGACATGGGCCAGGGCCTCGATGGTGGCCATGCAGTGAAAGGCAGGCTCTCGCCGAATGGGATTGTAGGCGCTCGCCTGGGGCGGGGTGAAACGCAACTGCGGCAAGCGCAGCAGCGCCGGGTTGGCCTTCAGCAGACGCTGCGCCTGGCCCCAGGTGCCGTCGACCAGGATCAGAGTCATGGGCTGACCAGGCGCCACGGATTCCACGTCGCGCGCCTGCGGCCCGGGATAGATGACATGCGCCTGCCCGCTGGCCAGGGCTGCTTGCACCACCGGGTCGTCAGAAAAATCGATACCCACGCGCAGCAGGGCGCCGGGCAGGCTCAGCCGAGCGATGCGCGCGGTGCCGATGCCCACGTCGCGCTCACGCGGGTGCTGCAGGACAATCACGCGCGTCCGGGTTTGCAGCGGCGTGACATGCGCACAGTAGCAAACGCTGGTGGGCCGACGGCAACGCTCACACAGGGCACGCGGCGCAGGTTCAGCGGGGACGGCCGGAGCGCGCCTTGACAGAACCGGGGGCGGAGCAGATTCGGGCACGGCTCAAGCAATAGTACACACCACGCGCCCAGGCCAGAGCCAGCTACAATGATTCGCATCGTGCCTTCTCTATCTGCCTGGGTGGCGGGGATTCTGCTCTCGGCACAGGCGCCGCTGGCCGCTTCTGCCGAACCAACCGTCACTGCCTACCCGTCGGCCGTCGCGGCCGTGCGGGCCCTTTTGGCCGTGAGCCCGCAGGTGGTCGCTTTCGGTGAGTACCACCAACATAAGAAGACCGCCAAGATCCCGTCCGCGCTTGGGCATTTCACCCACGAGATCTTGCCCGCGCTGCGCACTGCCGGTGCCACCGACTTGGTGGTGGAAAGCTGGATCACGACGGGCTCATGCGGCGAGGTGGAACGAAAGGCCGTGGCCCAGGTGGACAAGACGACCCATCGCCCAGCCGGCACCGAAAATGAGGTCGTCACCCTGCTTCGTCGGGCCAAGGAGTTGGGCATCGAGCCGCGCATCCTGCAGATCACGTGCAGGGACTACCAGGCCATCTTTGCCAGCGGCCGGCTGGACTTCGACCGGCTGCTGCGACTAACACGCGACCAACTCGAAACTCAAATCCGCACGGCCTTGCAGCGTTCGGGCAGCCGCTTGGTGGTCAGCTACGGCGGCGCCCTTCACAACGACCTCCAGCCGTCTGCCGATCTGGCGCCCTATGCCTTCGGCGAAGCGGTCGCACACGCCGTGGACGGGAAATACCTGGAAATCGATCTTTACGTTCCCGAGTACATCGAGAAGGATCCGGCCATCCGGCGCGAGCCCTGGTATGAGCGGTATCGTCGCGCGTATCGCCCCAAGCTCATCATCGTCATCCAGCGCGGCCCCGGATCCTACGCGCTGGTCTTCCCCCGCCAGCGCTGAGAACTCGCGCGTCCGCGGCCAAACTTCGGCGAACCCGCGGGCCAGAATCTGCTAGACTGTTGCGCGTTGTATCAAGGAGTGTAGAGAAGGGCCAGGTCGGACGTGAGCGCTGCCGGCCAGTGAGGGCCGGCAGCGACGAATACCACCACTTGCCGATCAGTGGGCTGACACGACCTCCCCGGCATCCGGGGTCACGATGGCAACACAAGAAGTGCCATCGCAGCTCTCGTCTTGCTTGCATTTGGCACAGCTGGTCCCACAGTGATTCACATCGTTCAACTCGCACGTGGCGTTCGGTCCAGCTCCACAACTGCGATAGCCTTGGGCGGTGTCACAGGTGGTGGTGCAAGTGCCCTTCACGCAAGCGACTATGGCCCCGCTCGGGGGGGCGCTGCACGCTTGACAAGCCGAGCCCGTGCCGCAGTTGTTGATGTCACTGTCCGACTCACAGCTGAGGTCTCCCGAGCTGCCACACGCGTGGTAGTTGGGCGGGCAGGCGAGCCCGCACGTGCGGCCATCGGTGCAATTCGGCGTTCCAAGTTTATTCGGGTCTGTGGCACAAGGCGTGCAAGCTCCGCCGCAGTTATTTGGGTCTGTGCTGGAAAGGGAGACACAATCCGGGGTGTCAGTTAAGGAACAATCGCGGAAATTAGCGTCACAGGTGAGAACGCAAGCATTGTCCTGGCAGATGGCATGGGAGTGCGATGGTCCCTTGACGGTGGTGCAATCCTGACACGACGGTCCACAGTGGCTGTCATCTTGAGCAACGCAGTTGGTACCACATAGAGCCAGACTGCTCGAGCATTGAAAATATGCCAGGCCGCAACTGGTCCCGTCACACGTGCGAACCGCACCCGTGGCGGTTGGGCAGACCAGACAGCCGTTGCCACAGCTGCCAACCCAAGTCGATTTGTTGACGACACAGGTGCCCACGTTGGCGCACCAGTGGTACCCGGTACTGCAGGTAACGGCGCAAGCACCGCTCTGGCACGCCGGGCTGCCGTGAGAATCGCCCGGACAAACCTGGCACGCGTCACCGCAATGGTTGGCGTCGGTGTTCAGGAAGCAGTTGTTGCCGCACATGTGAGCGTTCGAATTGCAGGTGAAACCACAGCTCGACCCATCGCATGTTGGGCTACCATTCGCCGGAACGCGACAGGGCGTGCAAGAGGAGGCTCCGCAGCCGTCGGTGCTATTGTTTGCGATGCAGGTGCCGTTGCATAGGTGAGAACCGGCTGGGCAGGACTGAACACAGCTCGTTCCGTTGCAGGTGACCGACCCGTTGGCTGGAGCCTGGCAGACAGTGCAACTGTTGCCGCAGGAATTCTTATCGGTGCTTCCATTGACCACGCAGGTAGTGCCGCAGGCGTGGTAGCCGGGGCTGCAACTTCCTGGGGCGTCCGCGGGCGCATCGGCCGGCCGATCAGATGGCAGATCGAATCCCGCATCGCGCGTGCTGCCGCCGGTGGTGACGATGCCGCCGGTGGTGACGACACCACCCGTGGTGACGCCGCCGCCGGCGGTGGTGACAATGCCGCCGGTAGTGACGATGCCACCTGTGGTGACGATGCCACCTGTGGTGGCGATGCCGCCAGAACCAGCCGTTCCTCCGGTTGTCTGGGGCGCGTCGATCCCGGCATCGGTAGAAGAGGAAGCCGTGGTGCCGCCGGTTCCAGGGTTGCCTCCCGCGCCGCCAAGTGGGCTTGTTCCCGTGGAACCCGCGATCCTGGAACCACCCGTGCCTCCGGTAGCGCCATCTCTGCCTAGACCGCCGTCGCCGGGCTTGCCATCCGACTTGCCGTCCGACTTGCCATCCTTGGCGCCTCCATCGCCCGTCGCGTTTGGAAGTCCCGCTAGATTGGTACAGCCACCGTTGACAGCGAAAGCCGCCACGCCGAGGACGCCGCAAAGCCAACCTCTCCTGTGAGCCACAACTCGCTTTTCCATTCCGTTCTCCTTCCCGAGGGCTAACGCCCAACGCCAAAATCAAACAGGAATGTTCGTATCACACTTGAGGAAGACAGCTCAAGGTCGGGCTTCAGTGACGTTTCCTACTACCCGTCCAGCCGCGAAACGATCCGGGGCCAGGGCGACGGTTGGGGCGGGTGCAAGCATAGCTAGTCCGTGGCCCAACGCAGGTCCGTATTGGTGGCCGCAGGTGACGGTGATCCCTCTTGAGGCGGGGCGTTCCAAAAACGCGTCGCCTCCAACAGGTCTCGCGCCACCTACTAGAACTCGGCCGGGCCTCGTCGGCCGACTCTCGCAGGGAATCCGATCAGGCCCGCGGCGGGAGGCGCAGCACCGCCGCGAAAAAGCCGTCGCTGCCATGGCTGTGCGGGTGCACCTTCAGGTACGTCCCGTCGCCCAGACGCAGGGCTCGCTCTTTGCCCCAGATCTCTTTGAGCGGCATGAGCACGAAGTCCGGCCGCTCGGCCAGAAATCGTTCGACCACCGCTTCGTTCTCCTGCCGAAGCACGGTGCAGGTGGCGTAGACCAGCCGACCGCCGGGCGCCACCAGCGGAGCGTAGTTCACCATGAGCGAAAGCTGCTGCGCCGGAAACCCGTCGACAGTCTTGGGGTCGAGCCGCCAGCGTGCCTCGGGATTGCGGCGCAAAGTGCCCAGGCCCGAGCAAGGCGCGTCCACCAGCACGCGATCCCACGCTCCCAACTTGGCCTCCGCCGGCATCGCAATCCCGTGCACCTCGCGCGCAGCCACGTTCGTCAGGCCCGCACGCCGCGCGCGACGGCGTAGTTCTTCCAGCTTCTTGCCGTTGGAATCGAGCGCCAAGATGCGCCCCTGTCCGTCCAGCAACGCTGCCATGGCCAGGGTTTTTCCGCCCGCACCGGCGCAGGCGTCCACCACCCGACCGCGCGGTGGAGGCGCCACCGCTTCCGCCACCAGT
>PMJO01000128.1 GCA_003158455.1 Myxococcales bacterium | reverse complement strand
GGCGGCAACGACGCGCAGAAGACGATGGGAATCATCGCTGTCCTGCTGTACTCGCAAGGGCTGCTGGGCAAGACCTTTCCCACCACGTCGAATTTCCCGCTGTGGATCGTGCTGTCGTGCCACGCGGCCATGGGCCTCGGCACTATGGCGGGCGGCTGGCGAATCGTGAAGACCATGGGTATGCGGCTGACCAAGCTGCGTCCCTTCGGCGGCTTCTGCGCCGAGACCGGTGGTTCACTGGCCATCTTCATCGCAACCCAGCTCGGCATTCCCGTGTCCACCACCCACACCATCACTGGCGCTATCGTGGGGGTGGGCTCGGTCTCCAACCCCGGTCGCGTGCGCTGGGGACTGGCCAGCCGCATTCTCTGGGCCTGGATCTTCACCATTCCCGTATCCGCGCTCATCGCCGCCATCACCTACTTCATCGCGCGCGCCCTGGGTGCGTGAGAGATACCTATTTCACTCGGAGAGCACCGAGGACCGCAGAGAGCGGATGAGAAGAAGGAATCCGGACTGCGTCCGGCTCTTTGGCCTCCCCGTCTCTGCGTGGAAAAGGTAGCTTCCGGAGGCGCGCTTCGCTAGGGGGGGCCCAATTGGCGGCGGCCAAGAGCGCAAGATTTGCGGACTGGATTTTCGGACCTTTGCGTCCACGAGGCCATCCAATCAGATAGAGGCGTTGGCGTTGGACATCTCGTGCTGCATTCTGTCTGTGGTCGTGGGGATCTATGCGGACGCCAATGTGGAAGGTGGTCATGTTGATCTTCCATCCCGCAACGCTGCCGCCCCGCCGCGGGAAGGCGCCGCCGTTTTAGACTCGCTACCGACCACTCGCGAGAAGCTGACTTCTCCGTCCGCGACAAAATCGCCGCAAGACTGGCACTTGTCTCTCGAAGGCACCACCCACGCGCCCATTGACATGGGCATACTGGCCAGTCTTGAGACGCGCTTCCGGTTGCGGCTCTCGATGGGATACGGCTGGATTCCCTCGGCCTACAGCGGATTGCTGACCGGGATAGCTGCATCGGCAAGCGGCAATGCCCAGGTTGGCGCCATCCTGAATCACACGAGCTACCAGGGCCACACCTTCCGGGTTCAGACAGGCGTGCGGCCATTTCGTTCGCTGGGTTTGTATGCCGATTTCGGCTACGCCAGGTTGAGCCTCGCTGGATCGCTGGACCTCGCCACAAGTGGCGTTCCTTCTTTGCAGGGCCTGGGTGGCGGCTACCAAGCGCATACGACTGTGGACATGTGGCTGGTCGAAGTGGGCTATCAACATGAGTTCTGGGACAGTGTCACCATGGGGTTGTCGCTTGGAGTGATGGGGACGTTCGCGGCACAAACCAGCATTACCGCCAAGAACGGCGCCCCAACCAGTCCCGCCCTTGATCAAGCCGCCAAGGAAACCGATGTCGCCCTAAGGTCCTATGGCTTCGTTCCCACGATTTCCCTTCGCCTTGGCTTCGATCTCTTTTCGCTACGTCCTGTCATCTTTGCACATGGCCCCAACTAATCGGGGGAGCGCGTGGGGACAGGAAGACTCGCTGCTGAACCTTGCTGCGCGGATTCGGGCGAGCGCCTCGTTCCATAGCGACGATTGCTGAAAACCGAGGGGGGCAGGCAGCCGCAGGGAAGGCGGGCCATCGTCGTCATCGCACATCCCATCTGCCACGACCTCGTCGTCGTCGGATTCTCCCCCTGGCCAGGCGGGCTCGTGGTCCCACGGATTCTCTTTCGCTTTGGGTGGTGGCGCCCTCTTCACTTGCCGGTCGTTGGGCACCGGAGCGCCTGGGCTTTGGCAAGGATCGGAATTGTTGTCGGTCATGGCGTGCAACCTCCTCGCCTGCAGCCTGACCGACCCAAGCAACGAACAGGTGACGCAAACGAAAACTCTTTCACACGCGCCAAGCCCGGAGTCTGGTCAGACCTCACCAGGTCAGGCCTCACCAGGTCAGACCTCACCAAAGTTGGTCCAGGCCGAGGCTGTTCATCGCTTTCCCATGGACGCACGAGGTTGTGCTAGAAACCACGCCATGAGCAAGCCGACGCGCGCTCTCATCTCTGTTTCGGACAAGACCGGCGTGGTGGATCTCGGCCGCCGGTTGGCCAAGCTGGGCATCGAGATTCTGTCCACCGGTGGCACCTCGCGCTCACTGCGCGAGGCCGGGCTGACGGTGCGCGATGTGAGCGATTTCACCGGGTTTCCCGAAATGCTCGACGGCCGGGTGAAGACGCTGCACCCGCGCGTGCACGGCGGCATCCTGGGCCGGCCCACGCCCGAGCACGAGAAGCAGATGAAAGAGCACAAGATCGAGCCCATCGATCTGGTGGTGGTGAATCTGTATCCATTCCGCGAGACCGTGGCACGCGGGGCCGCCTTCGACGAAGTCATCGAGAACATCGACATCGGCGGCCCGGCCATGGTGCGTTCGGCGGCGAAAAACCACGAACGCGTGGCCGTGGTGGTCGATCCCAAGGACTACGACCGCGTGCTGGGCGAGATCGAAAGCCAGGGTCAGATCTCACCTGCGCTGCGCTTCGAGCTTTGCCGCAAGGCCTTTGCCCACACCGCTGCCTACGACGGCGCCATCGCCAGCCACCTCGGCTGTCTGGCCGAAAACGGCAGCGTAGCCTCGGATTTTCCGGCCACCCTGCACCCTTCGCTGCACCTGCAGCGCGTTCTGCGCTACGGCGAGAACCCCCACCAAAAGGCCGCTTTCTATTCGTGGGACGCGCCCTCCGGGATGTCGCTGGCCAAGGCCGAGGTCTTGCAGGGCAAGGAGCTTTCCTACAACAACCTGCTTGATCTCGACGCCGCCATGAAGCTGTGTGCGGAATTTGAATCCCCCGCGGCGTGCATCATCAAGCACACCAACCCCTGCGGCATCGCGGTTTCCGACAAAGGCATCAACGAAGCCTTCCGCTTGGCCAAGGAAACCGATCCGGTTTCCGCCTTTGGCGGCATCGTGGCCTTCAACCGCACCGCCGATGCTGATCTGGCCCGCATGATGGGCGAAGGATTCTTGGAATGCGTGGTGGCACCTGACTACACGCCGGAAGCCCTGCAGGTCTTCGCCAGCAAGAAGAACCTGCGCCTGCTGCGCGCCAAGCTGGCGCCAGGCGCAGCCGGGCAACTCGATCTGCGCGCCATCTCGGGTGGCATCCTGGTGCAGTCCAGCGACATCACCACCTGCGCAGCCTCGGCAGGCAAGGTGGTATCGGCACGCAAGCCCACCGCGCAGGAACTGGCTGACCTCGACTTCGGCTGGCGCGTGGCCAAGCACGTGAAGTCCAACGCCATCGTGTTCGTGGGCGGCGGCCGCACCTTGGGCGTGGGCGCGGGCCAAATGTCGCGGGTGGACTCGGTCAAGCTGGCGGTGTCCAAGGCGCGCTCGCCCCTCGCTGGCTCGGTGCTCGCCTCGGACGCATTCTTCCCCTTCCGCGACGGCGTGGACGAGGCTGCCAAGGCAGGCGTCACTGCCATTATCGAACCCGGCGGATCGGTGCGCGACGCCGAGGTCATCGCCGCGGCCGACGAACACAAGCTTGCACTCGTCTTCACCGGCGAGCGCCACTTCCGACACTGACAACATCGCTTGCGAGTTCCTATGCGACGAGGTTAGGAAGGAGGCGACAGATGGCCATCTACAGTCGTCCGGCAAAGGGCGTCCCGCCCAAGCAGTCGTCGAGTCGGGGCGAGCCGCGCTCCTGGATGGCGCCAGCGGTTTCGCCCCCCTTGGTCAGAACCCCGGCGTTCATGTTGGGCGGACGCTTCGCCGTGATTCGCGAGCCGCACTTCATGCGCGGCGTACGGCGCGACGGGGCGGTTGCGCCGGAATCTCAAACCGCGGGCAAGCCTGCCCTGTCAGTTGTTGGCCCCTCTGACGAATCTTCGCATGGGAAATAGGATTCTCCTGGTCGGCTCGGGCGGGCGCGAGCACGCACTGGCCTGGAAACTGCTGCAAAGCCCCTTGTGCGATCATCTGGTGGCCGCGCCGGGCAACCCCGGCATCGAGGCCCTTGGGCGCGGCACAGGACCGGGCGTGGGTAGGGTCACCCTGGCGTCGGTGGGGGCCGAGGCGGTGGCAGAGCTACTGGCCCTGGCGGCGCGCGAGCGCATCGATTTCGTGGTGTGCGGCCCGGAAGCGGCCCTGGCCAAGGGTCTGGGCGATGCCTTTGCCAAGTCTGGGATCGCGTTTTTCGGCCCCTCGCGGGCAGCGGCTGAAATCGAGGGCTCGAAGAAGTTCGCCAAGGATCTGATGAAACGCGCGGGGGTTCCCACTGCGGCCTATGGCAGCTTCGACGACTTCGCCGCGGCCGAGACATTCATCGACGCGCAGCCGGGCGACGTGGTGGTCAAGGCTGACGGGCTGTGTGCGGGCAAGGGGGTGGTGGTCGCCAATTCACACCAAGAAGCCAAGGCCGCCGCCCGCGCGATGTTGCTCGACCGCAGCTTCGGCGATGCAGGCGCGGAGGTGGTGATCGAGGAGCGCCTCACCGGCCGCGAGTGTTCCATGATGGCCCTTTGCGACGGCGAGCGCTTTGTCTTGCTGGCCACCGCCGAGGACCACAAGGCGGTGTTCGACGGCGATCGCGGGCCCAACACCGGNNACCGGCGGCATGGGCGCCTATTCCCCCTCGCCCTTGCTGGACGCGACTCTCACTGAACGCATCGGCAAGACCATCTTCGCACCCACCGTGGCCGCCCTGGCGGCAATGGGCCGGCCGTTTCGCGGGCTGCTCTACGGCGGACTGATGCTGACGCCGGAGCGCGGGCCCATGGTCATTGAATGGAACTGTCGTTTCGGCGATCCCGAAACCCAGGCGGTGTTGCCGCGCATGCAAGACGACCTTCTGCCTTGGCTGCTCCACACCGCCCAGGGAACTTTGCCCGCCGGTTCACCGGGTTGGTCGCCCGGCATCGCGGTGTGCGTGGTGCTGGCGGCCGCGGGCTATCCAGGCAAGGTGCGCAGCGGCGATGCGATCGATGGATTGGCCGACAACGGCCAACTTCCCGGCGAGGGCAAGGATCTGGTGGTGTTTCACGCCGGCACTAGGCGCGACGGAGAGCACCTGCTGACCAGTGGCGGCCGCGTGCTTGGGATCACCGCGCGGGGCACGGACCTCGATTCCGCGCGCAGTCGCGCCTACAGTGGCCTCGGCCGCATTCATTGGAATGGCATGCACTATCGCAAAGACATCGGCCTGCGAGGACGAACATGAGTGGAAAGCCAGGAAGCGACGTAGCCATTTTGATGGGGTCGAAATCCGACCTCGAGATCATGAAGCCGGCGGCACAAGCCTGCCGCAAGCTCGGTCTGAGCGTGGACGTGCGGGTGCTGTCAGCCCATCGCACGCCCGAACAGACCGCGGCCTACGTGCGCGAGACGGCCGCTGCGGGCACCAAGGTCTTCATTTGCGGCGCGGGCGGCGCGGCCCACTTGGCCGGCGCAGTGGCCGCGCACACTACCCGCCCGGTGATTGGCGTGCCGATTGCGTCCGGCAGCCTGCAAGGCATGGACGCGCTTCTCTCTACCGCCATGATGCCACCAGGTATTCCCGTGGCGACGGTAGCAATTGGCGGCGCCGAGAACGCGGGCTTGCTGGCCGCGCAGATCATCGCGCTGGGGGACGCCAAGCTGGCCAAGGCGGTGGCCGCCGAGCGCGAAGCGCGGCTGCAGAAGGTCTTGGAGGCCGACGCTGAAGTGCGCGAGAAGTGGTAGTGCTCGTCGCAGCAGCCGCGGCCATCGCTCGCGGCGAGGTTGTCGCCTTTCCGACTGAGACGTTCTATGCTTTGGCAGTCGATGCACTCAATGAGGCGGCCCTCGCCAAGCTGCGCGTCTTGAAGGGCCGTGCGGCAGAAAAGACCTTCTCGCTCCTGGTTTCGGGCCGCGCGATGCTCGCCTCGCTGTGCGGCGAAATTTCGCCGCTGGCCGAGCGTCTGATGAGGCAGCATTGGCCCGGCCCGCTGACCTTGGCCCTGCCCGCGCGGACGGGCTTGCCCGCGTTGATCGTAGCCGAAGGCTGCGTAGCGGCGCGAGTGTCACCCCATCCGCTCGCGCAAGCTTTCGTTGTAGCCGCTGGCCGCCCCATTACTGCCACCAGCGCCAACCCGGCTGGCGCGGCACCGCCCCGCACCGCTAGCGAAGTCACTGCCTACTTTGGTCCGTCGAGATGCCTGATCCTCGACGGTGGCGTCACCCCCGGCGGTCAGCCCAGCACCCTGGCCCGCGTGCGCGGGGAGCGGGTGGAGATTCTGCGCCAGGGAGCGGTGGTGCTGGCATAGGCGTTAAGCGGCCGCAGGTAGACCACCCTCTCCCGCCGGGAGAGGGCCGGGGTGAGGGTGCTGCATTGTACGTCGAATCGTGCCGCGGGAGAGGGGTGACCGTTCAAAAACTTGTGCCCATGAATCACGAATGGTCATCTGTCTCGCCGTCGATCCGCTTAACGCCTATGGGTGGTTCTCGCGAGCGCTCGCTGAACACTGGACTCGCTCTTCTAGCTCGTCGCCCCAGCAGTTTCGTGAACCAATTTGGCGGGGCGACTGCAACTGCGTAATGCCCATGTTAGTGCCTACACGAATGGACCCGTCGAAGAGAACCGACAATCTGCCAAAGACGCTCGTGCTCGCTGCCATCGTGAGTGTCGGCCTTGCTGGCTGCGGCCAATCGAGTGGCGGCGGCACCGGCGCGGGGGGAAGGCAGAGTACCGGGGGAACGACCAGCCCTACGGGTGGCTCTGGCGGCACCGCCTCGGGTGCTATGGGCGGACGCGATGGTTCTGGCGGCACCACCAGCGCAGGGGGCGCCGCTTCCGGCGGCATGACTGGCACCGGCGGAGCCGCAGCATCTGGCGGCACCAAAGGCAGTGGTGGCGTTCCGGGCACTGGAGGCACGACAGCAGTCGGCGCGGGCGGCAGCGGCGCGGGCGGTTCTGGCGGGGCATCGACGAAAGGCACCGGCGGCGCGACTGGTTCCGGCGGCGCGTCCGACACGGGCAGTGGTAGTACTGGGGGTCTTACGGGCGCGACTGGAGGGATTGGGGGAGCAGGAACCGGCGG
Source organism: Myxococcales bacterium (assembly GCA_003158455.1). GTDB lineage: Bacteria > Myxococcota_A > Polyangia > Fen-1088 > Fen-1088 > Fen-1137. Next base: position 24,726 of record PMJO01000128.1, on the reverse strand, counting down.
TCGTAGCAACGGCGGCGCAGCCAGCGGCGGCGCCACCGGAACCGGTGGGACTACCGGAACTGGCGGTGGCATTGGCGGCGCCGGGACTGGCGGGTCCACCACGGGAGGCGCAAGCGGAACCGAGGCGACGATCGTCCCCGATCCGTCGTGGACCTGCGGTATGCCCGATGGCATTCCGCCTCCCACGGCCGGCACGCTCGTGTTCAGCGTGGCCCTCACGGTCAGCGCCACCCACGACGTCGGCAACACCCAGTTCGGCCACCGCCGCCAGCTTGACGTATCAGGCGGCACGATCACTGGCGACAAACTCAAAGGCACGGTTCTCACCGGCGGCCTCGACTACGAGCTGACGTTGTCGACCGGCGCCATGGAGCTGGAAGAGGTCCTCATCTGGAAGACCAGCGACAACGTCAACATCTTCACGCGTATATGTGGCGTCGCCGCTGCGGGAGATTCAGCCATCCGCATCGTCCCCGATATAGAGGCCCCGACCGCGGGCTCGTACGCCTGGCTCAACACCACCAAGCTCGTCGGCACGCGGGTCGTTGCGACCGGCAAGATCCAGCTCGACATCTACGACGTGTCCAAGGTGACCGTCGGAGATCCGAAGATCCAGCTGAAGGACCCGGCCGGTGTTCCCAATGTGTCCTGGGACTGCGTGACCGCTAGCGGAACCGATGGCGCTACCGTGTTCACCGAGAACGTCACGCTCGGATCGACCATAATCGTCAGCAATGCCAAGCGCGGCAGCCGCAACATCATTCCCATAACCGGGGGCACCACGACCGGCAGCAAGGAGTCGGGCTCGATTCTCAACGGCGGCGCGGACTACCAGCTCGCGGGGTCGTCGGGCACCACGCTGGACGCCAGATACACGCTGGCGCCGAGTAACGGCGAGTTCATCATCGTGCGCAATTGCGGGCCGATGAACGGGCTAACACCGGTCTTCGAGGCACGTACCGACGGAGCCTACGCGTTTCTCACCACGGGCAAGTTCCTGAGTTCCGCTCCGGGCAGCGGATCGGGCGGGGTGAGCATCACCTTCTACGAGCGCAAGTAGCGCGCGATCGAGGTGGCGCGGCCTGCGTGCCGCAAGGACTCCGTGCGGACCAAGAGACGCTTGGGATTCTGCCGGCCGTGCTGGCTACCGAACCTATCCGCGCGAGATTTTTGACGCGCAGATGAGCGGACGGGCTGCGCCACACGCCCTACCTGAGCCTCACGCCACCGCAGCAACAAACCCCGATCAGATGATCCTTTCGTCCTCGGTCAAAGCGGCGGAGACAGGCGAGCGTGCGACGGCGATGCCTCCCATCAAACCAGGTGCCGCGCGGCGAGTTCGTCCTTCAGGTAGGCGTAGTAGATGGGTGCGGCCACGATGCCGGCTAGACCGAAGGCGGATTCCATGATCAGCATGGCGATGAGCAGCTCCCACGCGCGGGCCCTAATCTGACCACCCACAATACGTGCATTGAGGAAGTACTCGAGTTTGTGGATGACGATGAGAAAGCCCAGGCACGCCAGGGCGGCCCCGAGGGAGTGATTGAGCCCGACGATCACGATGATGGTGTTCGAGATCAGATTTCCCACCACCGGCAGCAGCCCGACCAAGAACGTGATGGCGATCAGGGTCTTGAGGAGCGGCAGGTGCACCCCGAAGAGGCGCAGGCCGACCAGCAGAAACAGGGCGGTCAGCGTGGTGTTCACCGCCGAGATGCGGACCTGCGCAAACACAATGCGACGGAAGGCATTGGCCAGGCGGGCAATTCGTTCAGCCAGGGCGCGGGCCAGCGGGCGGTCGAAGTTGTGTGGGCGCACGTCGGTGAGGGAAACTATCCCACCGACCACTAGACCGATGAGAATGTGCACTAGCGCTCGGCCGAAGTCTTCCCCCGCGGTCTGCAGGCCGCGCGCGTGCGATTCCAGCCAGCGCACTGCGGTTTCCCTCAGTTGGTCCGCGTTGTCGGGCAGATTCTCCGTCACCGACGCGGGCAGCGTGGCGCGGGCCTGGTTGATGATCTGCGCCATCTTTTGCAACAGCCGGGTCAGGTGTCCCTCGCCCCGCAGATACACCACGAGCCAAGCCACCGCGGCCGTCACCAGCCCGACCACCAGGACGGCCAGGGCCGACACCGCCACCACTTTTGCTCGTTCATTGGAAAGATGCCGTTGCCACAGCGGCGCGGTGAGGTGAACCAGCTCGTACACCAACAGCCCGGCTAGGAGCGCAGGCAGAAGGTGCAACCACAGCACGGCCAGCAGGCCGAGCCCGACCAGCATCCAGGCCGCCACCTCGGACCGGGTCGGCGCCGGCAATTTCGCACTCGGCGGTGTGGTTTCTGTTTCAGGCATAGATAGACGTGCGGGCTTGTGCGGGCTCAGCGTCTTGCCGGCGAGGCACGTGTGACAATGACCTCGTAGACCCTCGAGGGCGTGGGGGATTTGGGGTTGCTCCAGAAGCCGCACTTGCTCTGGCCCGGTGCCAGTCCCACCAGACGCAGGTGATCGCCGCCGTCCTCAACGCGTACCACCGAGGTGTCGTCGCACACCAGTCCCACGATTATGAAGCCGAGGTGGAGCTGGTAGGCTTCGCCGACCCTGATGCGGATTTGCGGAAGGGCATCGCCTTCCGTCCGCGCCGGCAGCGAGGCTGCCATCAAGCTCGCCAGGAAAACTATGGACAGCCACAAGCGCATGGGCACTCAATCAGTAGGAAATGTAGATGATCTTCTTGCACTCGGTCGAGCAGACGGTGTCCTTGCCATTCTTGTCGCCGTCGTCGCATTCTTCCGGACCGTTGACGAAGCCGTCACCACAGTGGGGCCCCCGCTTGCACTGCGGGGTACAGCCGCCGTACGAGCTGTCCAGGATCCCGTCATCGCATTCCTCGGTCCGTTCATTATGCCGTCGCCGCAGTGGGGAGCGTAGATGCAACTTGGGGCGCAGCCACCGTACTCGCCGTTGTTGTTCAGATCCCCATCATCGCACTGCTCGGGCGGCTCGATCTTGCCATCACCACACCCGCCCGGCAGACGACAGGCACTGGTGCAGCTCGAATCGTCCGCCCCGCTCGGTTCGCATTGCTCCCCATAGTCAGTCTGAACCTTACCGTCGCCGTGCTTCACCCCTACAAGTTTGTCCTGCCAGCAACCTTTGGTGAGATCCGCCACGTTGGTGACGACGGGATCGCAGGTGGCCGCGTCGGCTGCCACGATCCGGGGTGGGAAGAGGTATTGATCGCCCGTGCAGGTGGTCCAGATGGGGCTTCCGTTGGCACGGTTCCAGTAGGGCCAAAGGTTGCACAAGGTAGTCTGGGAAGGATTCAGCGTGTCGAGGGGGAAGAAGCCACCCTGGGTCAAGTGCGATTGGCTTGCATATTGGTAGATATTGCCGCCGATACTGGTCATCTCGAGAACGGCCGTGAATGTCGTGTTGACCGTCTTGTCATCGTTGAACCACTGCTTGAAGCTGTTGGCATCTTTGAAGGCAGGCGTTGTCCCTTTCCAAATCGGGCCGCCTGGGTTGCTGGAGGTATAGCCAGTCAGCGTGCCAGAAGAGACGCCAGCGTTGCCGGTCACGCTGACAGTCGTGCCCGCAGTCCCACCCACGTAGGCACCGGCTTCGTTGGAAAGGGGACTGTCATTGGCGGCCTGGGTGTAGCCGCCGGGAATGTGATTCGTGTTGCCGATGTTCCAGTCGCTAAACTGGCAAGCACAGGTCGTCGTCGTGCCGGGCTGCGGTTTGCCGTGCGACAAGTTCGTAGCCATGATTCCCCAACAGCGCGCGGTCGAGTCGTTGCCCTTGGATGGACCGCCCGAGTTGGGAACGCAGATGGTCGTGGGCGTGGTTGAGCCCGCTTTCTTCGTACCCAGGAAGAAGAAGTCCGGGTGCCCGCCGGAAGCGACATTTTCGGGCTGGAAGTCACGGTAGGTGATGGGGAGTTCGAACCCTGCAAGCTGTCCTACGAATGCACCTGTGGCAACTGGGCGGGCAATGTGTTCTCTTGTCATTGGAGGATGCCTCGCTATCACGGGACAAGCCACGCGGAACCATGCCCGATGGTCTGTATCCGGCGTGCAGTCTAGCAAGTTTCGCAGAGAAAATGCGTGCGCGCCGTTGGTCGGTTGAAGTCGTCGGGTGGGGGAAAGTCCCACATCCAGCTTGCACCGAAGAACGTGTGTCTTCCCAAGCCCGTGCTTTCGCGAAGGACTTCGTCAGAATTCTCGCATGAATTCAAGAAGATGAGCAGTTTGGACGAACCGCAGCGCGGTCAAGGCGGCGGGGTTGCGGTTGCGATGGCAAGACTCCAGAATACTCTGGCACGCGGCCTGGCGGCCTGGCTTGAGATCGAAGACAGGTCCACCGGCGTTTGCCACTTCTGCTGCTCCCACACCACCCAATGCTCCTCGGCGCCCAAGAACAACCGACTCCGCTGCCCATCCCGGCGTCAACCTACACACCAGAATATCGCGCTTTCGCGAAGGCCGCATTCGAAGGGGCCCTGGCGCATGCACCGGCCTACCGTACCTGGCGCCGCCATGATCGGGGCCCGTCGGTGGATATCTTCGCCCGCTACCAGGCGATGCCCGTGCTCGGCAAGGCTGATCTGCGCGAACACCAACCTGGCGGCTTCGTCCCCGCAGGGCGTGATCTCGACTCGGCACTCGCCAATGGTGAAGTCGAACTGGTGAAGACCAGCGGTTCAACCTCGGAGGCCGTCACCAACGTTTGGTGTCAGGAGTGGTGGGACGCGTCCGAGGCCTCCTCGTGGAAGCTGCATGCGGCCACCGCGTCGGCGCGCTTGGGCGATCACCGCGAGGCAATTCTTGCCAGCCCCCTGTGCGTGGGGTTCGGAAGCGAGGTCGGATATCTGACCATGCAGCAGCGCACGCTCTGGCACTACCTGTTTCTCACCGAGAAAGCCGATCCGGCCGAGTGGAGCCCGATGCTCTGCGATCGGATGATCGAGGAGTTGGCCCAGTTCGAGCCCACAATACTCGAAGCCAACCCTTCATTTCTCAGCGTGCTCTGCCGCCACGCGATCAAGCATCGTCGCAGAATACGTCAGCCCGCAGTCGTGATTCTGACCTATGAGAACCCGTCACTCATTCACTTGCGGCATATTCGCAGCATTTTTCAATGCCCGGTGATCAGCTCATACGGTGCCACCGAGAGCGGGTACGTGTTCATGCAGTGCGAAGCTGGCCGGCTTCATCAGAACGTTGAACAGTGTCACGTCGATTTTCAACCGCTTGCACCTCGCCACGGCGGTCCCATGGTCGGACGGGTTTTGGCCAGCACGTTTCACAACCCTTGGCGGGCGCTAATCCGTTTTGACATGGGAGATCTAGTGCGACTGGCAACCGAGGCGTGCCCGTGCGGCCGTCACGAGGGATTAACCCTCGATGCGATCGAGGGAAGAATTGCCAACGCAACCCTGTCACTGGCGGGCAAGCTTGTCACCCAGCGCGAAGCCGATGTGGCGATCGCCGAGGTCGATGGCGTGGATCAGTACGAGCTGGTGCAGACCGACCCCGCCACGGTTTGCATACGCTACGTGAGCGATACCCGAGAGCCGGCGGCCGTCGAGCCGGAATTGCTGGCGTCGCTGCAACAATGCTATGGCTCCTCCGTGAAGATCATTTTCGGGCGGGTTCAGGCGTTGTCGCCGGTTCGGGGCGTCAAATATCGACTTGCCCGAGTCGACTTCGAGATCGATTCCCATGAGCTCTTTGCGGGGAGACCATGAGCGTACGAAAACCAATCTTCCTGATCGCCGGCGATCCTGGTAGCAGGCGCATCAAGTCCGATCCATTGCTGCAAACCGTGTTCGACACTTGCGGAGTCTCTTCTCCTTCAATTGCGTACATTGGCGCCGCGAGCAACGACGATCGAGGCTTCTTTACCTGGGTGAGTAGCTACTTCGTGAATTCCGGCTCGGGGACAGTGACGCTCGCACCAACATCCCGGCGATTCGAGCGCCGCTCTTTCGCGAAAACTTGCGAAGCGGCGGACGCGGTTTTCATCAGCGGCGGCGACGTCGAAGAGGGAATGCATGTCGTCGCCAAGCGCAGCCTCGCCCCTTTCTTGCGCGAACTGTATCGCGGTGGCAAGTCCATCTTCGGGGTTTCGGCAGGCAGCATCATGCTAGCCCGCGCCTGGGTACACTGGAAAGATGACGACGACCATGTCGGCAACCTGTTTTCGTGCCTGGGAATTGCCGACATTATGTGCGACACGCACGGCGAGAATGAGAGCTGGGGCGAACTCACGGCGCTGCTGCAGCTTTCGCCCGACGCGAGCATCGGCTACGGCATCCGAGCCGGCTCGGCAATTCGCGTAGATCCCGACGGGACGGTCGCTCCGATGGGGAAGGTTGATACCTTTGTCAAAACTGGAGATGTAGTGCGGCCCGCCAAGATGTAGTCGCCTATGAACTGCCCAAATGACTTCACCGCCTTCTCACAAGAGCCACAGTCATGGAGATGAATGCAGGCACGCGTAGCGATCTTCCATCCCGGCGCATTCATGAAGTGGCCAGGGAACTGGGCCTGGGCGGCAACATCGCGACCATGCCCGGCCTGCCGAAGGTGCCCGCAGCGTCTAGGATCAAGATTCTGCCCGATGGGCGCGCCGTCGGATTGAGTTGATCGTAGGTCGGAAAGTCCGGATGGCGGGTTCACGCCTGGATGATAACGCGCACCACAGGGCGCTGTCGTTGGCACTGTGGTGCCGTCCATCACCAGGCAGGCAGGGCCGCGCATCCCACCGAGTGCTTCCACCCTGGACGGACTCCGGACGGGAGCGCAATGCGACAAGCTAGCCAGAACACGTGGCGGGCCGCAAGGACCCGCCCGGATGAGTTCCCGATCTCTAGGCCTTCTTGAGCGACTGCGCGAGCTTCACGGCATCGGCAACGCCCTTCTCGGCTGCGATCTGCTTCACCCTTGCGCGGTCAGCGCCGGTGAGCGACCTCAAGAAGCCCAAGTACTGTCCTTGCAGCTTGCGCGCCCGCTTCACCTTCGGCGTGAGCTTCGCCGCCTTCTTTGCGGCCGCCGGCCTGGCGCCAGTCGCGTGGGTGCCCTTGGCCTCTCGGCGCTGCTCCCGGTACTTCTTGATCGTGGCCTTGGCCAAATTCTTGTGCTCCTTGCAGACCATGCCAAAGACTGGTGCCGCCGCGTTCTTGCAGCCGGGCACCGGGCAAAGCTGCTTCTTCCGCGCTGGTGCGCGCACCGAGGCGGGCGCCGAGGCCGCACTGACCAGCTTCTTCGGTGGCCGGCCCGGTCCGCGCTTCTGCGGAACCCCAAAGGCACCGGCAAGGGCAGCCTGGATTCGCTGCACCGAAGCGGCTTCCACGGCGGCGACGAGCTGGCTGGTAAAGGTCTCGACCAAGGCAGTGATGTTCAGATCAACGTTGGACATGAGTTCTCCTGAGTGGTGATTGCCCGGGCATACTATTAGGCAAATTGAAGATAGGCAACCAAATCGACATGCCAAAAACGATTTGCCTGGGATGCGGCAGCCAGCTCATTTCGCGATCCCCAACTGGGAGAAATCGCTGCAGGGCTGTCAGATGCCCCGGGGGAAGAGGTGATTGGCCAGAAGCAGGAATATCCCGCGCAGCGAGCCCTGGAAGTAGGGAGTGTCGTCCATATTGGCGGATAGCCAGGCGTTGAGATACGTGTCGGCCGTGGTTTGGCTCACCGCTGTGCCGGACAGCGCAAACGGACCCAAGAAGGCACTGTTCTTGTCGAAGGGGACATTGGCCACGCCACCTTGTTTGTCGACGTAGTTCGCCACGTGTTGGAGAAATGTCTGGGCAGCCGGCGTCCCGAACCAAGCGTAGTCCACCGCAACTCGCCACGGCGTCCGGCAAGCATCGTAGTAGTAGCTGCTGCCGTAGGGGTTCTGCCCTTGAGTATTGCCCCAGTCGGGCACTAGAGCGCCGGTGGAATTCGAAATCGTGAGGGTCTGGTAGGCAGCCAACATCGTATAGGCGTCGGTGGCCAACTGATTCCAAAAACTGTCACCCACGTAGGTAGCCCAGACATGCCAGTAGCCCGTGGCAAAATACGAGGGATTTACAATTCCCTCACCCTTGCCGCCGTTGTTTGCGGCGTCACCCGGGCGCAGATATGAGGGCGTGCCCGCGGCGGTTTCATACTTCTTGATGAGATTGATGAGATTCGTCGCGTCGGTCTTGTAGCCACCCCACTTGGCGTCGGCCTGGACCAGAGCCATCGCGGTGTCTTCATCACCATCGGTCGCGGCATAGGCATCATTCTGCCCCGGGGTTGTCGCGCTACAGCCGTTGATGCTCCAGTTCATCAGGCCGTTGGCATCGACATGAGCCTTGTAGTAGGCCCAAAGTGCGGCAAGGGCTGTCTTGTCGCCGTTGCCGACCGCGAGAAGCATGCCATAGCCGATCCCTTCCGAGACAGTGTTGCCGCTGCCCTGGCCGTTGGCCACGCGGGCTAGCCCGCTCCCGCAGTCGACGTAGAACTTGCTCTTCCAACTTGTGTACCAGGTGGCCGGATTGAAATTGGCGGTGTTTTGACTGTTGGGAACCGGCTGAAACCCGACGTACTGGGAAGAGACGCCAGCATCCGCCGTCGTGGTTCCACCCGTCGATGGCGAACCACCGGTCGGTGATGCGCCTCCGGTCGGGGAACTCCCTCCCACGGTCGCTGCGCCACCGACCGCTCCACCCGAATTCGCCGTGCCGCCGGCTGATTTCGCACCACCAGCGGCACCGCCGGTTGCCGCGATGCCGCCCGTGCCCGGAACGCCGCCATTTGCCGGGTTGCCGCCCGTGAATGAGCCACCGCCCGTCGGGAGACTGCCTCCGCTAGCAGGCACTCCTCCGGTTGCCGGCCGTCCTCCAGTTGCCGGCACACCTCCCACGAAGCTATTGCCGCCTCTGGCCGTGCCTCCAGTCGCTTGGGATCCGCCAACACCCACGCTTCCGCCCGCAGCTTGGGTGCCACCGGATCTCGTGCCACCGTTGCCTGCCTCGCCGCCACCCGTGGCGACGCTTCCGCCAACCGGACTGGTTGACCCGGTTGAGTTGCTGGGCTCCTTGCAACCCACAAGGCTGGCAAGGACGGAGAAACTCAAGATAATGGCTGCGATGCGCACTATTGGCATTTGGCCGTAAGTATAGCGGATCACTCGGTATCGGCGACGGCATCGTGGTTCCGCGCCAAGCATACGAGGCGAGAGACCTAGACTACGCTGGTCAGTTGTTAGATACTTGAGCGACCTGGATTCCGTTTCTGGTTTGCGAGGCCGGCGCGCCAGGGCGCGCACACACCCGGAGAAATTGCGCGATGAAACAAGCCATGTTGGGTTGGTCCTTGATCCTGTTCTTGATCGGCTGCTCGAACGACACTTCACCCGGCGGGGGCGGTGGCGCAGGTGCGCAGGGAGGGCTTGGCGGTGGTGGGACGTCCGGGAGTGGCGGGGCGCCCGGCAGTGGCGGGGCGCCCGGCAGTGGCGGAGCGCCCGGCAGTGGCGGAGCGCCCGGCAGTGGCGGGGCGCCCAGGAGTGGCGGGGCGCCCGGGAGCGGCGGAGCCACCGGAGGCGGCGGCAACACCGGGACAGGTGGCCCGGGTGGCGTGCCGACCATCAACGGCTGCAACATCTTTCCCGCGGACAATCCTTGGAACACCGACATCTCGGCCTATCCGCTCAACGCCAACAGCGCAACCTACCTAGCCAACATGTCGCCATCCACTGGCTTCCATCCCGATTGGGGGACGGTGACCGACGAGTACGGCATTCCTTTCTTGACTGGCACCGGCGCCACTCCGCAGCCGCTAACTTGGAACTCCAGTTGGGGTGCCACCGAAAGTGATCCCCTCCCCTGTCCCACTGGAAGCAACAAGTTCTGCTACCCAATTCCGCTCACCGCTCCCATAGAGGGTGGCTCCACCGCCTCGGCCGACAGTGACCGGCATGTGCTCTACCTCGACACCGCGGGCGCGCCCAACAATTGCACCCTCTACGAGCTCTACAACGCGCAAAACCCCACCGGCGGTTCGGGCTGGACAGCGGGGAACGGCGCGATCTTCCACCTCGGATCGAATGCGCTCCGTACCGACGGCTGGACATCCGCCGACGCGGCCGGGTTGCCCATTCTGCCGGGACTGGTGCGCTACGACGAGGTCGTGGCCGGCGAGATTCGCCATGCCATCAGATTCACCGTCAGCCGCTCGCAGCAGGGCTACATCCACCCGGCAACCCACGCGGCGGGCAACTCCAGCACTACCCTGCCGCCGATGGGACTGCGTCTGCGCCTGAAGGCGTCGTTCGACACGAGTTCGTTCTCCGGTCCGACGCTGGTCATCCTGACCGCGATGAAGAAGTACGGCATCATCCTGGCTGACAATGGCAGCAACTGGTACATCAGCGGCGAAAGCAACGAGAAGTGGTCTGCCTTGATGGACGACCTGGTGTCGAGCCTGCGCAAGCTGCATGGCAGCGATTTCGAGGTAGTGGACACCGGCGCAATCTCGACCGCCGGGCTGTGACCAGGATTTTGCGGAACGCGATTCAATCCTGGCTACCTCAGGAGACGACATGTGCAGGCTCAAAATCGCTTTGCCATTCGGACTCATTGCTTTCGGATTTTCCGCCTGTGAAAATGGCGGCGGCCCGGGCGGCGCCGCTGGCGGGGCCGTGGGTCCGAGCAGCCGCGTGGGCGGGGCGACCAGCGCGGGTGGCTCCGCCGGCACGACTGGCACGACCAGCGCGGGCGGGGCGACCGGCGCGGGTGGCGGCGCGATCGGCACGGGGGGCTCAACCGGCGCAGGTGGCGGAGCGGCCAGCACTGCCGACACGACCGGCACCGGAGCTTCGACCGGCACGGGAGGCGCGACCCGCGCAAGCGGCGGCACGACCAGCTCAACCGGCGGCGCGAGCAGCGCGAGCGGCGGTGCGAACACCGTGCCCAGCTCGACCGGCGGCGCAGCAGGGGGCACAGGCGGCTCGACCAGCGGTTCACGGACTGACGCGGGTGCAGACACCGGGGTCGGCGCCACGGGTGGCGTGCCGGATGCGGGTCGGGACGCATCCACCGCAAGGGATCTGCCGAGCGACAGCAGTCTTCGCCCGGATTCCACCGTCGACAGGGCTTCGGACGCCATTGCCGGCAATTGCACATGCCTGGGCAAACCGGCTCCAACGTGCACGCCGAGCGGCCATCTGAATTACACACTTTCCCGGGCCGCCTCGCCCACTGCAGACCAAACCGACGCCTACAACCAGATCACTTGCGCCATGGATATGGCCGTCGCCTACTACAACTGCTACGCCGACATCACTGGATCCGTCCGGGTCAGCTACGACACCAGTGTGTCCACCGCTGACGGAAACATCAACGGATCAATCCGATTCGGCGCTGGCCGGCAGTACATGCTTTGCGCGACCGCCATGCACGAAATCGCGCACACTCAGGGCATCGGCACCGCCTCGCAGTGGCCTGCCCATGTCTCGAACGGCCTCTTCGTCGGGACGAACACCGCCACACAGTTGCAGGCCATCAACGCCACCCTCACGACACCCCTCGATACCGCGATTCACGCGGACAGCATGCACTTCTGGCCCTACGGCCTCAACTACGAGACGGAAGCCACCGGCACAGATATCTTGGTCGATCACTGCCAGATGGTGGTCGCGATCAGGAAGGACCTGGGCCTTTGATCGGGCGGCGATATGCGCTGCGTCGCCTCTGGTCTCCGCTTGGACGTGTGCGTTGAACGGCACTGGAGACGCGTTGCAATGCGCGCGAACCCCACGCGCGCCTGCCTTTGCAGGATCTTGCCCACGTTTTTGTGTCGCTATCCCTCCCGAATTGTGCGACAATGCCCGACATGTCTGGTCGCATCAGATTGTTCCTCCGAACTACTGAAAACGACTACCAACTGCAACTCAAGGAAGAAGCCCTGCGCGAAGGCCGGCGCGCGGGCTTCACCGTCGAGGTGGAGTCGGCGCAGGACAATGCCGGGCGGCAGGCAGCGCAGATAACCGCGGCGATCGCGAACGCGCATGCCAGCAATCTGGTCGCCGTGCTAGTGGCCCCAGTCAGTGATGACAGCGTGGCCCCAACCGTGCGCGCTGCAGCCGAGGCCGGGGTGGAGTGGGTGATGCTCAACCGCAAATCGGGTTTCATTGCGGAGCTGCGCCGGCAGTTCAGCGATCGGGCCATCTTCGCAGTCAGCCCGGAGCAGGCCGAGATCGGACGCATTCACGGCCAGCAGGTCCGCCGCCTAATGCCCAAGGGCGGCTGTGTGCTGTGTGTGACCGGGCCGATCACCGCCTCATCAGCACAACAGAGGCTCGACGGCCTGAAGTCCGTGCTTGCGGAGCCCTACCGACTGGTGACGCTGAATTCGGACTGGACCAGCGAGGGTGCGCGCCTGGCGCTTGAATGCTGGCTGAAGAATTTGAGCAAGGACAGTGAAGTGCCCGGGGTTTTCGTCGCGCAGAACGACGAAATGGCTCTCGGTCTGCGCCAGGCTGCGCGCGATGCCGCCGTCAGACTGAACCTGCCGCTCGCCAAAGCTCCCATCGTCGGCTGCGACGGTTCGCCGACCCTCGGACAGCGCCTGGTGCGGGAAGGCCGACTGCGCGGCACGGTGGTGACCCCGCCGGCCTCGGGACCAGCGCTGGAATGGATCGCGCGCATGCGCAGCCACGGCGAGATCCCGCCCGCCGTCGTCGTCCAGCGAGTGAGATCCTTTCCCGCCCTGGGCAGCCTGCGAAGCTAACGTACGAAGTGCGGCAGCGATGCCGGCAACTCGAGGACAATTTCGACCACACCGGCAAAAACGCCGTCACGAAAAAAGGGGGTTTGGTGGATGAGCTTCTTCTTTCCGGCTTTCTCGATTGTGTAGCTATTCGCGCGCGGCGTGTTCAGCATGTCGAGCAGGCGTGAGCGCGCTGGCTCTGGGTGACAGTCGATCAGGCTGTGTCCCAGCAACGCGCGGCCGCCATCCTTGGCGAAGATCTGGCAGGCGCGCTCGTTCATGTAGGTACAGATGCCGGCCGTGTCGCATGCCACGACCGAGACGTCCACGCCGTCCAGCCAGTGAAGTTCGGGGGCACAGTTCATCAGACCAATATAACAGGCTGGACTGGCCAAGCTGGCTGGACAACGCGGGTTGATTCGCTACACTGTTTTCACCATGCACGCGCGCCTCCGAATTTCGATCGTGAAAACCGCGTGTTGGTGGTGGCGCTAGCCTGGGCGCTGCCAGTCTTTTCTGTTGACCACGAAAGGAGAGGCCGCCCGGAAGCACCCGGGACACGGTCTCTGCCTTGGGTGCACATCGGGCTGCGACCGATGATGACCAGCACCACAAATCACTACACCTTCGGCGAAACCGACACGGCGGCGCAGCGCCTGGCCTTGCTCGCCGCCGCCTATCAACCGGCCACCCGGGTCTTTCTCGACGAATGGGGTCCGCGCGAGCCTGAGCATGCCATCGACCTCGGGTGCGGCCCGGGCTACACCACGCGGCTCGTACACCGGAGGTTGCGTTCGCGCTTGACCACCGGCCTAGACGCTTCGCCGCGTTTTCTCCAGGAGGCCCAGCGCACGCCGGACGCAGGGATCGGGTTCGTCTGCCACGACGTCACGCAAGAGCCATTCCCGACCGCACCCGCGGACGTCCTCTTCTCTCGCTTCCTGCTCACGCATCTGCATGATCCGGGCACGGCCCTGCGCGCGTGGGCCGCGGCCGCCAGACCGGGCGCACGCCTCTTGCTGCAAGAGACGGCCTGGCTGCGCGCCGATGATCCCACCATGATCCGCTACTACGAGCTGGTGGCGAAGCTGCAGTCGGGATACGGCCAGTCACTCGAAATCGGTATCGACCTGGAGACGTGTGTGCGCTCGCGTGGCTGGAAGATCCTTTCCAGCCGGCTGGCCGTACTGCAACAACCAGCGGAGGTCATGGCGAATTTGCACGCCATGAACATTCGTACCTGGGCCCGCGACCGCCTGGTGCAGGCGTCTTTCGATCTCGTAGAGGTGGCGAGGATCCAAGCGGGCCTGGACCGCATCGCCGCGGGCGCACAGCCAGCTCACCCGGTGAGCAATGCCATCCGGCAGTTGGTTGCGGTGGCCGAGTGAGCGCCGTCCCGCGAAGCCGGACACCGACGCGACCGGCGCCTTCACGGCCACGCTACTTTCGTGGCACAATCCGCACGTTGTCCATCATCGCGCCGTGCTGCTCCTCAAAAACCACGCGCTCCACCGACAGGGTCACGTCGCTTTCTTCGTCAATCAGGCTGCGCGCCCGGGGGCTGCTGTCAGGTCCATACCCGAGCTGCTCGAACAGGCGCAGCGATGGGCGGTTGGCGGGAAGAATGGTCACGTACACGCGGGCGAGGCCCAGCCCGCGAAAGGCCCAGGCGTGCAGCATGGTGGTGAATTTGCGGCCCAGTCCCCTGCCCTGCAGGTTGCGCGCGCCGATCATGATGGCGTATTCGGCAGACGCGGCATCGAAGTGGCGAAAATCCGCGTCCCCCACCAAGACACCGTCCTGTTCAAGCAGGAAGAGGTGGTCGCCGCGTTCGCAAGACTCGGTGTAGTACTCAACCACCTCCTCGGCCGACATGTCTTCCTCGTGGGTCAACATGGCCCGGTTGTGCTCGTCGTTGTAGTAGCTCGAAAGCTGAAGCGCGACAGCGCGCACTTCGGCCGGGGTCGGCTCTGTAGCTCGCAGCCGGACCTGTGCGTCCAGGTATTCCACGTCGAATAGGACGGACATGCGCCTATGCTAGCGGAGAAGTGCCATCGGCACTACCCTAAGCCACATGCAGGACAAGACAGCGTGGTCCCAAATCGAACGAGAAGCGGCAGCAGCCTTTCTCGGCCACGAGCGTTTCCCGGTCCCAGCCTATTCGGAATTCATGCCCCCCCCATTTGTGGGAATCAAGCCCTTCACCGCGCCCCATCCCGCCAGTGCGCTGGCCGCCACTGGCGTGTGCGACCAGCGCGGCCTCGCCATCGACGAGTACGAGCAGGCGCACGAGTTGGGGCCTGGCCTGGCAAGAATCGCGGACCACCTCGTCGCCGAACTGGCCAAGCTGGCAGCGGGTTCGACCCACGAGTTTTCCCGCACTCTGCTGCAGGACAACCCGGCCTGGCCTGAATCGCTGGCGGCCGCGGCGCGCGCCGGCCGCTACCCGCAGCGCCCCTTCTTGGTCATGCAGCCGCTGGCGCTGTCGCGCACCCAGGATGACAAGGGCAATGTCCGCTGGACCCTGTTCGGTGCCAGCCATGAGCCGGCGAGTGTGGTCTTCTGGCGCGGCTTCGCGGAAACCGACGAAGAGCGCTTCTTGCGCCTAGTCGCGTGGGCCAGCGGCGATGAGCCGCCCCTGCGCGATGCCCTGCGCGTGTTCGGTTCTGCGGCCGAGCTGCCCGGGTTCGCGCGCGCCCGGCTCTGGCGCGAGCACGAACCTGCCGGTCAGGTCCACACGCTCTTCACCCTGCAACCATTCGGCACCCTGCCCGATTCGTTGCAGAGAGCCTTTCTTGACGGGAAACTGCGCATTCTGCCCACGCCCGTCAGCCAGGTGTTTTGCGGGCATACCGGATATCGCAAGCTGGCCGCTGCCTTGCCACGCGCCTCGCAGATCCCTCTTCTGCATCTCTTCTCCCATGTACAGGAGGGCTACACGCTTCGGATTCCCCAGTCGGGTTGGCTGGACGAGCACGATCCCAGCCAGGCGCGGCCCGCGGGGTCGCATCGCATCGCCCGCCACATCACGCGCACGCACCGATGGCAGCGCACACCGCGGGACCAAGCCCTAGTCGGCGACGGCGCGTTTACCGACACGGTCACGGTCGCGCTCTTTTCCACCAACCCGGACGATCTCGGCCTGTACGGCAAACCGATGGCGCGCAACTCGCAGATCTGGACCCATGACTATGAACTCCTGCTCGACGGCCCCCGCGCGAGCAAGACCGAGCTGGAATACGCCGCCGAGCTACTCGACCGCGGCGGCCGTTTCGGCTACCGCATCTACTATCCCCCGATGCGCGTCGGGACCCGCGAGCTTTTCTGGCACCTGCCTTTGCTCGCGCGCCTCAATCCCGGCAGCGACAAGCCGGAAAGCTACGTGGACACGCTTGGGCTCGGCACGGTCACGGCCGAAGCGACCGCGCCCACGGGCGAGCGCCCTCTTCTGCTCGCGGCCAATCTCCTCGATCGTCCCGGCCATCGCCAGGCCGCCAGGTTGTTTGCGCGCGAGCCCGGTCAGCTGCGCCACACCACCGCGCAGAACCTGCGCAAGCTGCTCGATTTTCGCGAGTATCTCGCGGGCCCTTTGCCTGCCTCGTTCGCCCGCGCGCTGCTTCGGATCGCAAAGGACACGACTCTCGACGCGTGGCTGGCCAAGCTGCCACAGTTGGCGAGCGATCACGAGGCCGCGGCCGGCTTGCTCGACGATCTGCGCGCGCACATCGCGCCCGAGGTCCGGCTGAGCCCGGCGCTCACCCTCGCAGACACCGCAACCCGCGCATTCGAAGAAACGCTCTGGCGGACCATCTCGGCCTTGGCCGAAGGAGAATATCGGCACAAGGAAAACGCCGATCGGGTGGAAATTAACCAGGGAAAAACCGGCGGACCAGCCGCCCGCGCAGCCCAGGTCGAGGCGGCCACGCGCCGCGATCTGGACGGTCTGGGACGGCATTTGCACCATCGCTATCGCGAGACCATCGAGCGCCACGGCATGCAGGGCCGCGCCCAGGTGTTCGATCACTGCTTCACCTGGCGCACCGAATTCGACCTCTCGTGGTCGGAGGCGTGGAACAAGAATCAGAAGGGCCAGGCACAGGAACGCAACATCCTGCTTGTCATTCCTGGCCGCAACCGCTCCCAGGCTGTGATCATGGCCGACCACTACGATACGGCCTACATGGAGGATGTCTTTGAGCCAGCGCGCGGCGGGGATGGTCTGCGTGTCGCCGCAGCCGGCGCGGACGACAACCATTCGGCGACCGCAACCCTGCTGGCCGCCGCAGAGGTCTTCTTGCCGCTCGCGCGCGCCGGACGACTGGAGCGCGACATCTGGCTGGTGCATTTGACCGGTGAGGAGTTCCCGTCGGATTGTCTGGGCGCGCGAGCCCTGGCCCAGGCGCTAGTGGAACGCAGCCTGAGCCTGACGGCGGAAGACGGCAGCACTTGGGACGCATCCGCGGTGCGCGTGGTCGGTGCCTTTGTCCTGGACATGATCGGGCACAACAACAACCATGATCGCGACGTTTTCCAGATTGCCTCGGGCGAGGGTGCGGGCTCGGCACGGCTGGCGCTTTGCGCCCACCTAGCCAACCAGCGCTGGAATCGGCAGGCACAGGAAACAAACTCCGCCCCGCCTCGACGAGGCCTGGGCCGCGCCCAACGCATGCCCGACGGTAAGAAGGTGCCGCCGCCTTTTGCCCATCTGCCCGTCGCAGGCGAGGTGCGGGTCGAATGGGAGCCGCGCTCGTCCCTGTACAACACCGATGGTCAGATCTTCTCGGACTTGGGCATACCGGTCGTGCTCTTCATGGAGAACTACGACATCAACCGCACCGGGTACCACGACACCGATGACACCATGAAGAACATCGACCTGGACTACGCCGCGGCGGTGGCAGCCATCGCCATCGAAAGCGTGGCGGAGGTGGCCTGCGATGAGCGGGCCGGGCTGCTAGGGTAGACCATCTCCAATGTCACCCGAGCCGACGCAAGACCGCAGCCGCGACCCACGCACCGATGGGGGCACCGGGGCGGCGCCGGCCGACGCCTGGGTGCCTGCCCCCGCGTCGCCGACCGATGCGGGAGCCTTGCCCGCCGGGCGCGGAGGTCGCCGGAGGGCAGAGGCGCAGACGTCCGGGCGAACCCGGCGCTCGGTCCTGCTGGCGGCCCTGTGCGCGCTCGTGGTTGCGGGTCTCTTGGCCTACGACTTCTTGCACCTGCGCCATAGCAACGACGAGCCTGAGTCGGTCACGGTGCGAGTTCCCGAACCTTCATCTGCAGCCGCGGCACCCGTGGCTCCGTCTCCCGCCCTGTCGCCACCTGCCGCAGCCACACCGCAGGCCCGGGCTGCGTCGGCAACAGCTGCTAGTTCCCGCCCCACGACTCCGGCGGGCGAGGCAGCAACCCGCGCGCCCAACCCCGAGGCATTGCTGGCAGAAAGAACCGCCCTGCTCGAACGGGCCCAAGCTGCATTCGACGAAGGCAACCTGGATCGCGCCCAAAGCGAGGCCCGCCGCGCCGCTGCCCTGGGCAACCGCGAGGCCGACGCTTTGCTGGGCGCCATTGCCTTCAAACGCGGGAATCTGGATGAAGCCGAGCGCCTGATCGGCAAAGCCTTGCAACGCGATCCGGACAATGCACGCCTCGCCCGCCAGTTGCAGGTGGTGCACGCCAAGCAGGGCCGGTAGGGGGCGTGGAAAGCCGCGGAGCCGTGGGCGCGCGGGGCAGTTCCCCATCGAACAGGTGACAACGTGTCCGCCGGACAATATCGACGGCGACACGCGGCCCATTGGCACCGTCTGCGACTGCGACGCCGACGAGTACAATCCATGGGGCTGGCGGTCAGCTCACACGCCCCTTGACTCGCCCAGCCTCCCTCGCCATCGTTCTCTGAATGCAGGTACTGTGTAGCCGGCGCAAGAACGCGAAGTGAAGCGGCCCGGGCAAGATATTCCCGCCACCCTGTCCTACGACCAGCCTAGGTCGCCGGAAGGCGCCGGCGTGGCGCCGCCGGCTGCCCAGCCCGACTATCCTGCGACCTCGGTGCTGCCCGATAGCCCGGTCGACAGAGGGCCCGCGGGCGCAACCGCGCGCGAGCGCCCGCTGCGCACGGATCCGCTTGCGGTCGGGCCGGCGCCCCAGGTACCACTCTCGCTCACGCCGCCCGAGGCCGCTGCACCCATCCCCACCGTCGAGCCGCCTCTCGGCGTCTTTCGCGCTGGCGAGCGGTTGGACCATTTCGAGATCGTCAGCCTGGTGGGCAGGGGCGGCATGGGCTGCGTGTACAAGGCGCTCGACCGCGATCTCGGCCGCACCGTGGCCATCAAGACCTTGCACGGCATTGACCGATTGCAGCCCCAGGCGCTTGCCCGCTTTAGGCGCGAGGCCCAGGCCGCCTCGCGCGTGGTCCATCCCAACCTGGTCATCATCTACAGCTACGGTACTCACGGCGACATGCCCTACATCGTCATGGAGTATTTGTCCGGCCGCAGTTTGGCGGCAGAAATCGAGGAAGGCCCACTCTCCGTCGAACGCACCGCTGACGTCTTGGTCGCGGCCTGCGCCGGGGTGCATACCGCCCACCGCGCCAACGTGGTCCACCGCGACCTCAAGCCGGGCAACATATTCCTCGCCCGCACGCCCATGGGCGAGACGCCAAAAATCCTCGACTTTGGTATCTCGCGGGTGGGCGGCGACGATGCCAACCTCACGGGCACAGGTGACGTCGTCGGCACCACCTACTATCTCGCACCCGAACAGGCCGCCGGCCGCGAGGTTGACGCCCGTGCCGACCAGCACGCCTTGGGCGTGATCCTGTACGAATGTCTCACCGGCGTGCGGCCCTTCACCGGGTCGACCGCCTACGCCATCATGCGGGACATCGTCGAGGGAATTTTCCAACCACCGTCCCAAGTACGCCCCGAGATCCCGCGCAGCCTGGAGGCGGTGATCCTACGCGCCATGAGCCGTGCGCCCGTCGACCGTTTCGCCCGCGTGCGCGATCTGGGTCTGGCCTTGATGCCATTCATGTCTGCCCAAGGGCGCCAGCAGTGGAGCTACCACTTCACCGCGCCCGAAGCGGAGATGCCCATCGCGCCCTCTTTGGCCGTACCCACGCCCTCGGGCGCGGAGGTCGGGCCCGCCCCCGCCGAGGTCTCGCCCGCCGAGCCGCCTGCACCGGCCGTGGCGCCCACCAGAATCCTTCCCGTGGGTCAACCAGAGCCCTGGCAGATGGTACCGACGCGCACGACTCCCGTTGCAATACCCGCGCCCACTCCCACCGAAGCGTTTCCGTCTCTGCGCCGCAGCTACGCCGTGGCCGTGACGGTGACCGCCGCCTTATTGGTCTTCCTCGCATTGGGAGCGTGGGCGTTGCGAAACTCGAAGGTTGACCGAGCGGAACGCTCGGTCTCCTCTTCGCCGACGGCAGTCAAAGTGACACCACCGGCGCCCGCAATCCCGGTCGCTCCGGCGCCTCCCGAAACGGAAGCGTCTGCGACCCACGCCGCACCCGAGCGGCCCGCTGACAACTCCAAGAGACCTGCTTCTCGCAAGGCCAAGAAGGGCCAGCGAAACTCGGTCAAGTTCACGCCCGAGGGTGTTCCCATTATCTGAGGTCAAGTTCCAGCATGTCTCGCAGCTTGCCCTTCCTCGTCGTGTTCTCGCTCGCACTCGGGCAAGGACAGGCATGGGCCGATGGTGACGATCCAGATGCGCTCATCGCGCAGGGACTCAAAGCCATGCGCAAGGGTGACTATCAAGCGGCCCTGGATGCCTTTCGGCACGCCCACGCGGCCCGGCCCGCAGTACGCTCGCACGCCGAGATAGGCCTGGCCGAGCAGGCGCTGCATCGCTGGGTGGAAGCAGAGGCGGATCTGGCCGGGGCGCTGGCCGAGGGAGAGGATGCGTGGCTCGATTCGCGACGCACGCTGCTCGAAAAAGCTTTGTCCGACGTGCGCTCGCACTTGGGGATGTTGACCGTGGAGAGCGGCCCGCGCGGAGCGGAATTGAGAATCGACGGAGAACGTCGGGGGGTTTTGCCTCTGCCCAGGCCACTCTGGCTGCTGCCGGGGACAGCCAAGGTCGAGATCACCGCGCCAGGCCGCCGGCCCTGGCGCAGCAAGGCTCCGATCCAACCCGGCGAGACGACACGTCTCGCGCCCATCTTCGAGCCGCTGGACCCGCCACCTGTTCCGCCTGCCGCTACCGTCGCACGTCCCGGCAACGTTGATCGAGCGCGCTGGGCAGAACCCAGAGCCCTGGGGATCATCGGCTGGCTCGCTCTTGCTGCGGGCAGCGCTGCCGCCGGCAGCGGTGCTTTTCTGCTCGCCGACTCGCATCCCGGTTCGTCGCAGCGACTGGCCAGCATCGAGTGTCTTGCACTTGGCAGCGCAATCGCGTTGGGCGGCGGAGTGATCACCGTCGTCACTGCATGGCGCGGCACTGCCTCAGGCAACGAAACCGTGGCAGGAGTATCCTTTTCCGGCAGGTTCTGACCGGCCGGCTGCGCTTCTGATGCTAGCGCACTAGATCGTGCCGCTCTGAATGATGCGACGAAGCTCTGAGGCAGGCAGCCGTGACCCGCGCTTCTCCTCCTCGAAGATAATCTGAGCCAAGGTCGCGGTGGTCAGGTCGCGGTTCGTGCCGTGGTCCACCACCTGAAAGTCCTCGCCGGAACGGACTAGCGCGGCGAGTGCCTGCAGGGTGACGTAGTGGCTCTCGTGGGTGTCATACAGTTTGCGGTTCGAGTAACGCCGAATGGTTCGCATGATGGATAGCATTACACGCCCAATGAAGTTCGCCACCATGTATCAAGATTATTAAACGCATTGCATGGGCCGCGGGGCGTCTGCGTC
Source organism: Myxococcales bacterium (assembly GCA_003158455.1). Classification (GTDB taxonomy): domain Bacteria; phylum Myxococcota_A; class Polyangia; order Fen-1088; family Fen-1088; genus Fen-1137. The sequence continues at coordinate 3,119 of PMJO01000128.1, read as the reverse complement.
AATGAGCAGCCTTACGCCTTGTCAACCTCGGGCTATTGCTCAAGACTTCACCTCGCCATGGACACCATCAAATCGGGCTCGACGGCAAAACTGGAGATCGACGGCAAGGTGCATGAGCTGGCGGTGGTTGAGGGGAGCGAACATGAGAGGGCTATCGATATTGCCAGTCTACGCAGCAGCACAGGCTGCATCACACTGGACGACGGCTACGGGAACACGGGGTCGTGCGAGAGTGCCATCACTTTCATCGACGGCGAGAAGGGAATTCTACGCTACCGCGGTATTCCGGTGGCTGAGCTGGCCGAGAAGTCCAGCTATGTGGAAACCGCGTACCTCCTCATCTACGGACATCTGCCCAAGAAGTCCGAGTTGCAGCGTTTCTCGAAGATGCTCACGCACAACGAGAACCTGCACGAGGACATGAAGTACCACTTCGAGGGCTTTCCCTCCAACGCGCACCCCATGGCGATCTTGTCCGCCATGATCAATGCGTCGAGTTGCTTCTACCCGGGGCAAATGCGCCGGCCCGAGCGCGACGAGTTTGATGAGCAGGCCGCACGCCTTATCTCGCAGGTACGCACGATTGCGGCGTTTTCGTACCGCAAGTCGCGTGGGATGCCCATCATCTATCCCAAGCCCAGCTACAAATACACGGAGAACTTCCTGCACATGATGTTCTCGGATGTGTATGAGGACTACGAGTTGCGGCCTGAAATCGTGCGCGCGCTGGACATCATCTTCATCCTGCACGCCGACCACGANNCCACGAGCAGAACTGCTCGACCTCCACCGTGCGCATGGTGGCCTCGGCCCAGGCCAACCTGTTCGCCAGTGCGGCCGCCGGCGTGTGCGCCCTGTGGGGCCCGCTGCATGGCGGGGCCAACCAGTGGGTCATCGAAATGCTGGCCGACATCCACCGCGCTGGTGACGACGGTTCGCGCTTCATCAAGGCGGCCAAGGACAAAAACAGTGGCAAGCGCCTCATGGGCTTCGGCCACCGGGTGTACCGAAACTACGATCCGCGCGCGCGCATCATCAAGCAAACTTGCGATGAATTGCTGAAGACATTGAAAATCTCGGACCCGTTGCTGGACATCGCCCATCGCATGGAAGCGGCGGCACTGTCCGACCCATACTTCATCGAGCGCAAGCTCTACCCCAACGTGGATTTCTATAGCGGCATCATCCTGCGCGCGCTGCGCATCCCGGTCGAGATGTTCACCGTCATCTTCGCCATCGGCCGCATGGCCGGTTGGATCGCCAATTTCAAGGAAATCCTCGACGATCCGAAGGCACGCATCTACCGGCCGCGCCAGGTCTATACCGGCCCAACCCTCACCAGCTACGTTCCCTTGGACGCGCGCGGGGAGTGATCAAACCGGCACGGATCATCGACCTTGGGACGCGCGACTACGCGGAGGCGTGGCGCGTACAGCAGGAGTTGCTGGCCGCGCGCCAGCGCGACGAAGTTCCCGACACTCTGGTGCTGGTGGAACACCCCCACGTGCTGACCCTGGGCCGCGGCGCGCACCGTGAGAACCTGCTCACCTCGCCCAGCATGCCGGTCTTCAAGGTCGAGCGCGGCGGTGACGTCACCTACCACGGGCCGGGCCAACTCTGCGCCTACCCCATCCTGTACCTGCGTGAGGATGAGCGGGATGTGCACCTCTATTTGCGCCGTCTGGAGGAGGCCATCATCCGCACCCTGACCGAGTTCGCCATCGAGGCCGGCCGGCGCCCCGGGCTCACTGGGGTGTGGGCCGGCCCGCACAAGCTGGCCTCTCTCGGCATCGCGGTACGCCGCTGGGTGACCTTGCACGGCTTCGCGCTCAACATCTGCACCGAACTCGAACGCTTCTCCACTATCAACCCTTGTGGTCTTCCCGCCTCGGTTATGGGCTCCATGAGCCGCAGCCTGGGCCGGCCGGTGGCGGTGGCAGAAGTGCGCGCCCCGCTGCTTCACCATCTCGCCACGACCCTGGATCGATGCTGGGCCGAGGAAGAGCTTTCCAGCGGGGGCAGCAGCCAGTGGCAATGAAGACAAATTTCCCTGCCCGGTTCGACTCGGGACGGTCTTTCCGGTACGGTAGCCGCACCATGAGTCAGCTACTCATTGCACGCAGGGCCGTGGGACACGTGGTCGCTCTCGCGCTCTTGGGATTGACGCCCGCCATGGCCGCGCCTACCACACCCACCACTCCGCCGCCGGAGCCGCTTCCACCCACGTCTATCTTGGAAGCCATTCCTCCCGTGCCAGTGCCGCCGCCACCGCCCCCTGCCGCATCTGGAGTCGCCGGCCCCAGCAAGTTGCTGGAAGCGGATGTCGGCCTTCGGCTGGGCATGCGCATCCAAAATCCCGATCCCAACCAGCCCGACAAGCTCAATGACCTGGGCATGGACGGACAGGTGCAACTTCTCTTGTCGGGCCAGGTCATGCGCCACGTCCTGTGGCAGGCGGATTTCGTCGGGAGCTTCGGCACGGTCGAGCAGAATGGCAGCTACGACACCAGTGGCAGCGCGGCCGTACTCGATCTCATCGCCCGGTTCGAACTGCACGACGCCTTCAACCTGTGGGTTGGCCGCATGCTGGTGCCCGCCGATCGGTCTGGGCTCAGTACCGAGTGGTCAATCGCACCCTGGATTCTTCCAGGCCAGTTCAAGACCAGGGAAGAACCAGCGGGCCCGCTGCAAGGCCCCCACGGCCGCAGCGACGGGGTGACCCTGTGGGGCCAGCTTGGCGGTGGCACCTTCAAGTACTACCTGGGTGCGTTCAACCTCGCCGATCCCAGCAAGAGCCCGCTCTATTCGGGCCGTCTCAGCCTCAGCCTGCTCAATCCCGAGCCCGGCTACCGCAATGCCAGCACCTACTACGGCAGCAAGGACGTCCTGGCTTTTGGCGTGGGCTTTCAGCACCAGCACAACGGCACGCAGGAGAGGACCGTCGTCACTGATCAGCCGCTGGACTCTTGGGCCGACTTCACCGATCTGAATCTCGACCTGTTCTTCGAGAAGAACCTGGGCCCTGCCGGTGTCATGGATCTGGAGGGCGCCTTTTGCAAGATCTGGAGCAGCTACGCCCTGGAAAGCATCACCTACTTCTTCCTGGCCAGCTACCTTCT
>PMJO01000146.1:347-12450 GCA_003158455.1 Myxococcales bacterium | reverse complement strand
GCGGGTCAATGGTCAGAGCAAGGGACCGCTTCCGATGTGCATCTTGAATCAGATGCAGGGATTCGGCTTTCCCGCCTACAAAGGCAAGAACACCATCGCAAGCTGGTCCATGTCGATCCGGTAGCTAGCCGTGGCCGCGCACGCGCTGCATGCCGACCTCACGGTTCAGGATCTTGAAGTGAGTCTTCAGATCCGCTTCAGAACTGGGTGAAGAAAGTCCAGACTTCTTGAGGGTTCCAGGTCGTGCTCTGACCTGGGTCCTTTGGCGACGGGTCGTGACCGTTGCTGCCGGCGAATGCACACCAACGGACGGGATGCCCAGCCGAGCATCCGGCGTAGGACGTGCAGATGTGCGTGCCGCTTCCCTCCGCCGGTTCGGGCGGAGTTTGCGCCGTGCAGCCGTTGTTCTTCACGAACTTGTCGCGCATCGTGCGTCCGCCGGAAATATTCAGGGTTTTGTCGTCGAGGCCGTGCGAGGCGTAGTACGCCATGGGCTTGGTGTCATCCTTGCAGCCGCTAAGTACCCCGCCGGAGTACACCGCCACGGCCCGGAACACATCCGGGCGATCGCAGGCAAGTGCATAGGACATGCCGCCGCCGTAGCTGAACCCGTTCGAGAAAATGCGGGCAGTGTAGATGCAAAGGTCATTCTCGACCTGCTTGAGCATGTCGTCGGTGAAGATCAGATCCTCGCCATTGGACTTGGCCCATCCCGCATTGAGTCCGTCGGGAGCAATGAAAATGGTACTGTTTGTTGGCCAGGTTCAAGAGCCCGTAGAACGGGCTTTGGGTCGTGTAGCACGATATCCCCTCGGTCTTGCAGTCGAAGACCTGACTCGCGCTGCCACTCATCCAGTGGTAGGCCATGACCAAGCGGTACGGTTTGGTGTTGTCGTAGTTGTCGGGATACCAGAGAAGGTACCGTCGGCTTTTGCCGCTGCTCGTGATCGTGATGTAGTTCATCTTGGTGTTGGGGGGCGGCAGCTCTTCGCCAACGTGGGTGTCTTGCCGCAGCCCGGGCTCGGCACCGCGGCGCCGCTGCCACCGCCGCCCGTGGTCCCGCCGGCCGCGCCACCCACGGCGCCACCTGAACCAGTCGTGCCGCCTCGTCCTGTGCTGCCACCGGAGCCGGTCGCCCCGCCGCGTTCCGTGCCACCACCCGAACCCGTCGCGCCACCCGAACTGGTCGCGCCACCCGAGTTGGTTGCGCCGCCTGAGACGGTTGCGCCACCCGACCTGGTGCTGCCGCCGGAGCTGGTCGCCCCGCCCTTCTCAGTGGTGCCGCCACTGGCTGGCGCGCCTCCTGCGCTGGTCGTGCCGCCGCTAGCACTCGTACCACCGCTGCTTGGCGCCCCACCTGAGCCAACGACGCCGCCGGTGCCCCCACCGCTGCCGCCCGACAGTTGGCCGCCGTTACTCGTGGTTCCGCCCGTCGGCGTCGGTCCTCCCAAGCCATTGTTGCATCCCGCGAGCACCAGAAGACCAACAAAACTGGCCAAGAATACTCGGCTTCATGGAAAGACCTCCTGGCAGCTACGGGAGCGAGCTGGCGGTTTTCGTGCAGGCCAGCTCACACGCGGCATTCCGACGGTAGCGCAGCACTTGCCTGGTATAGCTATGAAAACCGTCTCACTGCTAGCTATGGGGCGGTTACAGACACCTCCGTGCCGTCATACTTGACCGTCTGATCGGCCGTAGCCGTAACGTCGATGCCGGCACCGTGACTGGCGCCTACCCAGACGACATTGAACGTCCTGCTGGCTGGCATGTTGGTGTAGCTCCCCTGCTGCGCGCCGATAGTCAGCTTCCCCGCAGCATCATCCCACGTGAATTGAATCGTAGCGTACTTGCCGGTCTCGTAGTTGTAGTTGTCGCCCTCGTCGTCGTACAGAGTGAACGACCCATTCGCGCCCTTGTAGATTCTGATTTCCAAGGGATCGATCGACTGTGTCGCGTATTCGATCTTGGGGCCCATCGGAACGATCGACCCAGCCTTGACGAAGATGGGTATCTGGCTGAGAGGTGCGTCCACTGTGCTCTTGCTGCCGCCGGTCACCGTGGCTCCCGTCCAGAAGTTGTACCAGGTCCCTGCCGGAAGATAGACCGACCTGCTGGTGCCACCGGAGGTGATCACCGGAGCCACCAGCAATGCCGGACCGTACATGAACTCGTCCGCAAGACCATATACGCTCGTGTCTTTCTGATAGTCGAAAACCAGGTGTCGCATGATGGTGTAGCCCTCGTTGGTGGTCTTCCAGGCCAGCGAGTAGATGTAGGGCATCAAACGATAGTGCAGGGTATCGGCGGCGAGGAGATTAGCCTTGCCGGTGGTGCTCCAGGTATACAATTCCTTGGTAGCTTGTCCGTGGATACGGAACTGGCTGCAAAAGGCCCCGAATTGGAACCAGCGGGTGAACAACTCCTCCGAGGGAGTGCCGGTGTAGCCGCCGATGTCGGTGGTCCAGTAGGGCATCCCGGAGAGCCCGTAGCTCAAGCCCGCGGGAATCTGCTGCACCAAGGTTCCGAGGCTGGCGCTGATGTCGCCCGACCATTCGGCGGCGGAGTACCGCTGGATACCGGCCCAGGCGCTGCGGGTCAGGATGTAGACGCGCTTGCCGCTCGGCCCGACCTTGCGCCACCCTTCGTACAGTGCCTTAGAGTGTTGCAAGGGATAGGCATTGATGACGGTCGATCCCTTGCCCAGCGCCGTGTCTTGCGAGTTCACGTCGACGCTGTCCGGATACGCCTGCGGCTCGGTATTGTCCGCCCAAATTCCATCCCAGCCGTACTTCCCGAGCAATTTGTCATAAATCTGCTGGTACACCAGCGTTCTGGCCGCGGCGTTGAAGGTGTCGTAGAAATGGTGCGTGCCACCGCTGGTATAGAGCGCCTTGGTTGGGCTTGTCATGGCGTTGAGCGCGTTGTAGTTGTCCTGGTCACCAGCCACCCCCGTGGGCGGGTTGGCCATGTACTGATACTCCGGCCAGATCGAGATCATCCCGTGGATATTGTTGGTGTGCATCGTGCTCAGCATGGTCGACGGATTCGAGTAGCGCGACGGATCCATGATGTGGGAGCCCCAGGAATAGGGATCCCAATAGTCCCAGTCCTGAACGACGCAGTCGACCGGGATCTTGGCGTTGCGGTAGCCGTTCACGACGTTCAAGACTTCGGTTTGACTGCCGTAGTGGTCCTTGGACTGGAAGAGCCCGTAGGCCCACTTGGAGAACAAGGGCGCCGGACCAGTGGTCGTGCGGTAGGCAGCGATGACTTGGTCGATCGTCGGACCATAAAAGAAGTAGTAATCCACCATATTGCCGGCTCCGGAGGTGTAGCTGGTCGTGCTGGCGTCGCTTTTGAAATCGCCGACCGAGGGGTTATCCCAGAAGAGCCCGTAGCCCTTGTTGGAGACCACCACCGGAATGAAGATGTTTCCATTTGAGTTCGACAGGTGAACGGACGAGTTCTTGCGGTTGGAGTTGTTGCTCGGCTGCTGCCCAAGACCAAAAAGGGCCTCATCTGAGGACGAAGTGAACACCGTCTGAATCTTGCCCGACGCGGATTTGCTCGATTCTGCCACGAGGGCCGTGTCGCTCGCGTCGGTGTAGCTGACGAGGCCGGTGCTGGTGGCGACCTTGGCCTTCATGCACGCCGTGGTAATGGTCACCGTCCCCGAAGCCTCGGCGACGCAGAAAGTGGGAGGCGTGGCGAAGGTGTTGCTGACCGAGAGAGAATCCTTCGTGGGAATGGAAGAGGCACTCGCGTACTCGACACGGATGATGTTCGCCGTGCAGACTTGCACCTTCATCTTGCCGCTGCCCACGGTGAAGGTGACCCCAGTGGTATCCACGGTGTAGGCGGTGCTCGCAGGAGGCGCCGCGCAAGTGGGTGCGGGGCCGCAAGCGACCGCAGGAGTCCCGCCGGTCCCAGTCTGGCCCCCGGCGCCCTGACCTCCCGATCCGGACTGACCAGCCGTGCCACCGGCCCCCCCAGAACGGCCTCCGGTAGCTGCGCCCCCCGTCGCGCCGCCCACGCCGGTGGTGCCGGCAGCGCCTGCCGTACCACCACTACCCGTGCGCCCGCCGGTTCCCGCGCCCCCGGTGACACCCGCCCCGCCCGTGCCGGGAACGCTGGTGTTGCCCGCAGTCACCGTCGTGCCGCCAGAGCCCGTGCGCCCGCCGGTTCCCGCGCCCCCGGTGACACCCACCCCGCCCGTGCCGGGAACGCCGGTGTTGCCCGCGGTCACCGTCGCGCCGCCAGCACCCCCGCCCATGCCCGCACCTCCATTCGCCGTCATGCCCGCCGCCCCGGTTGCGCCGCCGCTATTGGTGGCACCGCCAGTGCCGGCTGTGCCACTCGAACCGCCCGAGCAGGCTACCAGGAGCAGCGCTGGGGCCAAAACCATGAAACGACATGTCGACTGTACTGTTGGGTTCATACAGTCTCACTGTTTCGGACGTGCCATTCTTGTTAAGAAAAATGAGTCCTTTGCTTGCGAAAAGTGAGTCCTCATAGGATGCGGCGAGCCAAAACAAGACCATGTTGGCCGGGGCCCGGTTCCACCCGCCACGCGACGCATGGAGGCCATCCGCAGCAGGTTCCTGGCCTGAAACTCACCCCGTGCTGACCCCAGCGCCGCCGGTGGTTGGAGCGGGGTGTATCTGAGACACGCTCGGGGATGGAGGACGTTCCGCGCCACGTCCCGCGATTCGGTCGAACAGAGGTGGGCTTTCTCCCCCACGCTCGTTCGAGCTAGCTCGACGAGACCGAGAAGCTGTTGACGACGAAGCTTTGCACGGCGCCGTCCGAAACGATCTCGGGCCCGAACTGCACCTGATCCAGCGTCCAGCTGCTGTTGAAGGATTTCTTGTTGGTGATGATCCAGTTCGTGATCGCCAAGATGTCCACCGTGCCGGAATTGGCGTTCGTCGTCCGAAGCAGCGAAACCACGTCGTGTCCTCCATAGGCCCCGTAGTAAACGTTCCAGGTGCTTCCGCCAGTGTCGACGTTGGACACGCTCAGGCTCCCGGCGGGGAAGACCTTGCCTTGCGTGTAGTTCACCCACAGCATGATCTCGATCTCGGTCGATCCACTCTTGACCCAGTAGTCGTAGGCCACTTCCCACGCACCGCTGGAGGGAACGGTGAGGTCAAAGCTGCTCGTGTACGTGTTGATCGCGCTGATGACCTTGCCCGGCGAGTAGGAGATGTTGGGGTAGGCCTTGACGCCGCTCGTGTTGGGATGGTTTGCGGCTACGCCCCATTGGTTACCGGCGACCCAGATGCACTGGGGGCCGGGCCCAGAGCCCCATATGTCGTTGTAGTAGGTCGCGTTCCCAATGGTTGTCTGGCCCCACTGATCGCAGGAGCACCACGTCGGGGTTATTCCGGAAGGGGCAGCTCCTGGGCAACTGGTGGTCACCGGACCTGTGGCGCCGCTGGTTCCGCCGGATCCACTCGCGCCGCCATTGGCCGTGACGCCGCCGGTCCCCTTGCTGCCGCCCATTCCGCTGATTCCGCCGGACCCACTCGCGCCGCCACTGGCCGTGGCCCCGCCGGTCCCCTTGCTACCGCCCATTCCGTTGCTTCCGCCGGACCCACTCGCGCCGCCACCGGCCGTGGCCCCGCCGGTCGCGCCTCCATTGGCAGTGGACGCGCCGCCGGTCCCGCCCGCACCGGAGTTTCCACCGCGCGAAGTTGTGCCTCCAGTTGGCGATCCGGACGAGCCCCCGTAGCCGCTCGCACCGACGCCGCCTGAGGCGTCGGTGCCGCCAGTGCTGCTCGAACCGCCCGTGGCTGTGCCACCTCCACTGCCACTCGCGCCACCGCTTCCCAGCGCGCCGCCGGTTCCCATCGTTCCGCCGTCTCCGAGGGTCGTCGTCGACCCGCCAGTGGAAAGCGCCCCACCGGTGTTCGGCTGGTCTGCATTCCCAGAACCGTCGGATCCGCCACAACCCAGTTCGAAAGTGGCCGGAGCCAAACATGCCAAGACGACTGCGCCGAGGAATCCCTTTACTGTCATGGTCGCTCTCTCCCAAGCAGGAGTGCAATGAGAGCCTAGCGGATCCAACGCGCCCGGCAAACTGGAATCGCAGTTCATGGCGTCGTTCGTGGCTCACCTGCCGAGGCGTCAATATCGAGATGAATCTCGCCAATGCCGCGAAACGGGAGGCCATTTCGAGATCGATGTCCTCTACCCGCGTGCGCCAAGGCGCCCCAATTGAGGTCACGTGGTATGCCTTCCGCACGGCGCTGAAGGCTGGCGAGTAGCGCGCCGTAGAAACCCCGAAACCGAAGCCGCAGGTCGTCGCAGAGATGGCGTAGCGGATGGCAAGTTGAAGAGCACCGTTGTTGACCAATCGGTTTGGGCAGCCGCATGCTTGTTGGATGCTAAAGTGTTCATTGCGTGCATCTCGGCTATGGCCAGTACTTGCGCTGCTCGTTCTGAGTGCTGGGTGTAGCAACCAGAGCAACGGTAGCCTCGGCACGGGTGGCAGCGCGAACACGGGAGCCTCGACGAGCGCCGGTGGCGCGGGTACTCGGCCAACGACCAGCAACGGCGGGGCGAGCGGGGGAACCTTCGGTTCGGGCGGAGCAGCTGGCTCCGGAGGAATCGCTGGCACGAGCGGGGCTGTGGTGGTCGGCGGAGCTGCTGCTGCTGGCGGCTCGGAAACCGGCGTAACCGTGACACGGACAGGCGGCATCTCCGGCAACGGCGGCCTGTCCGGCAGCGGCGGACCGAGTGCCGGAGGAACCTCCGGCAACGGCCGGGCAGGTGGCTCACTTTCGGGCGGCGCAACCGGCACGGGCGGCCTAGGCGGCGCAACCAGCACCGGGGCCGGCGGCACTCGCGGCATGGGCGGCGGTGGCGCAACCGGCACCGGGGCCGGCGGCACTCGCGGCCTAGGCGGGACCGGGGGCGCCGGCGGGGCCTCGGGAACTGGAGGTGGGACTGGGAGCGGAATGGCCGATGCCGCCCACGTGCGCCTGCTGTCGGGAAGTCCGTTCTACGACCGGCAGCAGTTACACCGAACGGGCTATGTTTCCTCGCTGAACACAGACAAGTTGCTATTTCCATACCGAAGTCTGGCGAAACTGTCCCAGGCAAATGGCACAACCGCCGGCTACGCGGGCTGGGATACCGGTTTCCTCGTGGGCCACATGACTGGACACTACCTCTCCGCTGCCTCACGGATGGCGGTGGCCACCAGCGATGACACATTCAAGACAAAGGCCAACTACGTGGTCGCCGAACTGGCCAAGTGTCAGACTGCGCTCGGCAAGAACGGCTATCTGGCGGCCTTCCCGACGACTGTCTTTGATTGGCTGGAAGGCACGTCCACGGACAACGGCGGTATTGTGGTCCCCTACTACACGGTCCACAAAATCATGGCTGGGTTGCTCGACGCCTACCACTATCTCGGGAACCAGCAGGCACTGGACGTGGCGACCAAGATGGGCGACTACTTCCAAGGGCGACTTGCCGGACTTTCGGCAGCGACTATTGAGAAGATCTTCCGCACCGATGGCAGCAAGAACCCGCAGAACGAGTTCGGCTCGATGAGCGACGTGTACTCGGGGCTCTACGCGATCACCGGCCAACAGAAGTATCTCGACACCGCGAAGATATTTAATCGCTCTTGGTTCATGACTCCCCTGGCCGCGGGTCAGGACAACCTCCAGGGCCTTCATGGCAACACCCATATCGCTCAGGCGGTAGGCATTGCTCATACCGCGAACCTCAGTGGCGATTCGACCAGCCTTCAGGCTTCCGAGAATTTCTGGAAGTTGCTCACCGGCAAGCATGCCTTCACGCTAGGGGGGAACTCATTTCACGAATGGCTCGACAAGGCCGGTGTCGAAGCTGGATCTTCCATCGACGGTGGAGCCGTCCTTCCCTCCACGACCGCTGAGACCTGCAACACGCACAACATGCTCAAGCTCACCAACTTGCTGTTTGCACGGAGCCCACGGATCGACTACGCCGACTACTACGAACGGGCTTTGTACAACCATGTGATGGCGTCGATCGCGCCCGACACTGGAAACGTGACGTACTTTACGCCGATGTACGGGAATTTCCGCACCTACATAAACGGCACGTTCTGCGACAACGGCAACGGCATCGAAAGCACTCCTCGCTACAATGAGGGCATCTACTTCCAACAGGACAGCTCGCTTTGGATCAACCTCTACATCCCAAGCGAGCTCACCTGGGATGCTACCGGGCTGACGATACGTCAGGAAGGCAATGCCGCCGCCGGCGAACCGGTGACCATCACCATCGAGAAGGGCGGCGATGCGACGCAGGCCACGCTCTACCTCCGCATCCCCTCCTGGGTCTCGGGCACGCCGGCATTGGCAGTAAATGGAAGCGCGCAGACCCAGTCACTGAACGCCGGCACCTATGTTTCCCTCAACCGTCAGTGGAAAGTCGGCGACGTCATCACCCTCACGCTCCCGGCAGCGCTACGCCTCGAACACGCAAAGGACGTCACCTCCATGGTATCGGTGTTCTTTGGTCCCATCTTGCTTGCCGGCGAGTTGGGCAGCGCCAACATGCCCAACGATGTCGCCGACAAGGACGCCTATCTAAGCACCGCGCCGGCCACCGTTCCCACCATCGCCAACAGTTCCACGAATCCGGCCGACTGGCTCCAGGCCGTTGCCGGTACGCCGTTGGCATTCAAGGTGCACGACGCCGGGGCGGCTTCAGGGATAACCTTCCGGCCGCTCTACGAAGTGCACCACGAGCGCTATTCCGTGTACTGGACCCTACAGGCTGCCGCACTAGCAGCCGTCGCCGCCGCCGGTGTGTGGGGCCGCTCATCCAACCCACAATCGCAGCAGCTCGGGCACGCGGCGAGCGATCATGCACCTGCCACAATTCCTGCGTACAACGTCGTCCCCATGTGCTCCTTCTTTCTCTGCTTGGATCGGGGAGCACATCACCAGGAAGAGGCAGTCTTCTCCCATGGCGCGCGCGGACGACGAGCGAGAGCTGCTCAACCATCGTTGTCGCGTCATTTGCTACGGGGCCTGTCATCCCCCGGTCCGGGAAGGTTGCGCCACTGCCCGACCTGGCTGCTTCTGTCGCCGGCTCCGCCGGCCTTTCCTCTTCGGCCGACTCGGGAGGCACTTTTCCTGGCAAAAGCGTCCGGATTCAGACAATGGAAACACAGATAGACCAGTTGTTTTGTACGCACCGCGTTTCTCCGCTCCGAAGCCCAGCTGCGGGCGAGGGGGTGGGCCGCGCGGACGCCCTACCACCCCACCAAAAAGGAAGATAGCCGCATGTCAACTAGACATCCACGCCCGCTGCCAGCCGCACGGCCAACTGTGCTCACCCTGTTGCTCTTCTGCGGCATCTCGGCGCCGCTGGCGGCGTCAGCCGCAAGTTCCGTCGAGACGCTGCAGGAGTTCCCTCTGGATCAGGTCCAGATCACGGACACGTACCAGCAGAACCTGTTCACCAAGGACGTCACCTACCTCATCACGACGCTCGACTCCGACCGCCTCCTAGCCGGTTTCAAGGCGGTGTCAACGGGAAGCAACCCGACAAACCTCTACGGAGGCTGGGAGAACTCGAACATACGCGGACACACCATGGGCCACTGGCTGTCTGCGGTGGCACACGCCTACCAGCAAGCCACGGGCGGCAGCGATGCGACCTTGACCAGCCAGATCAAGACCAAGCTCGACGACGTGATCTCGAAGCTCAAGTCGTATCAGGGATCCGATGGTTTTCTGTTTGCCACGCCGGTGTCCCAGTTCAACGACTTCGATGCCGGGACCGGCAGCACCTGGGTGCCCTATTATACGATGCACAAGATCCTCGCCGGTCTGGTCGATGTTTACAAGTACGAGGGGAATGCTGACGCCTTGACGGTCGCAAGCAAGTTGGGAGACTGGCTCTACAAGCGAGCCTCGGGCTGGAGTGCGAGCGCGAAATCGACGGTGCTTGGCCAGGAGTACGGCGGAATGAACGACGCCCTGTACGAGCTGTACAAATACACGAATAGCGCCAATCACCTGACGGTTGCTCATATTTTCGATGACACCAGCCTTTTTACGACCATTGCCGCGGGTACTGACAACTTGAATGGCAAGCACGCCAATATGACGATCCCGAAGTTCGTCGGCGCCTTGAATCGCTATCGAACCGTGGGGGCGAGCGAGTCCTCTTACTTCACCGCGGCCGACCAGTTCTTGAGTATCGTGTCAAAGAGTCACACTTACATCACGGGTGGAAACAGCCAGGACGAGCACTTCCACGCAGCCGGGCAGCTCGATGCGGAGCGCGACAACCTTAACAACGAAACGTGCAATGCCTACAACATGTCGAAGCTCGTGCACGATCTATTCAAGACCAAGGGTGACGTCAAGTACGCAGACTTCTACGAGAGAATTCACATCAATGAGATCTTGTCCTCGATGAACCCCGACACGGGAATGACGACGTATTTTAAAGCCATGGGGACGGGGTATTTCAAGGTGTTCGCCACGCCGACGGACAGGTTCTGGTGCTGCACCGGCACCGGGATGGAGAACTTCACCAAGCTCGGCGACAGCGTGTACTTCCACAATGACAAGGACCTCTGGGTGACGTTCTACGTAAGCTCAACGTTGAACTGGAAAGACCGCGGTCTGTCGCTGACCCAGACGACGGATCTTCCTCTTACGAACAAGGTGACCTTCACCATCACCGCCGCCCCGACCGACGCAGTCAATCTGCAGTTCAGAAAGCCCGACTGGGNNGCTTCGACCTGTCAGGTGGCGGTTTCGGTCAACGGCCAGGCGGTCACTCCGGTCGAAGCCAGTGGCTTCCTCGGCGTGAGCCGGGTGTGGCAAGCGAACGATAAGGTTGAGCTCGCGTTCCCGCTTTTTGTGCAGGTGTCGAGACTGCAGGATAACCAGAACTCGGTGGCGTTCACATACGGGCCGATCGTTCTCAGCGCAGGTTTGGGAACCGCCAGTATGACCACATCGACGCACGGCGTGCAGGTACTCATTGCGAACGCGGCCACTGGTACTCAGGATACCATCGCGATTAACAGCGGCACCACGATCAATTCCTGGATCTCCAACATCCAGAGCAACCTTGTGCAAACCGCGGGAAAGCTCGAATTCAACCTCAAGAACACAGATTCGGATGGCAAGTTGGTATTCATTCCCCACTATTCGCGCTACCAAGACAGGTACGGCATCTACTGGAAACTGTCCGGCACTGCGGGCGGGACGGCTACTACCACTGTCACCTGCCCGGCCGGCACGGGGGGCGCCTCCGGCACCGGCGGCACGACCGGCGGCGCCGGTGGCAGCACAGGCAGCGGCGGCGCGACCGGGGGAACTGGCAGAGGAGGAGCCGGCGGCACAACGGGTGCCGGCGGCGCAACGGGTGCCGGCGGCGCAACGGGTGCCGGCGGCGCGACCACGCGCACTGGCGGTGCAACCGCGGGTACCGGCGGTGCAACCGCGGGTACTGGCGGTGCAACCGCGAGCTCGGGTGGCAGCACCAGCAGCGGAGGTAGTACTAAAGGCAGCGGTGGCATAACCGGTAGCGGCGGGGCGGGTTCCGGCGGCTCTCAAGGTTCCGGTGGCGTAACCGCGGGCCTGGGGGGCAACGCAAATGGCGGCGCGAGTGGCGCTGCGGGCGGGAACGGCGGTTCGACCGGCAGCATTGCCGCAGGCGGCTCGCCCGGTGGCACCGGCACGGGTGGTAGCCAGAACAACACGGGATGTTCGTGCAATCTCGGCAACACCGCCTCGACGGAGCACTGGACGATCGGTCTACTGCTCGGCCTGGCCCTGCTCGCCCGGCGTCGGAGCAGGCGGCGCTAGCGCACCGAACGGTTTGACGGATCGAGTGAAATTTCGCAGTTGCGAGCGGCCCGCGGCGCGAAGGGACGCGACGCAAATGCGCGATTGTTGTCGCGTGGGCGGAGGCGGGCTTTGCCCGTCGCAGCCCATCGCGGGAGGAGTTGGGAACCCGTTGCGGGTTCCCATGTCAACTCTGACGGGAGGCAACCCGTTCGGTGCTCTGGCACCACTGATTGAAATTCTCCTGTCGCCGTCGCTACTGCGAAACCCTCAAAGGGTTCCGC
>PMJO01000146.1:0-324 GCA_003158455.1 Myxococcales bacterium | reverse complement strand
GAATTTCAATCAGTAGTGCTAGGAAGTTCCGAGCGTCTCGATCGCGTCGGCGGTATCGAGGATCTCGACATCCGACGAGACTCACACTCGGACATGTCACCCCGCGTCTAGTGATCGCCTTTGCGCCCGGTGACCTGGCGAGACTGGAGCTTGCCGACCGGAAGGCGCACCTCTCTGCCTACGGCAGCAAGACAGTCAGCCCAGGGACAATTCCTCCAGCAATTTCGCGGCGGCTGCGGTTGCAACGCCAGAACTCCAGAATGTTCTGGTGCGTAGCTGTGCTCAGAACTTCTGCTATGAGAACCCTGAAAGGGTTCGCTCCGC
>PMJO01000134.1:10434-11009 GCA_003158455.1 Myxococcales bacterium | reverse complement strand
CCCAGACGGACGGACTGCACTTGAATCCAGCGGGCTATCAGAAGTTGGCAGATTCGGTAGACCTGACGCTCTTCACGAAGTAGCTAACTAGCTACTACTGAATCGTGCAGTAGTACTGGTCGACATCGAGGCGACCGCTGCCGGAGGTGACCTCGGTTCCCGCCTGGATGCTGCTCAAGTACTTGGTCTTGGCCAGACCCCGATTCGTGGTCAGATCGTTGAGGAAGTCCATCAGGTTCAGGGTGGCTCCGGTGTCCGAGTTGCTCGCGCGCACGTAGGAGTGCACCGGCCACCGGTTGTTGTTGCCCTCGTAGAGCTGCCAACTGGTGCCCCCGATGTTGACTGTGGCACTGGCGCTTCCGATGGCCGCCGCCCCGCCGTTCTTATAGAGCCAGATCATGATTTCGTCGCTGGGGTTATCGTTCGTCCCCGCGTTCGACTGGGTATGCGCGAAGAGGTCATAGGCGACGTCGATGGTCTGGCCTGGCTGAACTCGATAGGTCCACCCGCAGGTGATGGTCTTGTTGGCCGAGAGCTGAATCGGCAGCCCAGTGTTGCTGATCTTCCAGCCCCAT
>PMJO01000134.1:0-10378 GCA_003158455.1 Myxococcales bacterium | reverse complement strand
CCCGAGGTGCTGGTCTTGTCCTTCTGGGGCATGTTGGCCGCGCAGGTGCTCGCCTGGCATGCCCCGCTCGAACACTCGCCGGTACATGCCTTGCCGCAGCCACCGCAGTTCTGCGCATCGATCTGGAGGTTGACGCATGTCCCGCTGCAGTCGGTGTAACCAGTGGGGCAGGCGCATTTTCCGCCCGCGCAGGTGCGCTCGGCAAGATCGTCCCGGTCTTGCCGGGCAAGTCGCTGCGCAAGCAGGAGTAGCCGGGACCGGAGCCGCCGCCCTCAGCCTCGATCGCGTAAGAACTGCTCAATGGCGATCTGCTTGAGCTTGCGCGTCGCCGAGAAGTGCTCGACGTAATAGAGAATCTGACTGCCGCACAGAGAGCCGTCGAACAGGGACGCGAGCGCGCTGGCGACCCGAGGCGGGGCTTCGATTCTCAGACTGCCGTCGGCCCCGCGCTCGACACGCAGCGCACTGAACTACTGAGCGACTGGCGCCGGTGACAGCACCATGGCGGCCGGCGCCGGTGGCGTTTCCACTGAAATGCCGGTGTCCTGGGGATTGGCAGCCTCCACGATCTGTTCGACCTCCATCCCGGCGGCTTCGGCCTCGGCCATCACGGCGTCAGTGCCATGGGCTCCAACGCGCGGTCGTCGACCCACTCGACAATAGACGCCAGCTCTTCCAACCGATTTCCAGCGCCGGGTCAGGTTTCTTCTTGCCATCATCCGTCTGGCCTTTCTGCTCGTCCTGATACGATCATACCATCGTCACTGGGCAATGCAGTGCTGCTGCATGATGCTCCAGATCGCATTAGCGATGACTTGTGCGCCCGCATTGGAGGCCTGAACGCCGTCAGCGGCGGTGTATTCAGAATGCCCGACCCACAGCGGCTGGAGGTCGCGAAAGTGGCAGGGCACCTTGCTCTGCGCGCACGCCTGCTGTACGCCCGGGTGCAACGCAGCGACACCCGGAGTGGTCGGTATCTCTGGATAGAGGTAGTAGATGATGTGCTGGACGGTTCCGTCGCTCGCGACTTTGGCCAAGTGTTGCTCGAACGTAGTCACGACGCTGCTGATCGAGGCGTCGGATCCGTTCGCCGCAATCAGATCCCAACCTCCGCCGTTCATGATCAGGACCTTGACTTTGGTCGCGCCTGCCTCCTGCGTGTTGTACTGATTCGCAATCATGGACATCGTGTTCGCAGCGGCGGCGAGGATTACGTAGTCGTCACCCGGCCCGATCGCACCTGCGGCGCGGGCAAGGTCCCTAACCCCTGTATGCTGCGTGCCAGGAATGGTGACCCACGAATCTCCGATCCATGCGACCTCGTCTGCATTCACCTGCGCGTGAGGACAGCCGCCGCCACCGTCCGCGTTCGCGTCGGTGCCACTGCCATCCGCAGCAGCACGTCCATTGCCGAGACGGATCACGTTGCCGCCACACCCGGCCAGGCCTATGACAGCCGTCAACAGCTCGGCCACGTGCACGACATGTGCCGATCGAACCATGCCAGAATGTTACCATCTTTGCGATGAACTTGGGCGCTGCTCTGATGGTTGCCCTCTTTCTCCTGATCCCGCTCAGCGCGGCCGGCGCTGAGCCGTAGGTGGAGATGACGAGGGCAATGCTGGAGGTGCGGGCCACCCCGCCAGCGAGAGGGCGCCGCCCCTTTGGGGTTGCCGGAAGCGCCGTCTTTCGCGACAGTTGACAATCGCCCCACTCCGCAATGATACCATCCTTGCGATGATCTGGAACATCGCCGTGTTGGCTACGCTTCTAGCTGCGGTCGGGTCAGGCGCCTCTGCCGCCTCGACGCAGGCTTCGATTGCGCGGGCGCGACTTGAAGTGCGCGCGGTTTCGAACTGCACCAGCCCGGCTGATCTGATCGCCCGCGTCGCCTCCCGAACGCCGCGCATCCAATTCGTGGACGATGCAAGCGCTGTTGGCATTCAAGCCACATTCACGGTGGCGCCCTCCGGTGGGGTCAGTGCCGAGCTGGTCCTCCTTGCGTCAGGCGTCAGGCGGACAACCCGCCGCTTCGTGACCCGCTCGTGTGCCGAGGCTGCGGATGCGGTGGCGCTCATGGTCGCGGTTGCCCTCGATCCAGTATGGGTGAGCGAGCATGGCTCAGCGGCCACCGGCGAGTCGGGAACAAGTGCATCGCCGGGTCGCGATTCCGGAGCCTCTTCTACACCGCAGCGGACATCCACGCCGACGGGCGGGCTGGCCGCGCAGCCGCCCACAAAGGTTCAGGAACAACCGCTTCCGCCACCGCAGGTTCCGCTCCCTGCCCGCACGGCTACGGATTCGACTTCTACGCCCGCGCTTCGCGGGCAGCCGCGCATCGGCGTCTATCTGGCTGGCCAGAGCGTCTGGGGACCAGCGCCCGCAGTGATGCCTGGGGTTGCGGTGTACGCCGTCGTTGGCTTGGATCGAGATACCCTCTGGTCACCAGCCATCGTACTCGGCGCATTCCACGTTTGGAGAAGCGACCTGGCGGAGCCGGGCGGAAGCGCCTCCTTTTCACTCGATGCTGGTAGCCTCGACGCCTGCGCACTTCGTGTACGGGTGTCTATCGTAGATGCGCGGGCCTGCGCGGCGGTGCTGGTCGGTCGTCTGTCGGCCGGCGGCTCGGACACGGACGCACCTGCGTCGGTCGCTAGGCTCCTTGCCGCCGCCGGTGGCGCCGGCCTTTTCACCGTGGATCTAGGTTCGATGGTCGAGGTTTCTGCTCGTATCGGAACCGGGCTTACATTGCGGCGTGATGCCTACGAATTCGCAGCGACGGTATTCCATACCGCTTCGCGTTTCACAACGTCGGCCAGCATCGGGGTTGGATTGCGCCTGCGCTAGCCTCGGCGGGTAGTGGCGCTCTCAGGGGTGCGCCAAGCCGGCGACCTGCCGGACTCGGTCGGTGAGCGAGCCTTCGCCGTACTCGGCCACGAAACGCTCTGCCAATGTGCGAGCCTCGGCGCCCCGTCCCAGCTCTGCCAGCGCCTCAATCTTGAGCACAGCGGCTTCCGGACGAAAGACGCCGGCGGGGTACCTATCCTGGTACTGGCGCAGAATAGCCAGCGCCCGGTCGGCGGCACCCGACGATACGGCGTCTCGAGCGGCATCGACTAGCGAAGTTTGTCCTCGTAGATCGACAGGAGCGGCGGCCATCCGTGCGCGCCCCCCGGACGGCACGTCGGGCAGATCCGGCCGCGGGACCGGGGCGGGAGATGCCGGTTCTATCGCCGCGGCGGGGAAATCGGGTGCGGATGCGATCATCCTCGGAGCCGGGGCTGGTGAAGGGCGAACGGACGCTTTCCACTCTCGAGCACTAAAGATCGCGCCAGCTACCGCCAAGCCCAACACGCCGACCGTGATCCACGGGAGGGCGGAGGTCGTGCTGATGCCCGCCGCCGCCTTCGTCGCCGAGACAGTCGCCTTTGCCACGGCTGCACCGGACGCAGCGCCTATCGCCGCGGCCGAGACCCCGAGCGCCCCTGCCATGCGGTCACGCAACTCCGGGGAGGGCTCCTCTTCTGCCGTCGCAGCGAGCACTCGTCGCTGGAGCGCGCTGCCCGCGACGAGGCGCAGCCGCTTGGGATCCCTAGGACTCATGGCTGCTCCTCATGATGCATGGTTCGTTCGATCCGCGCAAACACGTTGCGAAACTCCTCGCGTGCACGTCGTAGTCGCGATGCCACGGTGCCGAGCGGTATCTCCAGCAACGAGGCGATTTCCGGCGATGACAACTCCTCAAGCTCGAAGAGCACAAATATCTCGGCCAGCTCCGGGTCGACTTTGGACAGCGCCAAATCGCAGAGTTCAATATCGGAACGCCTCTGCTCGGTGTTGCGCCCCTCTAGGCCTCTTTGATCCATATCATCCTCCAGATGCCACCTTTGGCTCTTCCGCCCCAGCGTGCGCGCCACCTGCAAAGCGGTACGAATCAGAAAGGAACGCTCGTCGCCTGACTGGACTTCGTGCAAGCGTTCCACGGCAATGATGAAGGCCTCCTGGGTAGCGTCGGCCGCCGCGTCTCTACTCAAGCCGCGCCGACGCAGGATTCGCCAGACGGTGGCATGGTGTGTCGCAAACATCCGTTCGAGCCGCGTGTTGTCCTCTGCAGTACGCGCAACCGGAACTTCAGGCATGGCAATCATTGCACTCTTTACCATCGGCCATTTCCGCAGATCACCTAACTGCTCTATGCCGGACGACGGGCGAATCGATCACGAAAAGCGCGAACCGTTCAGGATGGCAGCGCTTCTCGGGATCGATTCGGGCGACTCGCGGCCCATTATCTTTTGCGACCACCGCGAAAGGATTACCAATGAGACATTCGCAGCCCATCAGCGGTTTGAGGTAGCTACCTGCGTGGCGGTACTCATGTTTACCCTAGATCTACCAAGCAAACCGCGCCGTCCAGCCAGTGGCTCGGCGCCACGGTTTCCAGTACGTCTTCGATGACGGCTCGCTGACGCTGTCGGAGTAGGGACTGCGGCTTTCGCCGGTAAGCTCACGCTAGAGGTTGCGCTCACCCGGCCGTTTCCAGTAGCGGCGGCGAGAAGGTCGAATCGATCACGAAAAGTGCGCGCTTGCCGCCCAGCAAAAAGATCCCAGCAGACCTCACCAACCGCAGGCCCGCATCGTCCACGACGATTGTGTGATCGAATTGCCGCTCTTCCCGCCCTAGTAGGATATCCGCATACGTAGAAGGGATTTTCATTTCCAAGGGGGGACTTTCAATGAAACATTCGTGCGTCATCAGCCCTGTCTGTGTCCTGGGAAGCTTCGCCACATTCATGCTTGTCGGATGTGACACATCGAGCAACAAACCGGCCAGCGGATCGGGCGGAGCTGCTGGAGGTGTTGTGGCTGCGAGCAGCGGCGGTACGGTCAGCACTGGCGGCTCTGCCAGCAGTGGAGGCCTTCTTGCCACTGGCGGCATCGTCAGCAGTGGCGGCGTCACCGCGACGGGTGGAAGAACCCAGAGTGGTGGAACGACGGGGTCTGGGGGACTTTCAGCCACCGGAGGCGCGTCTAGTACCGGCGGCAAGAGCGGATCGGGTGGAAGTCCGGCAAGCGGCGGAACGACGGCCACGGGCGGCACGCTTGCACCCGGTGGTTCGGCTAGTACTGGCGGCGCCACGGTATCCACCGGCGGGGCCACGCCTGATGGTGGAACGACGGTCGCTGGCGGGCGCGGAAGTGGCGGGGCGACCGGCGCTGGTGGTGCGACGGGTCCAGGCGGGACCGGACCGAGGGGTGGAACGACCGGCTCTGGCGGAGCGACTGGTCCGGGCGGAGCCATGAGCAAAGGAGGAGCCACCGCCACCGGTGGAACGACCGGCTCTGGCGGCTCGACCGGCGCCTGTGCCGGAACGGCCGTTCCCTGCCCTCCGACTGCGGCGAACTCGATTGCGTACATCGGCTGCTCGATGGCCGACAACATCGGACAAGGGTACGGGCAGGTTGGCGGCAAGATAATGTGGACTGATGCCAATTATGGTACGGGGGCCATGGTGGTCGAGAACTGGATGGAGGGTGGCAGTGCTTGGCCCACTTTCGACGCCAAGTTGAAGGCGATGGGAGGGATTGACACGGTAAAGGCGTTCATGGTCCAGATCTGTGTCCTTAGCACGCATAGCGATGCCAACGTGAGGTCGATGGTCAAAGCGGCGCGTGCCAAGGTCAACCCGGGCGTGCATATCTATATAGTGGGTCAGCCGCAGTACGAGGCCGGACACACCTGCAGCTTGGCAGGGACTGGCGGTGCCGAGTGGACTGACACAGAGGCGCAAGCTATCGCCAAGGACTCGACCATAAACCAGGACCTCACCTACCTCGGCACGTTCAACCTCGACACCACAAAGGGCGAATCTAGTGACGGCTGCCACGCCAGCGCGTCCGGCCTGACACGGCTGGGAAACGAGGCGAAAGCATTCTGGGGCAACTAGTAGCGGCGCGGATGTGAGCTAACCGAAACTGAGTGACAACGTTGAAGGGCGTGCGAGCTGCAAGAGCGCGCATGCCCTTCGTGCGTTTGCGGCTATGTTCCGAGCGAGCCCTCGTACCAAGGTAGATTCATGAATGGTAGTATTTGCCCTCGGGCCCCAAGGTACCTTCTTGGCATCGCGCTGTGCGGATTGGCGGCGGCGCCGTGTGGCTGCAAGAATTTGGACACGGAAACAAAGGGCGGAAGCGGCGGAGCCAGCCAGACCGGTGGACAAGCGGGCTCAGGTGGTATGGCCAGCGCAGGTGGCTCTAGCACCTCGGGCGGAACCACAGCTTCCGGCGGGATTGGTGGCAGCGGCGGCGCTGGGGGCGACGCAGGTGCGACGTACACGGTGGCGATGCTCCAGTCGGGAAGGGCCCAGGCGACCGATCTGACAATGTCCGACGTCGCTGATCTCGTCTCCAGCGCCGTCTCTCAAGCCGGCGGCCTCGACTTCATTCGAGACGGACAGACCGTGGTCCTCAAGCCCAACCTGTTCAGCGTGTACCAGGATGCAGGCGAAAACATAGCTAGCATGACGGTCAGCGGTATCAACACCGACTGGCGGGTCGCGAAGGCTGTGGCCGACCTGGTGCGCGCCAAGAATCCAACCGGCAGGATTCTGGTCATGGAGGGATCCACGTATTCCACGGACACGTTGGCCTATCCCATTCTTGGATACACACCAGACAACTTCGGTTCGTCGGTCGATGAGTTCATCGCTCTCGAAGGGACATCGTGCGACGATACCTCTACGTCTGGGCTCGAGCAAGTTACGGGACGCAGCGGGAAGCTGTACTGGGTGAACAGTCGCTACCTATCAGCGGACGTGGTCATCAGCCTTCCCACCATGGCGACCGATGCGTGGGCCGGCATCGGGGGCGCGGTGGAGAATCTGGGCATTGGCGCAACGCCGGCTGGGCAATACGATAGTGGTACGAATCCGAACGACTGCAGCCGTACGAAAATTGATCGTAGCACCCCGGAGACCACGGGTGAGTTCATCCGCGACTACTACGGCATTCGGCCCGCCGACTTTGTGGTCATGGACGGCTTGCAGGGACTCGAGCACGGCCCCTTGCCCGTTTTGGATGACAGTGGCACCTATGACTACGCGTCTTCGATCAAGAACATGCGCCTCATTCTGGCGGGCAGAAACGCCGTCGCCGTGGACACCATCGAAACGTTGGTCATGAAATGCGCCCCGAAGAAGGTCCCGTTCCTGACCATGCTGGAGTCGGACGGGCTCGGCACGACCGACACGACGAAGATAGCCGTCGTCGGAAAGCAAGTGAGCGACGTCGCGAAGCCCTTCGCCGGTAAGCAGACGGACATCTGTCCTGGGACGTAGTTTTGGTCGGGAGTGGATGCCAAATGATTTCACCTGTCCGTCCCTGTCTTGTCGTCGGCATCTTTGGGGGGCTGCTGCTGCTTTCGGCAGGTTGCAAGTGCGGAAAAAGCGGCGGCCACGGAGGCACGTGGGGTGGAAAGGCACCAAGTTGCAAGGGCCTGGCAGCGACCTGCGGGCCATCTGGAGACGATGACTGCTGCAAGAGCTTGCTGGTCCCCGGTGGAACGTTCTATCGGAGCTACAACGGCGTGGACTATGTGGACAAGAGCTACCCGGCGACGGTGAGCGACTTCTACCTCGACAAGTACGAGGTCACGGTGGGCCGGTTTCGGAGGTTCGTGAACGCGGGCATGGGCACGCAGAAAAGCGTGCCTGCGGAAGGCGCGGGCGCACATCCGAGGATCGCGGGTTCTGGCTGGAGCTCAACCTGGAACACCAATCTGGCCGCGGACACGGACGCGCTGAGAACCGATCAGAAGTGCTTTGCGTCCTATCAGAGCTGGACGGACGCGCCGGGGAGCAACGAAAGCAAGCCGGTGAACTGTCTAAGCTGGTACACGGCGTTCGCGTTCTGCGCATGGGACGGCGGACGGCTGGCGACCGAGGCGGAGTGGAACTACGCGGCCTCCGGGGGCAGCGAGCAGCGGTACTATCCATGGTCGAGTCCGCCAAACTCTACGGCAATCGATGACAGCTACGCCGCCTACTGCGGCGGCACGTGCACAAGCCTGCAGACCGTCGGGTCGAAGTCGCCCAAAGGCGACGGGAAGTGGGGTCAGTCCGACCTGGGCGGGAACGCGTGGGAGTGGGTGCTCGACTGGAATCCAAAACCGTTCCCCATGCCATGTCATGACTGTGCCGTCGTAGGAGGAGCCCCCTTCCGGAATTTCCGGAGCGGCGCTTTCGACGACATCCCCGCGACACTCAGGTCGGCCACGCGCCACGTCTACCACCCCGACTACCACGGCATTATCGGGGCGCGTTGCGCCAGGACCCCTTGACTCTTGAACGGTTCCG
This sequence comes from Myxococcales bacterium, assembly GCA_003158455.1. GTDB lineage: Bacteria > Myxococcota_A > Polyangia > Fen-1088 > Fen-1088 > Fen-1137. Next base: position 2,027 of record PMJO01000134.1, on the reverse strand, counting down.
GCGACTGTCAGAATGAAGCCAGGCCCGCTGGCCGAAGCGAGGTCGGTGTGAAGACCGCGCAGCGCCGGACGCAGCGAGGGGAGCCTTGAAACGTTGGCCCCGCAGCGAAGACTATCCCATTGCTTGCCTTCTGCGATGTCTTCGAGGATTGCTCGCTGTGGAACGGCACGGCGGTCGATTGGATGTTCGTGGGAACCCGCCACGCAACAGCGCCAGTCAGCGAGGAAATGTTTGAACGGCAGTGGAAGGACCCCTACATGCTGACCGAGCTCAAGGCGATCTGCATCGAGAAGAATAACTGCCGACGTTCTCGCGCACCGATAGGAGCACCATGGCTGAACGCACAAAGAAGAACAAATGGCTCTGGTTACTTCTCTTGCTGCCTCTGCTCGGTGGGTTGTGGTGGAGAAACCGCAAGACAGAGGTGGCCGAAGAGCGATCCCTGCCGCCCCCGCCTGGCGAGATAGAATCGACAACCATCAACGAACCGAAAGTGGCCGAAGAGCCTCCTCCGCCGCCGCGGTTTGTGCTGGCGAAGAAGCCTATCGCGCCACTACCGTCCATCGATCAGCGGACAGCGATGCGGCCCAAGGAAGATTCGAGCTTGACCAAGATGGGCCTAGCGCCAGGAGACCTTTCTGACGATGCGATCGCTGCGTTTGATCCGGATACGATCGCGATGCTCAACAGCCACAAATACTGGACAGCCCATGGCTTGGTAGACAGGCTGTACGATGCGTGGCTGGAAAAGAAACAGCAAGGCGTTGATACCGAGGACGTCCGCCAGCAAATCGCCTGTCCGTAGCCGAAATAAACGCCCTCTGAGCGTGTCGGGTGTCGAGGCGAGCTGACGATCGACGCCGGAAGGTACGGCGGAGCGGGCGGATCCGGACGGAAAACGCTGCCCGTCGACGGCCATCGCAACGGATTTCGCGTTTCTGGGCAGACGGGTGCCTGTCTGCTGGCGAGGGGAGTGGCTGGCAGGAGACGGTCGGAACGGCGATGGCGAGCTCCGGCTACGTTTGCGCCGTGTCGGGTGGCATTCCGTAGCGGCGGCGGAGGACGCGGCTCTGCCAGAATGGGGGCCCTCGAGCCGCAGCAAGGGCCGGCACCTCGCTGGGCAGACCAAGGTGGCGCAGATACCGAGCGATGTTCTCGGGCTCCTGAACCAGCGCGACGAGCCTCATCTTGCCCCCGCACCGCGGGCAGACCTCGACGTCGAGGTTGAGGCCCCGGCGCATGAGCACGTGCCACGGGATGTAGCCGCAGCGATGGGTGGGCGGTCGCGGCGGTGCGTTCTCGTCCGGCGGCAAGGAGTGCCAAGTGGGTGCACCGGCCGGCGCGGTGACCGCTTCGGGCGGCGGTGGCGGAACGACCAATGGCCTCCATTTGCTGTGCGGGGCGAGTATCCCGCCATAGCGAACCGTGTGGAATTTCGGCGAATGCACTGAGGCAGCGAGGCGCGAGACGAGGGACAGGGGATCCATTTCGACGCTGACGGTGCCATCGCGGAATGGCTTCTTCAGTTGCACGGCGACCAGGCCGTCGTCGGTCATGGTGACGTGCTCCTGGGCGATGGGTGGCCTGAGCACGTACTTGAACAGGTTCTGCCTGCCGACCTCGTCTTCGGCGCCGGCACGTGTAGCAGCGTGCAGAGAGAATCCCGCGTCCTCGATGCACAAGGGACGCACGACCTTGGGACCGGTAGTGGCGGGTAGCACGACGGTGAGCGGTTTTCGGCGCAGCTCTGGGCCAGCCGGCGGCAAGCCAGCGACGGCGGCCGCGGCGAGTTGCGCGAGGGCCGGCTCCCGCTCTTGCAGGTCGTCGGCGAGAAAGCGGGTTTTTCCCTCGGCGTCGTCCTCGACCACGCGGCGGCGCATCAGGAACCGCAGCAGTCGGGCGCGGATGACCTGCAGCAGATCCGCGACGGCGACGTCGGAGATGCGCGGCAAGCTGTGGAACACAGGCTTGCCGTCGCCAGCGTTGGGAGCGGCCACGAAGACTCCGTCCTATGCTGACTTCCGGAT
>PMJO01000275.1 GCA_003158455.1 Myxococcales bacterium | reverse complement strand
GTTCTTGATGTAGTCCGCGTGCCCAGGGCAATCCACGTGCGCGTAGTGCCGCTTCTCCGTAGCGTACTCCACGTGCGCGATCGCGATCGTGATCCCGCGCTCGCGTTCCTCCGGCGCCTTGTCAATCTGGTCGTACGCCGTGAACTTCGCCAGGTTCTTCTTCGCCAGCGCCTTCGTGATCGCGGCCGTCAGCGTGGTCTTCCCATGGTCCACGTGCCCGATTGTCCCAACGTTCAGGTGCGGTTTGTTTCGTATGAACTTTTCTTTGGCCATAGAATCCTCCTGCCGACGAGACTCTTCAAGAAGCCCGGGCTCGCATGGATAGCGCTTCCCGCACCAGAAGAGGCACGGGTGCATAGCGCAGAAACTGCATGGTGAACGTGGCCCGTCCCTGGGTCAACGAACGAACATCTGTTGAATAACCAAACATGGTGGCTAGCGGCACCTCGGCGGAGATCTCCTGGACCCCGCCGCGGGCGTCCATCCCTAGCACACGTCCCCGCCGTGCGGAAAGATTTCCCAGCACCCCACCCACAAATTCATCGGGAACCAAGACGTCCAGTCGCATGATGGGCTCCAACAGGACCGGGCTAGCGCACCGCGCTGCCTCAGATGCCGCCTGTGCCGCCGCAATCTGAAAAGCCATCTCATTGGAATCGAGCGGATGGTGCTTGCCGTCGAGCAAGGTGACCCGCACATCGGCAAGACCATAGCCGCCCAGAACCCCGCGCTCGAGCGCGGTGCGCGCGCCCCGCTCGACCGCGGCGACGAAATCGCGCGGCACAGCGCCCGGCGAGGCCTGGTTCACGAACAGGATGCCGCGACCATCAGGCCGTGGCTCGACCCGCAGCCTCACCTGGGCGAACAATCCCCGCCCGCCGACCTGGTGAATGCAGGACCCGTCGGCCTCGGCCATCTGGGTGAGCATCTCGCGGTATGCGACGGAAGGACGCCCCACCTTGGCCTCTACTTCGTACTCGCGTACCAACCGGTCGACGATGATCTCGAGGTGAAGTTCCCCCATGCCGGCAATCAGCGTCTGTCCCGTCTCGGCCTCACTCCGCACCGAAAAGGTCGGATCCTCAACCGCCAACTGCTCCAACGCCTGCGCCAACTTCTGCTGCTGGGCTTCCGAGCGCGCCTCAATCGCCACCGAACAAGTCGGACGTGGAAAATCGATCAATTCCAAGGCTATGGGCGCCCGCACGTCACACAGCGTGTCCCCGGTCGAAGTCAGGCGCAGACCCACAGCGGCGGCAATGTTTCCGCACGACACGTGGCGGATCTCTTCGCGCCGATTGGCGTGCATGCGCAGCAGCCGACTCACCCGCTCGCGCTTGCCTTTGGTAGCGTTGAACACCGTGGCGCCCGCTTCCACCTGCCCGGAGTAGACCCGAAAGTAGGTCAACGGGCCCGTCACCACGTCGCTCATGATCTTGAACGCCAGCGCCGAAAAAGGCTCCTGGTCGGAGGCGTGGCGCAGGCAGGGCATCCCATCAGGTGCGTGGCCGGCCACCGGCGGCATGTCGGCCGGCGAGGGGAGGTAGTCGACCACCGCGTCTAGGAGCGGTTGCACGCCCTTGTTCTTGAAAGCTGCGCCCAGCAAGACTGGCACGGCCTTGCCCGCAATCGTCGCCCGGCGAAGGGCGGCACGAATCCGGGCCGCCGAGATCTCCGCCCCGTCCACGTAGAGAGCGAAGATCTCCTCGTCGACCTCGCCCAGGGCCTCGATCATCGCCACTCGCGCATCCTTGGCTGGCTTGACCAGGGAGGCAGGGATCTCGCGGTCCAAGAAGGCCGCGCCCGTGGTCTCGCCCACCCACTCGAGGGCCCGCATGTTGGCCAGATCAATCACGCCGGAAAAAGAGTCCTCCAGTCCCATTGGGATCTGGGTAACCACCGGATGGGCCTTGATCCGCTCGCGCATCTGCTCCACGCAGCGCCCCGGATCCGCCCCGCGACGGTCACACTTGTTGATGAAGGCAATGCGCGGCACCCGGTACTTGTCGGCCTGGCGCCACACGGTCTCCGACTGAGCCTCCACCCCGCCCACGGCGCAAAAGACCGCCACGGCACCGTCGAGCACGCGCAAGCAGCGCTCGACCTCTACGGTAAAATCCACATGGCCCGGCGTATCTATGATGTTGACCCGGTGTTCCCGCCAGAAGCATGTCGTGGCGGCTGCGGTGATGCTGATGCCGCGCTCCNNGATATGCGCCATGATCCCGATGTTCCGGGTCTGGGTAATGGGGACTTGCCGAACCACGACTTAACTTGATCCTCCGCGCGCATGCGGATCGTTCGGCAGGCTATCTGCCCCCGAGCGACCACAGGGTCCGCAGGTTGAAAGGTCTAACGGTCGAGAACTGGTCCGGACTAACTCGGTCGGCTGGAAGGATGCCCCGAAGCTCCACGCTTCGGCCCACCCCTTCAACCCCCTACGAGCCCGAATCTTCTCTTCCTCATGTCTAAGCTAACGAACTCTATTCTCTCTCCTAGTCTGGTGCCGGCCCTACCAACGGTAGTGGGCAAACGCCTTGTTCGCTTCAGCCATCTTGTGCGTATCCTCGCGCTTCTTGACCGCGGCGCCCTTGTTGGCCGAGGCATCCAGCAACTCGGCCGCCAGTTTCTCGCGCATGGTCCGGCCATCCGAACGCTCACGCGCCGAGTGGATAAGCCAACGCATTCCCAGCGCCAATGCCCGATCCGGACGAACATCCACTGGAACCTGGTAGGTCGCGCCGCCCACCCGACGAGATTTCACCTCGATCTTGGGCTGCACGTTGGCCATCGCCTTGTCCCATACCTTCACCGGATCATCGCCCGCCTTCTCGGCCACCAAGTCGAACGCCCCATACACGATCCCCTCGGCGACCGACTTCTTGCCCGAGCTCATCACGGTGTTGACGAACTTGGTAATACGGCGACGCATGTCCGCCGGCTGGTCCGTGAACTTCGGATCCGGCAGCAGCTTTCGTTTGGGAACTTCACCTTTGCGTGGCATCTGTGGACGACTCCCGGTGCAACCCTACTTGGGTCGTTTGGCTCCATACTTCGAGCGGCCCTGGCGGCGGTTGGTGACCCCGGAAGTATCCAGGCTGCCGCGAATGATGTGATAGCGAACGCCCGGCAGATCCTTGACCCGCCCGCCGCGAATCAGTACCACCGAGTGCTCCTGCAAATTGTGTCCCTCACCCGGGATATAGGTCGTCACTTCCATCCCGTTGNNAGCGCCGAGTTCGGCTTCTTGGGCGTCGTGGTGTAGACGCGAACGCACACCCCCCGTCGCTGCGGGCAGCCCTTGAGGGCAGGCGAGTCCGTCTTCCGCCGCATGACATCGCGGCCATTTCTTACCAGCTGACTGATGGTGGGCATGTTTAGCTCGTCCCTCGCGAAAACCAGGCCGCGCTCACTTAGGCAGTGGCCCTACCCGGAAGCCCCGGGCCCGAGGAGGGGTGCATTATAGGAATGAAGATCGCAAAGTCAACGAGGACTGTGCGCTTTTTCATGACCTGTTGCTCGATCCCGCTTGCCGCATACAGACACGACGGGACATCGGAGCGAGCGGCCGCCTGAGCTGGTGGCCACCGTCAATTGGGGAGACCCCCTATTCGCCTGCGCCAGCCGCCGAAGGTGGAACCGGAGGAGTTTCCGAGGGAGTAACCGGTGCCTCAGATGCTTCCGGCTCGTCCATCTTCAGGGTGAGCCGCTTGTAGGCCCCCAGGCCCGTGCCGGCCGGGATGAGGCGGCCCATGATGACGTTTTCCTTGAGGCCGCGAAGGTAGTCGACCTTGCCGCACACCGCCGCCTCGGTCAGCACCTTGGTGGTTTCCTGGAACGACGACGCGGAGATGAAGCTCTCGGTCGAAAGCGATGCCTTGGTGATGCCGAGCAGGAGCGGCTCGCCCTGGGCCGGACGACCGCCGCGCGAGGAAACCCGGTCGTTTTCTTCCTCGAAGATGTACTTCTCCACGTGCTCGTCAACCAGGAAGCCGGTGTCGCCCACGTCAATCACGCGTACCCGACGAAGCATCTGCCGCACGATAGTCTCGATGTGCTTGTCGTTGATCTTGACGCCCTGAAGCCGGTACACCTCCTGCACCTCGTCTACCAAGTACTTGGCCAGCGCTTTCTCCCCCAGCACGCGCAGGATGTCGTGCGGGTTGGCCGCCCCGTCCATGAGCGGCTCGCCCGCGTGGATGGGATCGCCCTCGCGCACCGAGAGGTGCTTGCTCTTGGAGATTAGGTACTCCTTGGCCTCGCCCTTGTCCGGTGTGACCACGACCTTGCGCTTGCCCTTGGTGTCCTTGCCGAAACCGACTACGCCGTCGATCTCGGAGATCACGGCGTGCTCCTTGGGCTTGCGTGACTCGAACAGCTCCGCCACGCGCGGCAGACCGCCGGTGATGTCCTTGGTCTTGGTGGTTTCGCGCGGAATGCGGGCCACGATGTCGCCTGCCTCGACCCGATCACCCTCGGATACCGCGATGGTCGCACCCACCGGCAGGAAGTAGCGCGCTTCGTTCTCCGAATTGGGAATGCGCAAGGTCTTGCCACTGTCGTCCTTGAGCGAGATGCGCGGCCGCAAGTCGGCATCCTTGGACTCGCTGATGCTCTTGCGCGACAGACCGGTCACTTCGTCGATGTGCTCGGCCATGGTGACGCCCTCGATGACGTCGCCGAACTTCACCACGCCAGAGACTTCAGTCAGGATGGGCACCGAGAACGGATCCCATTCCGACAGCAACTCGCCCTGCTTGACCCGATCCCCGTCGGCAAAGTGCAGGCGGGCGCCATAAGTGAGCCCGTAGCGTTCACGCTCGCGTCCGGTCTCGTCTTGAATGACGATCTCGCCGTGGCGATTCATGACGATGTAGTTCTTCTCGCGCTTGGTCAGCTCCACATTTTCCAGCTTGACCACGCCGTTGTAGCGCGCCTCGAGCTGCGATTGCTCGGTTCGCACCTGGCCGACGCCGCCGATATGGAAGGTGCGCATGGTGAGCTGTGTCCCTGGCTCGCCGATGGACTGGGCCGCAATCACACCGACCGCCTCGCCGATGTTGACCATGTGGCCACGCGCTAGGTCACGGCCATAGCACAAGACGCATATCCCCCGTCGCGTCTCACAAGTGAGCACGGACCGGATCTTCACGTGGTCGATGCCCGCGTCCTCGACGATGCGCACCTTGTCTTCCGTGATCTCCTCGTTGGCCTGCACCAACACTTCGCCCGTGTATGGGTCGAAGATGTCTTCGGCCGAAACCCGGCCCAAAATACGGTCACCGAGCTTCTCGATAATCTCGCCGCCCTCGATCAGAGGGGTGATCTCGATGCCCTCCAACGTGCCACAGTCGTATTCGGCGATGATGCAATCCTGTGCTACGTCCACCAGACGACGGGTCAGATAGCCTGAGTTTGCGGTCTTGAGCGCGGTGTCGGCCAAGCCCTTGCGCGCGCCGTGAGTGGAGATGAAGTACTGCAGGACGGACAGGCCTTCACGGAAGTTCGTCGTGATCGGAGTTTCGATGATCTCGCCCGACGGCTTAGCCATCAGCCCGCGCATGCCGGCGAGCTGTCGAATCTGCTGGGCCGAGCCGCGCGCCCCGGAATCGGCCATGATAAAGATCGGGTTGAAGGAAGGCACCCGCTTCTTCTCGCCGGTTTCCTCGTTGGTTACATTCTCGGCGCCGATCTCGCTCATCATCTCCTCAGCGATCTGCTCGGACACCTGCGCCCAAATGTCGACCACCTTGTTGTAACGTTCACCGTCGGTGATGAGGCCCTCGGTGTACTGCTCCTCGATCTCCTGCACATCCTTCTGCGCCTGCTCCAGCAGCTCAACCTTGCGTTTCGGGATGAGCAGGTCGTCCACGCAGATGGAGATGCCCGCCTTGGTGGCGTAGCCGTAGCCGAGATGCCGCAGACGGTCGGCAAGCAGCACGGTCTCCTTCTGGCCGAAGACCCGGTAGCAACCGTCGATGAGATCGCCGAGTTGCTTCTTGCCCATCACGCGATTGACCAACTTGAAGGGCAGTTTCTTGGGAATGATTTCGTAGAGCAGGGCGCGGCCCACCGTGGTCAGCACCAACTCGCCGCTGATGCGAACCTTGATGGCGGCCTGCAAGTCCAGTTCGCCGTGGTCGTACGCCATGCGCACTTCTTCCACCGACGCGTAGACCCCCCGAACTGACGCTGCCCCTTTGCCTTCGCGGAACTCGCCGCGGGCAAAGGTCCGTTCGCGAGTCATCCAGTAAAGGCCCAACACGATGTCTTGCGACGGCAAGATGATCGGCCGCCCATTGGCGGGGCTCAAGATGTTGTTGGTCGACATCATGAGCACACGTGCTTCCATCTGGGCTTCCAGGGACAAGGGCACGTGCACGGCCATCTGGTCGCCGTCGAANNCGTCGAAGTCCGCGTTGAAGGCGGCGCACACCAGCGGGTGCAGCTGAATGGCCTTGCCCTCGATGAGCAAGGGCTCAAAGGCCTGAATGCCCAAGCGGTGCAACGTGGGAGCGCGGTTGAGCAGGATGGGATGCTCCTTGATGACTTCCTCCAAGATGTCCCACACCTCGGGACGCTCCCGCTCCACCAACTTCTTGGCGCTCTTGATGGTGGTCACAAGACCCCGCTCTTCCAACTTGTTGTAGATGAAGGGCTTGAACAACTCGAGCGCCATCTTCTTCGGCAGTCCGCACTGGTGCAGCCGCAGTTCCGGGCCGACCACGATGACCGAACGACCGGAGTAGTCGACGCGTTTGCCGAGCAGGTTCTGGCGGAAACGCCCTTGCTTGCCCTTTAGCATGTCGGAGAGCGACTTGAGTGGCCGCTTGTTCGGGCCGGTGATGGTCTTGCCGCGACGGCCGTTGTCGAAAAGGGCGTCGACCGCCTCCTGCAGCATCCGCTTCTCGTTGCGGATGATGATCTCGGGCGCGTTCAGTTCTTGTAGTCGCTTGAGGCGGTTGTTGCGGTTGATGACCCGGCGGTACAGGTCGTTGAGATCGGAGGTGGCGAAGCGGCCACCGTCGAGCGGAACCAATGGACGGAGGTCGGGAGGAATCACTGGGATCACCTCCAGCATCATCCACTCCGGGTGATTGGCCGACTCGCGGAAGGCATCCACCACCTTGAGGCGTTTGGCGATCTTCTTGCGCTTGGCTTCCGAAGTCGCGTCCTTCATTTCCTGTCGGAGCAGCTCCGACAGTTTGTGCACGTCGATGGCCTTGAGTAGATCGCGCACCGCTTCGGCGCCCATGCCCGCGACGAACCCCTCCTCCCCCACCTCTTCGACCAGTTTCAGGTAGCGCTCCTCGGTGAGGAGTTCGCCCCGCTGCAGTCCGCTCTCTTTGGGATCGACCACCACGAAGGCTTCCGAGTAGAGAACCTTCTCCAGGTCCTTGAGCGCGATGTCGAGCAAATTGCCGATACGCGAGGGCAGCGACTTCAGGAACCAGATATGCGCCACCGGCGTGGCCAAGTTGATATGGCCCAGCCGCTCGCGGCGCACCTTGGACTGGAT
>PMJO01000022.1:4947-5239 GCA_003158455.1 Myxococcales bacterium | reverse complement strand
CTCGAGGTGCCAGAACCCGCTGCGCCTGATCGCGCTGATCAAGACCGAGGACACCGCCAAGAAGATTTTGACCGCGATGCACCTGCCCACCGAGATACCCCAGCTACACCCTGCGCGTCCGCCGCCGACATCCTGCCGGGAAGCGCGGGACGCAGAAGACTGGGTGAACTGATCAAGGCGACCTCAGCAGGGACGCGATGGGCTGGACTATGCCTCGCCGTCGAGACAGCCCTTTGCAGACCCTCCGCCGGCACCCGGCTCCGCCCGGGCGCCTCGCGGACGCCGGGTTTGC
>PMJO01000022.1:0-4902 GCA_003158455.1 Myxococcales bacterium | reverse complement strand
CAATGGCGGTCAGAAGAGAATCACGCCATTCAACGAAAGCGTTTGGAACATTCCTGATGACTGTGACGACATTGTCAAGCAAGAGTTGTCGGCTACGTCATGACACCAGCTGGAGTAGTAGCGACTCGTATAACTGAATAGCGCGCCGATCGCGATAAAGCCGATTCCAACAATAACACCGATGTTGGTTCCAAACATCAACCCATTGTAGCTATCGCTCCCACTGAATGCCTCCCCGAATGAGACAAGGTATTCGTCGCTCGCCTTGAAGAACCCAAGCTTCGGGCCCACAGCGAGCTCAAGCGTGCCGAAGCCCAATGGCAGGTGAAATAGGGGACTGAACGAGAAATCCCATGCTATGTTTTCGACATAGCCCTCAGTGACCCGGTCATAGGCTCGATTGACGAAATCGCGTGTAATCTCGACGCTTAGCGAAAGGCTGCGGCTGATGTGCCAGCCGGCAAGTATCCCAAGGCGAAGGCCGGTGTAGTACCTCTCACTCACGCTTCCTACCGGGGTGGCAAATCCAACATACGGCATGACCAGCAGTCCCCGAGTGTAGGCAGGCGTGTAGACTGGGGTCTGTGCTTCCGGGTTGCGCGGCGAGGAGTCGCACGCAAGCGCCTCGCCACCGTTGCATGCCTGCACAAAAAGGCGCTTGGCCTCGGCGAGGTTGCCCGCTTGCTTCTCCAACGCGCCGAGGTTGGTGCATGCGCGCATGTCGTTGCCGATACACGCCCTAGCGTAGAGGCGCTTTGCCATCGCGAGGTTGCCCGCCTGCTTTTCTAGAAGCCCGAGATTGTTGCACCCACCCATGTCGCCGCCCTCGCACGCCTTTGCGAAGAGGCGTTTCGCCTCGGCGAGGTTGCCCGACTTGTGCTCCAAGACACCAAGGGTGTAGCACCCACGAGACTCGCCGCTGTCGCAGGCCCTGCCAAGAGTGCGCTTTGTCTCTGTGGTGTCCCCCGCTTGGGATGGGTCTTCCAGGTTGCTCGGGGTGGTGAGAACGGGAAGAGGCGGTGATGGCTGTTGCCCGAGCACCGCGGGACCCCTTTGTGCACCATTGTTCTCATCCCCGGTCTTGTCCACGTCCCCTGAGGTATCGTTCTGAACTGCGGGAGCATCGGCTGGCCGTGCGGCGGGCACTTGTCCCACCTGGAGGCGCTTTGCAGGCACCTCGGGCACCTGCGCCTGAACCAAGGGTCCGACCAGCAGGCACGACACAATCAGGCCAGCTGCTATTCTCATCGTCTTCCTTTCCGTCGAAGTCAGAGCCATGAACCTTAGAACTTCCTATGCGGAATTGGAAGTGCCCCGGTTTGGTGGACAGCTACGAACCAAGACATTCTGGATTTTTGTGCGTGCGGGTGCCACCGCCGCGAAATTGCTAAAGGAATTTCCGCTGAACCGTTTTGGTGCGGTGGCGATCTTGTGATCGGCGGACTGGAAGCTAGACCCTTCGTCACCGCAGGGTCAGCGCCGACTCACATAGCAGCAGGGCGATCATGACCGCGGCTAGGGTGTGCCACAGTTCGACCCGGTGCTTGGGCGGCTTGCCACCGGGGGAGGCAACCGCGCTGGGCAAAGTAGCCATCTTCCACTGGCGATTGTCGATGGACCACTACAGAGGCCGCATGAGCCTCGACGATCAGTTTTCGGACAGCAAGGGTACGCCAAGGCTTGATGCCTCCGTCGGGCTTTGCTATGCTATCGTTTTGCTATGGCATCACTACTGATCCGAAACCTGGACGACGCGGCCGTCGCGCGATTGAAAGCGCGGGCACGGCGTCACAACCGCAGCTTGCAGGGCGAGGTCAAGAGCATCCTGGAGTCGGAGGCGAGCACGGCGAAAAGGAGGCCGGGGCAGCCAGGTCACCGAGAACTCAAGATCCACACCGTGAACATCCCGACGCGCGCGACTTGGTCGCGCAGCGAGATCTACGACGACAATGGCCGATAGCGCAATGCTGGTCGACACCTGCGTGCTGCTGGAGGCGTCCAACCGCGCTCGCAGCCAGCACCGCGCCGCGCGCGAACTGATTGAGCGCCACGATGGGCTGGTCTTTCCGGCCCAGGTGGCACGCGAGTTTCTCGTGGCCGCCACCCGCCCGCCGGCCAACAACGGCCTAGGCTTGGCACTGTTGGAGGCGCTGGAAAGCCTGGCCGGTTTTCGCGAGCANNATCCGGCTTCTGCCTGAAGAGAAGCCGCTTCTGCCGACGCTACTCGGGCTCCTTGCGCAGTCCCCTGCCGTGGGCAAGCGGATCCACGATGTCCACATCGTCGCGGCGGCCGTGGTCCACCGCGTTCCGCTCGTGGTCACCCTAAACGAGGATGACTTCAAGGACTTTTCCGCGCACGTCACCTGCCTCACGCCAGCCGAGTCGGTCAGGCAGATCACGAAGAAGCGCGTGTAGTGCCGCTGCGCGCGAAGACCTTCCCGAGTTCTCCCTACGCTTGGTCGCGCCTTCCATTCCAAGCTGCCCACCGTCGCGATTTCGTCCAATGACTATGGCTACGACTTTCTGGACACCACGGGTCTCGCCTGACAACCTCAGCGCCAAGGATGGCATGGCCGCAAAGTGAGACGGTAGCGCAGGCGAACAGCTGGCGTCTTGCCTATCCGCGCAGAAACACCAGCGATTGTTGGGTCCAATCAATCAGTGGGCTCCACCAAACCCCGAAGAGCAACAACGCGGCGGAGAAGGCGCCCAACATGATCTGATAGCCGAGGTGGGGGCGCACCGTGATTTCGCCGACGGGCGCCTCGAGAAACATGGCCCGCGCAATCCGCATGTAGTAGTACAGCGACACTGCGGAATTGAGTGCGCCGATGACTGCCAGGGCCGCGTACCAGCCGCCCCCGGGCAAAGAGTAGTTCTGCAGCACCGCCACGAACAGGTACCACTTGCCAGTAAATCCCGCGGAGGGCGGTAGCCCGGTGAGAGAGAACAGGGCAACCGCGAAAGCGATGGCGGACAGCGGGTGTCGCCGCCCCAGCCCCTTGTAGGCGTCGATTTGCTCCGAGCCGGTAGCCTGCGCCACCACGATGACCGCCAGGAAGGCGGCCAGGTTCATCACCAGGTAGACCAGCAGGTAGATCATCACGCTTTGCACGCCCACTGCCGAGGCCGCGCAAAGGCCCATCAGGATGTAGCCAGCGTGGGCAATCGACGAATACGCGAGCAGTCGCTTGAGGTTGTTCTGCACGATGGCGGTGAGATTCCCGAGCGTCATGGTCACCGCCGCCAAGACGCCGAGGATGGCGGGCCAGGGCAAGTCGGACAGACCCTCGGTCAGCGCGCCCGGACCATGGCCCAGCGGCGCGCCGGCCAGGGCCGACCAGAAGAAGCGCACTGCCAGGGCAAAGCCGGCTGCCTTGGGGCCCACGGAGAGGAACGCAGTGAACGGGGTGGGCGCGCCTTCGTAAACGTCCGGGCACCACATGTGCCAGGGCACGCTGGCGATCTTGTAGCCAANNGCCGTCGAGCGCATCGCCCAGGCCGAGCAGGCTGGTGCTTCCCGTGAGCCCATAGATGTAGCTCATGCCGAAGAGCATGATCCCGGAGGCCACCCCGCCGTAGATGACGTACTTGAGCGCGGCCTCGGCCGCCTTGCGATCGCCTTGCCGGTAGCCGGCCAAGGCATAGCTGACCAGGGAGACCAACTCGACCGCAAGATACATCATCAAAAGATCTACCGCGCTGGCCATGAGGAACATGCCGAGCACGATGGAGAGCAACAGCGGATAGAACACGCCGATCTGGTGGCGGCCAAACTCGGCCGAGCGCGCCGCGATGAGAACGGTGAGCGCAGCCGCGGCCAAGAACAGCCACTTGAAGAATGTGGCAAAGGGATCGCTGGCGATCATCCCGTTGAACAACCCCCGCGGCGCGGACGGCTGCATGGCCAAGAGAACCCCGGCTAAACCCAAGAAGAGCAAGGTGCCCACAGTCAGAAACAGCACGCGGCGTGGGTGGTTCTTCCACGCCAGGTCGAGCAAGAACATCAACATGATGCCCGCGGTGAGGCCCAGCTCGGGCAAGAACCATGAAGCGCTGGCTAGGTTCGCTTGAATCATGCTTCGGCTCCTATTACGCGGCTGCAACTACAGCGGTCGGATGCTCGCAATGAGGCCGAACAGGGTTGGGTTGATCACGTTGAGAATGGCGTAGGGATAGCAGCCGAGCACGATGGCAATGGCGCCCAAGGGATAGAGCACAATGCGTTCACGCCACACTAGATCCGGATAGCCCTGGTAGAGCGGATTGAGCTTGCCCAAGAAGGCGCGATGAATTGCCCACAAGTAGTAGGCCGCGGTGATGATCACGCCAGTGGCCGAAATGGCGGTGAACAGCATGAAGGTAGGGAATGACCCGCTCAGCACCATGAACTCGGAGATGAAGCCACACATGCCGGGCAAGCCCAACGAGGCAAAAAACGCCAGCCCGGTCAAAGCCGAATACTCGGGCATGACGCTGGCCAGGCCGCCGAAGCGCGCAATCTCGCGATGGTGGGCCCGGTCGTAGATCACGCCGGCAATAAGGAACAACATGGGCGAGATAATTCCGTGCGAGAACATGTTGAACACCGCGCCCGAGATGCCGGTTGGGGTCATGGCGGCCATGCCCAATAGAGTGAAACCCATGTGGCTGACGGAAGAGTAGGCGATGAGTTTCTTGAGGTCGGTCTGCGCCAGGCACACGAACGCGCCATAGACGATGTTGATGACCCCAAAGGCAGCCATGGCATAGGCCGCCCATGCGGTAGCATCTGGCAAAAGGGGATAGTTGAAGCGCAGGATGCCGTAGGGTCCCATCTTCAACAAAATGCCGGCCAGGATCACGGAAACCGGCGTGGGCGCCTCCACGTGCGCATCCGGCAGCCAGGTGTGGAAGGGGAAC
>PMJO01000133.1 GCA_003158455.1 Myxococcales bacterium | reverse complement strand
TTCGAGGACCACCGCCCGCTCTACGACTGGACCATCGCGAACTTGCCGCTTGCCTACCGGCCGCGCCAGATCGAGTTTGCCCGCCTGAATCTGACCTACACCTTGATGAGCAAGCGCAAGCTGTTGCAGCTCGTCGAGGAGAAACTGGTTTCGGGTTGGAACGATCCGCGCATGCCCAGCCTGAGCGGCCTGCGCCGCCGCGGCTACACGCCTGAGGCCATCCGAGCCTTTGCCGAGCGCATCGGGGTGGCCAAGAACGACAGCATCGTCGACGTGGGCTTGCTGGAATTCGCGATTCGCGAGGATCTGGAAAAACGCGCGCCGCGGGCCATGGCGGTGCTGCGGCCGCTCCGGGTGGTCATCGACAATTTCCCCGAGGGCCAGGTGGAGTGGTTCGAGGCCGCCAACCATCCCGACGATCCCGCGATGGGAACGCGCAAGATTCCTTTCTCCAAAGTCGTGTACATCGAGCGCGATGACTTCTGCGAGGTGCCACCCAAGAAGTGGTTCCGGCTTTCGCCCGGCGCGGAAATTCGCCTGCGCTGGGCCTGCCTGATCAAATGCGTGAGCCTGGTCAAGAATGCCGCGGGCGAGATCGTGGAACTGCACTGCACGTGGGATCCGGCCTCACGCGGGGGCGACGCGCCCGACGGCCGGCGGGTCAAGGGCACTTCGCACTGGGTTTCCGCTGCGCACGCCAAGCCGGCGATCGTGCGCCTGTATGACCGGCTGTTCACCAAGGCCAATCCCGGCGAGGGCGGCGCGGATTTTCGCACCTGCCTCAATCCCAATTCGTTGCAGGTGGTGTCTGATGCGCAAGTCGAGCCGGCCTTGGCCGAAGCCGTGCCGGGCAGCCGCTTTCAGTTCGAGCGTCTGGGTTACTTCTGCGTGGACAGCGTGGATTCCAAGCCCGGCCATCCCGTGTTCAACCGCACCGTGCCCTTGCGCGATTCCTGGGCCAAGCTGGCGGACACCACGCACGGCTCGAAGTAGTTCGAGCTAGCCAGTCGGGTTGATCTGACCCACTGCCTCAGCGAGAGGCGACCCTCAGTCGGCCGAGCATTCGCCAGATCCCGCGGTGCAGGCGGTGGAATCCGCGCACCGGAGTGGCGTGCATCAGGATGCACTCACCCTGGACCAGGTCGAGCCCCAGCTCGGCCGCCACTTTGGCCGCAGCCTCGCTCTCGCTACCCTGCTGGAGCCACGCCCGACGAATTCCTGCCGCGGCTGCCTGGCGCAGGATCTCGGGCGCCTTCTCGGGCCGCACACAGACCAGGATTCCGTCAGCCGGACGCGGCAGCTCGGCCAGTGACTTGAAGCAGGGATCGCCCTCCACACTCGTCAACGCGGGATGCACCGCCATGACATCAAGGCCACGCGCCTTCAACTCGCGATAGGCGTAGTTGCCATACTTGCGCCGCGCGCGCGATACGCCCACAACCGCCAGGCGCCGGCACTGCGAAAAATCAGCGATAGGTTGGCTCATGGTGACGGACAGCTTGCCACAGAAACCCCACCCCAGGCCCTGCTGCATTTGCCGCCCATGCCGTCGCTCGACTATGTCCACGGCTACACCGAAGACTCAGGACTTGCCCCCCACCTGAACATTCGGATAGTCTTCGGTCATGTCGGGTACCTTGATCGCCGTGGCCCTGGCCGCGCTCGCTGCTGGCGCGCTGCTGGGCTGGCTCTTGGCGGCCGCGCGCGAGAAGGCGCGCGGGGAAGCTGCTCGGTGCGCCGCCGAGGCGCGGCTGCGCGAGATCGAGGGTGGGGCGCGGGCCGCGCAGGCAACCGTGGACGAGCTGCGCGCGGCTTTGTCCCGCGCTGAGGTGCGCGAGCGCGAGCTGGCGCGCGAGCTGGCCGAAGCACAGAAACACCGGACGGTCGCGGAAACCCAGGCCGACGAACTACGCCGCAGCCTGGACGAACAAAAGGCAATCCTGGACAGCGCCGAGGAGAAGTTGGGTGACACCTTCCGTGCGCTGGCCGCCGAGGCCTTGGCCGCAAACAACGAGGGCTTTCTCACCCTGGCCAGCGAAAAGTTCGGCGCCGCACGCCGCGAGACTGACGCCGCGCTGGACTCGCGGCACAAGGCCATCGAGGCTTTGCTGAAACCGGTGCGCGATTCCTTGGAGAAGGTGGACGGCAACATCCGCGAGATCGAGAAGGAGCGCGGCCAGGCCTACGGCCGGTTGAACGCGCTGGTCACCGGCCTGGCAAGCGCGCAGGACAAGCTGGCGCAGGAAACGGGGAACCTGGTGCGCGCGCTGCGCGCCCCGGCGGTGCGCGGCCGGTGGGGCGAAATCCAGCTCAAGCGCGTGGTCGAGTTGGCCGGCATGGTCGAGCACTGCGATTTTGTGCAACAGGAAACCTTGGACGATGGCCGGCTGCGGCCCGACCTGATCGTGAACCTGCCCAATGGTCATCAGGTGGTGGTGGATGCCAAGGTGCCGCTGGAAGCGTACCTAGCTGCGGTAGATGCGGCCGCCGACGAGCCCCGCCGCTGCGAGCATCTGCGCCGGCATGCCGACCAGGTGCGCGCGCATGTGCTGAAACTGTCGGCCAAGAGCTACTGGAGCGAACTGCCCAGCGCGCCTGAGTTCGTGGTCATGTTTCTGCCGAGTGAAGGCATCTACCACGCGGCTTTGCAGGAGAGCCCGGACCTCATCGAGCAGGGAGTGGACAACAAGGTGCTCATCGCTACCCCCACTACGCTGATTGCGCTGCTCCAGGCGGTGCACTACGGCTGGCGCCAGGAAAAACTGGCGGAGAACGCACAGCGGATCAGCGAGCAAGGGCGCGTACTGCACGAGCGGCTGGCAAACTTGTTCGACCATTTCGGCAAACTGGGAACCGCTTTGGGCCGGGCCACGGATTCGTACAACGCCGCCGTGGGCTCATTCGAGCGCATGGTCAAACCGGCGGTGCGCAAACTGGAAGAACTAGGCGCAGCGGGCAAGAAGCCCGTCGACGAAATTGATCCGGTGGCGGTACGGCCGCGCGAATTGGCAGCGGTGGATGCCAACGACGAGTCGATCCGAGGAGACACCACCGGACGCGAATCGTAGCAACGCGCCCGTCTCGGCGAGGTTGTAGGCTACACGACGAGGGCGCCAGCCACCCGGCTGAAACCAAAAGGAGATCTTGATGCCGAGCGAACTCTCTGTCCACGCAACCCAAGAAGACGGCATGCGCTTTTCCATAACCGCGCGCGAGCACACCGTGACTACCGACTACCCCTTGCAGCCGGGAGAATCGGGAGCGGGCATGCGGTCTTTGGAACTCTTGCTCGCCAGCCTGGCGAGCTGTGCCGGCGGATCAATGGTGGTGCTGCTGCGCAAGCTTAAGCAGCCCGCACAAGGCGTGGATGTGAACGTCCGGGCGGTGCGGCGTGACCAGCACCCTACGCTGCTGACCGAGATTGCGATGGAATTCGTTGTGCGCGGAACCGGATTGGATCCGAGTGCCGTGGCGCAGGCCTTGGCGCAATCTGAGGAACAAATCTGTCCGGTCTGGGCCATGTTGAAGGGCGGGACGCGAATCACGGCTAGCCTGCGCATCACGGAAAAATAGCGTTCTAGTCGCGGCTGACCGAGTTAGTCTCTTCCTTGCCTTCCCATGGATTTCATTCGCGTGTCGCGTCCGGTTTCGCTGGCCTTGCTGGGCGGGCGGGGCCACTACGAAGCGGTGGTGCAGGCGGTGATGAATGCCGAGCGCAGCGTGTGGATCGCGACCGCGAACGTGAAAGAGCTGATGGTCGAGGACCCGCGGGCGCGGCCGGGGCGACGTCGGACCGCCCGCGGCGGCGAGTATCGATCGGTGCTGCAGGTGTTCGACGAACTGGTGGTCGCTGGGGTGGAGATCCGCATCTTGCACGCCTCGCCACCCTCGCAGCCATTTCGCGAGGAGCTGCGCCGCTGCGTCCACTTGCAGGCCGGCACCGGTCGGCGTGGCTCGTTCGAACTACGCTTGTGCCCGCGCGTGCACGCCAAGACGGTCATCATCGACGGCTCCCTGGCGTATCTGGGCAGTGCCAACTGGACTGGCGCGGGTTTGGGCGCCAAGGGCGAAGGCCGCCGGAATTTTGAACTGGGCCTGCTCAGCCGTGACGACCTGCTGCTGGACGAGGTGCAGGCATTCTTCGATTCCATCTGGCGCGGCCAGCCTTGCGCCGGCTGCAAACTGCGCGGGAAGTGCCCGCAGCCACTTGGGTAGTACCCGCGAAGGAGGAATTCGTGCCCTACCTGCCCAGCTCAATTCTTCGCCGGCTGCGCGCGGTTCAGCCTGATGCGACTGTGGTGGGCCTGGGCTGCGTTCTCCTCTTCTTCGCGCTGCTCAAGGCCTACTCGCTCAATTTCGTCAAAGGCGACGAGCACATGTACTTCTACATGAGCCTGCTCGTGTCCAAGGGAAAATGGCCCTACCGGGATTTCTTTTTTTCTCATCCGCCCCTGCAGCTCTACCTCATGGGCGCGCTGTACAAGCTCTTCGGCTACTCGTTGGCCCTGTCGAAGGCCGTGCCTTCTTTGGCCGCCATGGTCTCGGGGGTGCATGTCTATCTTCTCGGTCGCCGTTTGGTCGGCCGGATCGAAGCGCTAATTGCTGTCGCACTTTTCCTGTTCACCTTCGACGTTCTGCGCGGCTCATCCCACTTCACTGGCGCCAACTGCGCGCTTGCCTTCGGCCTCGCTGCCACCTACCAGGCGGTCGCCCGCCGCCCCATTTTCGCCGGAGTGCTTTTCGCAGTTGGTACTTTCATCGGTATCTACATCGCCCCGCTCGCTCTCATGCTCGGGGTGTTGCTCATCTTCCGCTCCTGGAAGGAATCGCTGCGCCTGCTTTGCAGCTACGTTGCGGCCAGTGCCCTGGTCTGCGCGGTGTTCGCCGGGGTGGCCGGCCACGCCTTCTGGTATCAGGTCTTCGGCTACAACCTCAACAAGATCGCGCTTCGCTATTCCTGGTATGCCAAAGCCAGGAGCGTCGCTTACCTCAACACCGCGGCCGTGATTGGGGTCGTGCCCGGCATCGTCTGGGCCATCGCCCTGTGGGCGCTGCGCGGTCGCGCGCGCGGCGAGAGCGCGCTGCCGGGCGCGGCCGGCCGGCTCGCTGCCCGGCTCAATCTCTGGGGCGGCGACCGGGTGGCGGCGCAAATGATCTTCGCCACCTTCATCTGCGGCTACTTGTACTTCTACTCAACCCGCGTCGACTACTATTCCTACTACTTCATGCTGATCATGCCGTGGACCGGGCTGATGACGGCAACTGTGACCGTCGATGTCCTGCGTTTCGTAGACGGGCGACTTGCGCCAGGCGCGGCGGTCGAGCCGTCCTTGTCACGGGCCGAGCGCCGACGGCGCCAACCGGCAGCCCGCAGGCAAAAGCCACCGGCGAGCCACCCTGCGAGCGCGCCTCGACCCGCCTGGCGCCTCTGGCCGCTCGTCGCCTGCGCCGTCGCCCTTGCCCTCGTACTCCTCTATCGCCGCGGCATAGGCGCCGAACGCCAGGACGAGGCAGGCAACGATGTGATGACCTACCCCTGGCGCGACAGTCCGTATCTCCCTGGCGCGCTCAACCGTATAGTACAAGCGCTCTTCTGGTCGCCGAGCAGCGACGCCACTCATCCGCCCAATGCCATCACCTACTATTTGCAACACGAGACGCTGAGCGCGCCGAACATCGACGTCTTCGTCCGCGCGGTGCGCGAACAATGCCGGCCCGGCGAACGTATCTTCGGCGAGTACTCACTCGGCCCCTTTGCCGCAGCAGTCGGTTCCTGCGTACTTGCGGCCAATCTGGCCGACACCAACAATCACCGTTTCAAGGTGCACGAGAGTACGCCGGGCGACTGGGTGCGCGCGCTGGAGCAAGACCATCTCGACATCGCCATCCTCGTGCCCGGCTCGGCTATGCTGAAAGAGCGCGAGCTGCGTGACTATCTGACCGGCACCTTCCCGCGCCGGGTAGCCACCTGGAACGATCCCTACGTGGGGCACGTCGAATTGCACCGTCGCGCGCAGTAGCAGGAGATCCCTTTCCCAGGGCCAGCGGCATAGGCTATGGTGTGACTGCGGGAGATGGCCTCCCGCCCCCCACAAATATGCGAATCCTGGTCACTGGCGGCGCCGGCTTCATCGGCGCGAACTTCCTCAATCTCTTGGTGCCGCGCCACCGCGAGCACCAGTTCGTCAACCTGGACGCCCTGACCTACGCCGCCAATCCGCGCAGCCTGGACCCGGTGGCCAGCCTGCCCAACTACGCCTTCGAGCGTGCCGACCTGTGCGATTTCTCCGGGTTGCGGGCCGTGTTTGCCCGCCACCAGCCCGAGGTCGTGGTGCATTTTGCGGCCGAAAGCCACGTGGATCGTTCGATCGCAGGACCGCGCGCCTTCGTGCGCACCAACGTCGAGGGAACCTTCAATCTGCTGGAAGCCTGCCGCGAGCTCTGGACGCCCGGCCAGGGCCTCTTCCATCACGTCTCCACCGACGAAGTGTTTGGCTCATTGGGGGCGACCGGCCGGTTCGACGAAGAAACCCGCTACGATCCATCCAGCCCCTATTCTGCGTCCAAAGCGGCAAGCGATCACTTGGTGCGCGCCTGGCACCGTACCTTCGGCCTGCCGGTGCGGGTGAGCAACTGCTCGAACAATTACGGGCCGCTGCAGTTTCCCGAAAAATTGATTCCACTGATGATCCTGAATCTGCTCGAGCGCAAGCCCTTGCCGGTCTACGGCCAGGGACTCAATGTGCGCGACTGGCTCTACGTCGAGGATCACTGCGAGGCCATCTGGGCGATCATCGGCGCGGGTCAGAACGGCCGCACCTACAACATCGGCGGCCGCAGCGAGCAACGCAATATCGATGTGGTGAAGCAACTGTGTCACTTGGTGGCCGAGGAAACCGGCACGCCCGAGGCGGAGCTTCTCGGACTCATCTGCTACGTCTCCGACCGGCCGGGACATGATCTCCGCTATGCCATCGATTCCTCGCGCATCGAAGCGGAGTTGGCCTGGAAACCGCGCGAGAGTTTCGCCAGTGGGTTGCGCAAGACCGTGCGCTGGTATCTGGCCAACCGGGCCTGGATCGATTCCGTGCGCACCGGCGAATACCGGCGTTGGATCGAACAAAACTACGGGAGCCGCTGACCATGGTTAAGAAGGGCATCATCCTGGCTGGAGGATCAGGCACCCGCCTGCACCCGCTCACCCGCGCCGTGAGCAAGCAGCTCATGCCGGTGTACGACAAACCGCTCATCTACTATCCGCTTACCACCTTGATGCTGGCGGGAATACGCAACGTCTTGGTCATCACCACGCCGCAAGATGGACCTCAGTTTCAGAAACTCTTGGGCGACGGCGCGGCCTGGGGCTTGCAGATTCAGTATGCCGTGCAACCCAGCCCCGACGGGCTGGCGCAGGCGTTTCTCATCGGCCGCGGGTTCATCGCTGGCGAGCCCTGTGCCCTGGTGCTGGGCGACAACATCTTCTACGGCACGGGCTTGGGCGGCTTGTTCGAGGACGTTGCCTGCCGCGAAGTGGGGGCAACCGTGTTTGGCTACTACGTGCAGAATCCCGAGGCCTATGGAGTGGCCGAGCTGGACCAAGAGGGACGCGTACTGAGCATCGAGGAGAAGCCCAAGCCGCCACGCGGCCACTACGCGGTGACCGGCCTGTACTTCTACGATGGGCGCGTGGTCGAGCTGGTCGAGATGCTGCGACCCAGCCCGCGCGGCGAATTGGAAATCACTGATCTCAACCGCCTGTACATGCACCGCGGCCAGCTTCACCTTGAAAAGCTGGGCCGGGGCGTGGCCTGGCTGGACACGGGAACGCACGACTCCCTTTTGCAGGCCTCCAATTTCATCCAAACCATTCAGGCGCGCCAGGGTCTGATGGTGGCGTGCCCGGAGGAGATCGCGTACCACAAGGGCTGGATCGACGGGGACCACCTGCGCCGACTGGCTGAGCCGCTCTCCAAGACCAACTACGGGCAGTATCTGCTGCGGCTTCCGGAAAGGAACCGACAATGAAGGTCACGCCCTTGGAGATTCCCGAGATTCTGCTGATCGAGCCCAAGGTGTTCGGCGATGCGCGCGGCTATTTTGTCGAGACCTTTCAGGCCGAGCGCTACGCTCAGGCAGGCATCAGCGAGCGCTTTGTCCAGGACAACCTGTCCCGTTCCAGCCGCGGCACCCTGCGCGGCTTGCACCTGCAGCATCCCGCAGGTCAGGGCAAGCTGGTGTACGTAGTCGAGGGCGAAGTCTTCGACGTGGCGGTGGATGTGCGGGCCGGTGCTCCTAGCTTCGGCAAGTGGGCCGGCGCGCACCTGTCGGCGCGCGACCATCGCCAGATGTACATCCCGCCTGGCTTTGCCCATGGCTTCTGCGTGAAGAGCGAGTACGCCCTGTTCGCGTACAAGTGCACTGATCTCTACCGAGCCCAGCACGAGATAGGCGTGGCCTGGAACGATCCCAGCCTGGCCATCCCCTGGCCGGTCAGCCAGCCCATCATCAGCGAGAAAGACCAACGCCACTTGCCTTTGGCCCAGATTGATCCGGCGCGCTTGCCGAAGTGGAAGGGCTAGCCATGTCCGCCGGCATCCTGCTCCTTGGCGATCGCGGCATGCTTGGTCGTGCTTTTCGCGAGCTTCTCGCAGCGAGACAACGGCCTTTCACCGGCTTCGACTTGCCCGGGCTAGACATCGCGGAGCCGGGCCAGGTCGGGCCGCTCTTCGCCAAGCCCTGGTCCACAGTCATCAACTGCGCTGCCTACACCAACGTGGATGGCGCGGAGACAGACGAGATGGCTGCTCTGCGCGCCAACGGCACGGCACCGGGAGTTCTGGCCGCGGCCTGCGCCCGCACCCGCGTCCCCCTAGTCCATTTCAGCACCGACTACGTATTCGCGGGCAATGCGCGCACGCCGTATGCCGTGGATGCGCCTCTGCAACCGCTGGGTGCATACAGCCGCAGCAAAGCCGCCGGCGAGGTCGCCATCCGGCAAAGCGGCGCCGAGTTTCTCATCGTGCGCTCGAGTTGGCTCTACGCTCCTTGGGGCAACAACTTCGTGCGCACCATGGCGCGCCTGACCCGCGACAAGCCCGAAGTGAAGGTGGTCAACGACCAGCGCGGCCGGCCGACCTGCGCGCAACACCTGGCCGCGTCCACTTTGGCTCTGCTCGACCGCGGGAAGCGCGGAACTTTGCACGTCACTGACGGCGGCGAATGCACCTGGTACGAGTTCACAGTTGAAATTGCGCGTCTGCTCGGCCGCACCACAATCATCCGTCCCTGCACCACCGCCGAGTTCCCCCGCCCTGCCCCCCGGCCCGCGTACAGTGTTCTAGATCTCGCGCTGACCGAGGCCATCCTCGGCCCCATGCCCGACTGGCGCACCAACCTGGCCAACGTCGTCGCGCGGTTGGAACCGCTGTAGGGCTGTTGCGAGTCAGTAGGTCAGGCCGTAGTCGTAGGGATAGAGCGGATTGTAGTTGGCGTCGCCGTAGTTGATGGGGATCTGTGCCATGGAGCTCGGCCAGCTTTGCGGCAACTTCCCCGTGGGCTTGGCGTCCCCGAGAATGATGTCCGTAATGCCGGCGCCCTCGCTACCCGGCAGCCACGCTACCACGACGGCATCCGCGTACGCCGCCAGCAGACTGAGAATCAGCGGGCGGCCGGTTATCAACACGACCACCGTCTTCAGGCCTGCCTGCTTCATGGTGGTCACCACGCTCACGTCGGCTGCGGCCACGCTGAGATCCGTGCTGTCACCCTTGCCTTCGGCATAGGGGGTCTCGCCGATGACGGCGATGCCGACGCTGGCGCCGGACGTGGTCTTGCCATCGGCCGAGTACTTCACCTGGCTCGCGCCCAGCGCGGCCTCAAGGGCTTGGCGCACACTGGTAGCCCCGGGGACGGTGCCGCTCGCGCCCTGCCAGGTGATGGTCCAGCCGCCACACTGGTTTCCCGTGTTGTCCGCGCTCTTGCCCCCAAGCGCCACGGTAGTCGTCTTCGCGAGCGGCAGCAGGTTGCCATCATTCTTGAGGACAACCAACGATTCCTGCACCGCCTGCCGAGCCACCTGGCGGTGCGCCGCGGAGCCGACCTGGGCGGTGAGCGTGCGATCGACCTTGCCGGTCGCCTCGAAGAGTCCCAGCTCGCACTTCACGGCCACGATGCGCCGGACGGCATCGTCGACGCGAGATTGCGCGACCGTGCCGGCCTTCACCAGCGCAGCAAAGTACCCCAGCATGGTGGGAATGCTCTGGTTGTAGGTCATGAACATGTCTACGCCGGCATTGAGGCATTGGCCCAGCCCGTCCTGATTCGACAGCCCGAGCTGGAAGCAGGCATTGAAGTCGGAGATCACGAAGCCGCCGAAACCAAGCTCGCCCTTCAAGACATCGGTGATCATCGTCTTGTTGATGTGCATTTTGGTTCCCTGCCAGCTGCTGTAGGAGGCCATGATCGAGCCCGCGTGGGCCGCGATCGCGGCGCGATAGGGCGCCAAATGGATCGCGCGCAGGGTAGTCTCGTCGCCCGAGGTGTCGCCGCCGTTCACACCGTTGGCCGTACCGCCGTCACCGAGGTAGTGCTTGACGTTGGCGAGTATGCCAGTGGGGGCGCCCGTCGAGGTGAACTGGAGACCGTTGACCATGATCGCGCCCATCGTCGAGGGCAGGTCGGGCGTCTCGCCAAAGGACTCGTAGGTGCGTCCCCAGCGCTCGTCGCGCGCGACCGCCACCACCGGCGCGAAGACGAAGTCCACACCGCAGCCGCTGGTTTCGTTGGCGATAATTGTCGAGATCTTGCCAAGCAGCGCGTTGTCCCGCGTGGCGCCCAGGCCGATGTTGTGCGGGAACACTACGGCACCCTTCACGGTGCCAACGCCGTGCACCTCGTCGGCGCCGTACAGGAATGGGATCTTGAGCCGGCTCGCCAGTGCGGCCTGTCGGTAGCCGTCGGCCATGTCCGCCCATCCCGTGGGCGAGTTGTCCGATGGTGCCGAGCCGCCCTGGCTGAGGCCCGAACCGACGCCGTACTGGGTGACCAGAGCCGTGGTCAGCGCTGCGCGCTCCATCTGCAGCATCTGCGCGTACTTCTCGTCGGCCGTCATCTGGCCGAGTAGCGAGTTCGCGCGGTCCAGACATGCCTGGGACGGGTAGGGGCCACTGGGCGTCGTGGCGCCGCCGCTGCCGCCACTGCCGCTGCCGCC
>PMJO01000192.1 GCA_003158455.1 Myxococcales bacterium | reverse complement strand
AAGACCGCGATTTGGATGCGCAATGAGCGCTAGCGAAGCGTTGCCTCAACCCACGGCGGTGACTACGGCCGACGATCCGGGCCGTTGGCTGCGTCGGGCCTGCGCTTCCGGTCCTCAAGTACATCAGTACATTCCGGTCCGGTTCTCGGCCCTCCTTGCCAGCGGCCCGGCTTGTCGGCCGAATGCTAAGGGACATCGCGATCCGCCCCTCGTCCACGTGCAGCGAAAACTTGTCTCATCTTCTTTGGAGTGGAGCCATATAGGGGTCTAGGCCGGAGGCCTTTTCAACATACTGCCTCGAACTGTTGACAGACTATGAAATACGCAATTATTTCCAATGGTTCCATCGTGGCCCGCTGTGGACACAAGGTGGAAAAGGCGTGATCAATGTCTGACGAACGTGAGTTGATCGCCGAGCGCGAGCGCAAGGTCGGCGAGCTCCGCGCTGCCGGGCACAACCCCTATGCAAACGGCTTTCGCCCGACCTCGACGGCGCGCTCGCTGCACGATTGGTTCGCCGGCGGGGCGGATCTCGAGCATCCTCCCCAAGGCACGGGCGATGATGGTCGCGTGTCGGTTGCCGGGCGCATCGTCGCGATTCGCAGCTTCGGCAAGGCGGCCTTTGCCAAGATCCGCGACCGTACCGGGGAGATCCAGGTCTGGGTCAAGCTGGACGTGGTGGGCGAGCAGGCCTTTGCTTTGTGGAGGTTCGTCGAACGTGGCGACTTCGTCGCGGTCGAAGGACCCAGCAGCTTGTTGACCAAGACCAAGGCTGGTGAAGACAGCGTGGTCGCCGATCGCCTGCACCTTCTCACCAAGGCCACGCGCCCCTTGCCGGAAAAGTGGCACGGCCTGCAGGACATGGAGATCCGCTACCGCCAGCGCTACCTGGATTTGGTGGCCAACCCCGAGGTGATGGAGGTGTTTCGCAAGCGCACCCGGATCGTGCGCCACCTGCGCGCTTTTCTCGACCAGCGCGATTTCGTCGAGGTGGAGACGCCGATGATGCACACCGTGCTCGGGGGCGCGGCGGCGCGACCGTTTCGCACGCATCACAACGCGCTCGATCTCGATCTCACCATGCGCATCGCGCCCGAGCTGCACCTCAAGCGCTTGGTAGTGGGCGGGTTCGACCGGGTCTACGAGATCGGCCGCAACTTTCGCAACGAGGGGCTATCGCGCCAGCACAACCCTGAATTCACCATGCTGGAGTTTTATCAGGCGTACGCGACCTATGAAGATCTGATGGTGCTGACCCAGCAGCTTTTGGGCGAGCTGGCGCGCGAGATCTGCGGTGGCACGCAGATCTCGTATCAGGGTCAGCCGGTCGATCTGGGGCGCTGGGAACGCATTCCGATGAAGGACGCCATCATCGCGGCGGTGGCCTCCGGCAGGCTGCCCAAGGGATTGGAACGTCCCATGCTCGACGACGAGGCTGCCTTGTTGCGCTGGGTGGCCGGCTCCGGGGTGCTCGAGGGCAAGGACGAGCTGTCGGCGGTGTTGTCCAAGTGCGAGACCCACGGCCACCGGGTGGGCGCGCTTTTCGACTACGCGGGCGAGCAAGCGCTGCCGCAGGATCGGCCGGTGTTCGTGGTCGACTATCCCGCGGAAACTTCGCCACTCTCGCGCCGCAACGACGCCGAGCCCGGCAAGGTGGACCGTTTCGAGTTGTTCATCGTGGGGCGCGAGCACGCCAACGCCTTTTCCGAGCTNNACTGCGGGCGAGGGCATCGGGGTCGATCGCCTGGTCATGCTGCTGGCCGACCAGCCCTCCATCCGCGATGTCATCCTGTTCCCGCTCATGAGGCCCGAATGAGAGAAAGGACCCGCGCCGGCTTCGAGTGGTTCGTGGCTTGGCGCCACCTGCGCGACCCCGAGCGACGCTCGCGCCGTGCCCTGTATTTCGGCCTCGCGGTCGTGCTGCTTGCGGTTCTCGATCTGATCGCGCTCAAGCTGTTCGGCCAGCCGGCGCGCTCCCCCTCTGGCCTGCTGGCGCTGCAACCCTCGCCGACCTTCGAACGCCTGTGGATGGCGGGCGTGGTCGGTGTGATTGCGGGCGCGGTCATCACCTTTATGGGGGTGCTGTTTGCGTCCTTCACTGTGTTCACGGCCATTTCGATCTTCGGCGTGTTCTTGGGTACGGCTGCGCCCATCTTGGCCCTTTCCGTGATGTCCGGCTTCGAGGTGGATCTGAAGACCAAGATCCGTGGCGCCAAGGCCGATGTCGTGATCACCCGGACGGAAGATCAGCCTTTCCTTGACTGGCGGATGGTGCGGCAGAAGGTCTTGCGCCAGC
Organism: Myxococcales bacterium; assembly: GCA_003158455.1. Classification (GTDB taxonomy): domain Bacteria; phylum Myxococcota_A; class Polyangia; order Fen-1088; family Fen-1088; genus Fen-1137. The sequence goes on along the minus strand of PMJO01000192.1, from coordinate 40,026 downwards.
CCGGGGTGGTGGGTGCCACTCCCTACCTTGAGGCAGAGGTGATGGTTCGGGCCGGGGCGGCTCCCGCTGGGATCATTCTGCGCGGGATCGATCCAGAAACCGCACGGTCCGTGCTTGACCTCGGCCGCACCTTGCGCGAGGGCAGCGTGGATGATCTGGAATACCCGGACAAGGTCGCCGACGACCCGTTTGCCCGTGCCGCCGGGGAGCGCGAAGAAGGCGACGATGAGCCAGCCCCACGCCCGGGCAAACGAGCGCCGGCCGACGCGGCGGCCGCCGACGGGGTTCTGCCGTCGATCCTGCTGGGGGAAGAGCTTTTCGCACGTACCCTGCGCGTCTTTCGCGGCAGCCATGTCGACATCGTCTGTCCGCTGTGCAAGATCGGCCCTTCCGGCCCCATGCCCGGCCTCAAGGTGTTTCGGGCGGCCGGACACTTCTACAGCGGAATGTACGAGTACGACTCCAAGCTGGCCTACGTGGCCCTGTCCGAGGCACAGAAATTCCTGGGCGCACCGGGCGAGGTCACCGGCATCGACTTGCGTACCCTGGGCCCCGACGCCGCTGCACAGGTCGCGGCGGCGGTCCAGGCTAGCCTGGGCGATTCTTATGAGGTTCGCTCGTGGGAAGATCTTAACAAAGGGTTGTTCATGGCCCTACGTTTGGAAAAGATAGCCATGTTCGTGGTGATGACTTTCATCGCGCTCGTGGCATCCTTTTCCATCATCTCGACCCTCATCATGATGGCCACCCAGAAAGCACGCGAGGTCGCCATACTCAAGGCCATGGGTGCCGGCGACGGCGCCATCCGTCGGGTATTCATTGCCGAGGGCGTGTACATCGGCCTGCTTGGCCTGGCGGTCGGGGTTTCCGCCGGCGTTCTCGGCTGCAAGTTGATCGAGAAGTACGGATTGCCCCTGCCCACCGACGTCTACTACATCAGCAAGCTCCCGGTTGTGATGCGGCCGAGCGAAATCCTGGTCCTGGCGGCCTCGGCCATGGCCCTGTGTTGTCTGGCCACCGTGTATCCCGCGCTGCTGGCGTCACGCATGCGCCCGGTCGACGGGCTGAGGTACGAGTGAGCACATTGACACCGCCCGAGACGGTCGCTACGGTGCCAGTCCCGATGGCAAAAGCCGGCGTCGCAGAAACTCGGCCAGGCGCAGCCCCTGGCGGTGCGCGCGTGCTGGTGCGCGACCTGTGGAAGGTGTTCCAGCACGGAGGTCGTTCGATCGAGGTTCTGCGCGGAATAAACCTCGACCTCCAGCCGGGGGCGCTGGTTTCGGTGGTGGGCGCCTCCGGGGTGGGCAAGTCGACCCTGCTGCACCTCCTGGGCACGCTGGATGTCGCCACTTCGGGCACGATTCTGTTTGACGGGGCAAACGTCACCGACATGTCTTCGGCCCAGCTTGCCTCCTTCCGCAATCACCAGATCGGCTTCGTGTTCCAGTTCCACCATCTTCTACCCGAGTTCACCGCGTTGGAAAACACGATGATGCCCGGTCTCATCGCGCGCCGACCGCGCAAAGACTGCCGCGAGCGCGCGGAGGCCATCCTGGCGCGCGTGGGCCTGCAGGATCGGCTGCGCCACCGCCCGGGGGAGCTGTCGGGCGGCGAGCAACAGCGGGTGGCGCTGGCGCGTGCGCTCTTTCTCTCGCCCCGCCTGCTGCTCGGGGATGAGCCGACCGGCAACCTCGACAGCAAGACCGGGCGTGCTATCCACGATCTCTTCTTCGAGCTGAACCGCGAGTTGGGGATGACCCTTCTTCTGGTCACCCACAACGACGAATTGGCGGGTCGGGCCTTCCGCAAGCTGCGCATGGTTGACGGTCGCATCCAGGAGGAAGGGTGAGCCTGTCCCGCCTGGCCACTATCGCCGCGTGGGGAGCCTGCCGGCCCTTCGGGACGGACGACCCACCCTGCCCACCCCGCGCGCTTCGCGCGCGCCCTCGCCGGCAGCGCACCATCGCGCGAGGCCGAGCGAAGCGAGCGGGGAGGGGTGGGGTGTGGGGGGCCGAAGGGCATGGGAACCCTTTGAGGGTTCCCATGTTGATAGTCGTTGCGGCGTTCGCGACCAGCCTTGCGCATGCCGAGGATGACAACGCGGCGGGGACGCCACGCGCGCAGCGCCTGCGCGCGCCTTCGCTGTCGGTCGAGCCCGAGAGCAAGCCGGAGGCGTCGATCAAGGTCCCCAGCTTGAAGGTGGTGCGCCTCCAGTTCCGGGGCAACCGCAAGGTCGAAGACGACGCCATCCGGGTCAACCTGCACACTTCACCGGGCTCGTCGCTGAGCAAGGACGTTCTGCAAGAGGACGTGCGCGCCATCTGGAAGATGGGCTACTTCGAGGATGTGCAGGTCGAGACCACCGACACCCCGGGCGGCGTGGTGGTGAGCTACGTGCTCAAGGAGAAGCCCGCCATTCGCAAGATCTACGTGTCGGGCCACGACGAGGTCGGACTGACCAAGATCAACGAGGTGCTCGACCTCAAGAAGGAGCAGATCCTCGACCTGGCCAAGATCNNGAAGAACGTGGAGAAGATCCGCGAGCTCTACCTACAGCGCGGTTTCTACATGGCGGATGTTGACTATGAGTTGCGCCGGGATAGCCCGGGCGAGGTGGATGTGTACTTTCGCGTGCACGAGAACAGCAAGGTGGAAGTGCGCCGGGTCAACTTCACCGGCAACAAGCATGTGACCGATCAGGAACTGCGCGACGTCATGCTCACCCAGGCCGGCGATCTCTTCGCGGCGCTCACCTCATCGGGCACTTACCGCGAGGACGTCTTCCAGCGCGACCTGACGCTGATCCAGGGCTACTACTTCGATCGTGGCTTCATTAACGTCAAGGTCGCCGAACCCCGCCTGGAGCTGTCGGCGGACAAGCGTTCGCTGTACATCAGCATCGCCATCGACGAGAGCGAGCAGTACCGCATCGGCAGTATCGAGATGAAGGGTGACCTGCTGGAAAAGCCCGAGGTCCTGCTCGCTCGCCTGCAGGCCAAGCCGGGCGAGATCTTCAACCGCTCCAAGGTGGCGCAGGATGTTCAGGCTATCGCCGACTACTACAAGGACAAGGGCTATGCCTATGTGAACTCCACCCCCGAGACCACGGTCAACGAGAANNGTTCTTCGACATCCAGAAGGGCGCCGAGGTCACCTTCGAACGCATCAACATCATCGGCAACTCGAAGACGCGCGACAAAGTTATCCGACGCGAGCTGCGCATCTATGAGGGCGAGCGCTTCAGTCAGACTGCCTTGGACTTCTCCAAACGCCGGGTCAATGCCTTGGGGTTTTTCGAGAAAGTGGAGACCAGCACCAAGCGTGGCTCGGGCGACGACACCATGGAAGTCAACGTGGAGGTAGCCGAGCGGCAGACCGGCGCTTTCCAGATCGGCGCGGGCTTCTCCTCGGTCGAATCGTTCATCGCGCAGGCGCAGATCTCGCAGAACAATCTCTTTGGCCGGGGCCAGTCGCTGGTGCTGCAGGCCCAGATGTCGTCGCTGCGTCAGCTCTTCATGTTGCAGTTCGACGAGCCATACTTCTTGGATACCAACTGGCACTTCGGCTTCAACCTGTTCGACCAGCAACGCTACTACCTCGGGTTCACGCGCCAGTCGAAGGGCGGCAGCCTGACCTGGGGCTATCTGCTCACCGACCATCTGCGCACGTTCCTCACCTATACCTTGCAGGACATCTCGGTCACCACCGGAGGCGCTAGCAGCCTGTTCAGCGGCGGGCAGCGCAGCCCCTTGCCCCAGGGTTCGCTCGCCAATCTCCTGCATGCCGGAGTGGTGTCATCGTTTCGCGTTTCGTTGACCTACGACACGCGCAACGACCGCATGTTTCCGCGCAGCGGCTGGTTCAACTCGCTCTCGGCCGAATTCGCCGAGCCGGCTTTCTTGTCACAAGCGCAGTTCTCACGTTTTGAAGGCACTGCGCGCTACTTCTATCCGCTGTGGGGACCGCTGGTTTTGCGCCTGAAGGGCGACATCGGCGCGGTGGTCAGCCGTGAGCCGCAAGGCGTGCCCATCTTCGAGCGCTACTTCGTGGGGGGCATCTACGATGTGCGCGGCTTCCAGTTGGCCTCGTTGGGGCCGCAGATCCGCGTACCCGCCGCGCAGTCGCCCGATTCGTCCCTGCGGACTTTCGCGGTGGGCGGCAACATGCAGGTGGTGGGCAAGGTCGAACTTGAAATGCCCATTTTCGAGAAGCTCAACATCCGCGCCGTGGTGTTCAGCGATGTTGGCAACGCGTACAACCTTGAGCATCAGTACTGCCGGCTCAGGCCTGCTTCGGCCGATATCTCGGTCGATCCCTGCACGGCCGTGTTCCCGCTCAACAGCCTGCGTTCAAGTTGGGGGTTCGGGCTGCGCTGGTTCTCGCCCATCGGGCCGCTGCGCTTTGAATGGGGCTTCCCCTACAAGCCACTGCCGGGCGAGGATTCGGTCGTCTTCGAATTCACCATTGGCAACGATTTGTAGGTGTGGCCCCGACCCCCGGAGCGTGATATCCATGGGCTTCACCGTGAACCACATGGAGACCAAGCGCATGATTCGTTCCACCCTAGTCGGATTCGTGATTGTTGCGGGCCTTATGCGGCCTGCGCTGGCCGAAGAAGTGAAACTCGGCTATGTCGATCTGCGGCGCGCTCTCCATGAAACCGACGACGGTCGCAAGGCGGAGTCCTCGCTGAAGAAGGTTTTCGATCAGAAGCAGAAGGAACTCGACGAGCAGCAGGAGGACGTCAAGAAGGCCATCGAGGACCTCAACAAGAAGCGCACCCTGCTTCCGGCTGACACGGTTCGCCAGAAGGAAGGCGAGTTGCAGGAACGGGTGGCCAAGGTGCAACAGACCTATATGCGCCACCAACAAGACCTGGCCGCCAAGGAAGAAGAGGCGACCCGGCCCATCGTCGATCGCTTGCAGCGAATCATCGCCAAGATCGCTGCCGCAGAGAACTTCACTATGATTCTCGACAAGAACCAGGGCGTCGTGTTCGCCAAGCCGCATTTGGATCTGACCAACGAGGTCATCCGGCGCTATAACGCAGGCGAGGAAAAGGGCGCTGCACCCGCTGCGAAGTCCGCACCCAGCAAGAAGAAGTAGCGGGGGCCATGGAGCTCGATACCCGCGCCATCGAAGCTATCCTGCCGCACCGAGCGCCCTTTCTCATGATCGACCACGTCGACCTGGTCGACGGGGAGCGCATCGTCGCTCGCAAGACGGTGGGGGCGGATGAGATTTTTCTTCAGGGCCATTTTCCCGGCCACCCCGTCATGCCCGGCGTGCTCATCGTCGAGGCCATGGCGCAGGCAGGGGCGGTGTTGGCGGTTTGCCAGACCTCTTTCGATCCGGCTCGCCAGGTGATGTACTTCATGGCCATAGAAAAGGCCAAGTTTCGCAAGCCGGTGCTTCCCGGCGACACCCTGAAGCTGGAAGTGGTTCCCCTGCGCAGAGGAACCACGGCGTGGAAGATGCGTGCGGAAGCAAAGGTCGGCGACGTGGTGGTCGCTGAGGCGGAGTTCCTCTTCGGAATCCGGCCCCGCACCGACGCGGCCTCTGCGCCGGACGCCAAATGATTCTGTCGGGCATGGGCCCTCGGTATGCCGTGAAGGCGAGGCCGGTCCGCGGTACCGCGATAGTCGAAGGAGGTCTTGGCCGCGCCGGGCGCGCGCGGAGCGCGCGGGGGCAGGTGGGTAGGGCAGTCTGTCCTGAAGCCCCCGAAGCGGGTGGTCGTGGCCGTAGACGTGGCCGTGGCCGGATAATGACCGTCGTTTCCCTGCTCGCTGCTTTGGCTGGCCTCTCCTGCCGTCGGACTCCGCATTTCGTTCGTGGCGATGCGGCGGCGGTGGTGGTCGTGCGGCGGTCAAGGGACGCGGGGAGCACGGCACTGATCGCGGAACGCGAGCCCAACGACACGCAAGCGCAGGCGCAGGAGCTGACCTGGGTGGGCACCCCTGCAGCCGTGACTGTCGCAGGAAGGATCAATCGGACCGAGGCCGGCAAAGCCGCGGACGTAGACGTTTTCAAACTCCTCGTTCCAGGCCAGCGCGTGGCCGCATCCTTGGATGCGGGCCAGGCTGGCGACTTTCGGCAGTACGCCAAGCGCTTGTCGGTAGTCATCAATCCCGAAGCCGGACTCGCGCTGGCTCTCGATCTTCTCGACGAGGGTCTACGTCTCGTGAAGACCGTGACGGCCGGGCCGGGCGAGGCAGTTGGGCTGCCGAACATGGCGGTGCTGCCCGGCTGCACCTACTACGTGCGGGCACGGGCGGCGCCCGCGCCCGCCAACAAGGGTCGCAGCGCAGTGGATGCGGGTGTGCCGGTGGGCAGTTCCTACCAGATGGCGGTGCGGTTGTTTGACTTCGAATTTGGCGAGGAGCGCGAGCCCAATGATCGGCTGGAATCCGCCAGCGAGCTGCCCTGGCAGGGGCACAGTGCGCTTGCGGCTGGGTTCTTCGGTTGGCGTCGCGACGAGGACTGGTACCGGCTGGCGCTCGATGCTACCGAATCCGGGTGGGTTCTGAACCTGGATCTCGAGGGGGTCGAAGGGGTGGCCGCCGGTTTGGCGGTCAACGATTCGGCAGGTAGGAAGATCGTGGCGCTGCGGGGCCGAAAAGGCGAAAGGCTGACGCTGCACAACCTCGCGCTGCCGAGCGTGGCGGCTGACGCGGGTGGCGCGGCGGCCGGAGGCCGATGGTGGTACCTGGTTGTGCGCGCGGAGAGTGGGCTTGATCACGAGCGTCGCTACGTGCTGCATGCGGAGGCCGTGCTGCCCGAAGCCCGGGGCGGTTTCGAGACCGAGCCCAACGACGATGCGGCCCACGCCTCGGCTCTGGCAGAAGGCACGACTGCGGGCTACCTGCCATTGGGCGACGTGGACTTCTTTCGCTACCTTGCTGGCGAGCCGCGCGAGTTGGACATCGAAGTCAGCCCGCCGTCCAGGGTAAGGGCGAGGGTCGAAGTCAGCAGAGAACGCGATGGGCAAGTTCTGGCTGAGGCGGTCGCGGCCAAGGCGCGCCAGACGGTGCGTGTTCTCGGAATCTCTTGTCCGGCCGCCGAACCAATTCTGATCCGGCTGTCGCAGGGCAAGCACGACGGAAACGCTAGTGAGCCGTATCTGCTGAAGCTGGCCAGCCGGCTGGCGCAGCGAGACACGGGAAGACGAGACTGACTCACGGCCGCAACCAAAGGGTGTAGGGCGATTTGCCTCGCCAGCCGCCGGCGGCCGAGAACGCAGAGGTGGGAGGGGAGGCCACAGAGGCGGCCCTGCTGGCTAGAGATCCTTTTCCGGTCTGGCGCGTTCAATAGCCGGGGAGGGACGGACTTGACGAGACTGAGGTTTTGGGTTGGGGACCGCGACATCTGTGTCACGAATTGGACCAGTTCGACCCTCTTGCTGCAGGTAGGTCAAGGAACGGCTTCGCCATGCAACCCCTCGATCCTACGGCGTTTATTTCAGCCAGCATCCGCTTTCTTGACTGACAGGCGGCGATGTTGCAAGCCATAGAAGAAGGTTCATCCCATGCTCGAGCCCTGGATCATCGACCAGATCCGACGCCGCGAAGAGGAAGAGCGCCGTGGCGGCGACCGGCCGCAGCTTGAGTTGCCCGTGCCGGATGCGCCCGAGGACAAACCGGACAGCGACGCGGGCGATGGCAAGAAGGACGAGCCCCAGCCCAAGCGGGGCGTCGTCATCATCGCCATGTAGCAGCTCAGTCGCGGCATCGGTTCTTCGATTTGGCGACGGCCGAGGATCTACTGCGGAACCCTGGAAGGGTTCCACACCTCCCGCGACGGGCTTCGGCGNNGTGCTCACATACGGGGGTATGCTCGCGCCGGCGAAGGCGCGGCGAAGCCGCGGAGGCAGGTGCAGGGTGGGTCGGTCCGAGTGCCCGAAGGGCCTTCGTCATCGGGCCGGCTTGTCGGCCGGCTCCTGGAGGCGGATCTGATGCCGCACGTGAAGCGGCGGCGGGGCCGCGGTGGTGTGCGGATTAGGCGGGTTTTTTGCCTTCCTTTGGAAACCCTCTATCAAGGTGGGATGGACCTTGAGCAAGACGGCAAGAAGCGGGATTTTCGGGTTCTTGGTTTCGTAGGACGCGAGCAGGAGCGCCGTGCGCTGGATGCTGCCCTTGGCCGGGCCATTCGCTTCAATGCGCCGCAGTTCGTGACGGTCATCGGTGAGAGCGGGTTGGGCAAGACACGTCTTGTCGAGGAATGGGCCAGGCACGTGGACAAGGCCGCAGAATTTCGCGTCTTTCTTGCCAGCGACAAGCCGCACGCAGACGGCCAGGCAGCATCGTTCGCGATGCTCGCCTCATTGCTGCGAAAACGATTTGGAATCGCGACAGAAATGGATGGCACAGCAGTCCAGACTGCATTTCGTGCCGAATTGCAGGCGGTCTTCGGGGACCGCCGCGTGTCAGAAGTCGCAGGCCTGCTGGGCCAGTTTTTGGGATTCGAAATGTCGGAAAGCCCTCTGGCCCAGTCCCTGGCCTTGCGTCCCGAGCGGCAGCTCGACATGGCGCGGGCGGTTCTGGGACGTTTTCTGGAAGAGGATGCGCGCAATCACCCACTGGCCCTGGTGGTTGACGACGTTCACCTGGCTGACGACGCATCACTGGATGTGTTGCAGTGTCTGTCAGCTGAGCTGGGTGAGGCGCCCATCGTGGTGGTGGCCACGGCTCGGCCCGAGTTGTTCGTGCGCCGGCCCGAGTGGATGAAGCAAGAGGGCAGCCACGCACGCATCGACGTGAAGCCGCTGGCGCCCTTGGAGATGGATGTGTTCATCAAGTGCGCGCTCGGAGCCCAGGAGCTGGCGCCCGGATTGGCGGAGCGGGCAGCTATCGAGTCCGGTGGCAATCCCTTCCTGCTCGAGCAACTCCTGGCCGTGTATCACGAGCACGGCATTCTGGTAGCAGCTACCGCGAGTTCATGGCTTTTCGACCTGGATCGCGCCGGACAGGAGCCCATCGCGCTCGGCCCGGAGGCGGCAGCCCAAGCGCGCGTGGCCACCCTGTCGTCGGCCGAGCGTGAGCTACTCGGGCGTGGGGTGGCCATGGGGCCGGTGTTCTGGACCGGCGGCGTGGTGGCCATGGGACGCATTGGTGCCGATCCCTGGGACCCGACCATGGTGTTTGCACCTGATCCCTCCATCGAGGAAACCAAGCGCCTGGCAGTGTCGTTGCAGGAACGAGGCTTCATTGCGCAAGCCCATGACAAGATCGTGGAATGTGGTGACACCGCATGGGCCTTTGTCGAACCGGCTGTGCGTTCCCTCATCGAAGCCGCGGTCGACCCTCGGATTCTGGCCAAACGCCGGCGTTTCGCGGCCCAGTGGATTGAAGCCAGGCTCGGTACTTCGCCGTCGAGTGAGCAGCGCGAGTACGTGGCGGTGCTGTATGCCGAGGGCGGTGACCGTCGCCGGGCGGCTCTCGCCTACTTGGTCGCCGGGGACTCGGCTGGCCGACACCGGCGCTATGAGCGGGCGCGGGCTTTGTATCTGCACGGTATCCGTTTGCTCGGAGCGGGCGATGCCATCCTCAAGATCGACGTTTGCCACAAACTGGGTGATGCGGCGGCTCGGCTCGGCAGAGGTCGCGAGGCGCTGGCTCACTTCGGCGAAATGCTCAGGGTGGCGTGGCGGCTGGACTTGCCGGCCAAAGGGGGAGCGGCGCATTCGCGAATTGGGCGCATCCATCGTTCGCTCGGGGACTACCGACTGGCGCTGCAGCACTTGGACATGGCGCACCTACTTTTCGATTTGGCGGGCGACCGTCCCGGCGTGGCGGCCAGCCTGGACGACATCGGCCGGGTCAACTACCTCATCGGAAGACCGGACGAAGCCATCCGCTGCCACCAAGCCGCGTTGGCAATCCGCGAGGAACTGCACGACCAGCGCGGGAAAGCCCTCACCCTGTCGTGGATGGGGTTGGTGGAGGCGCAGATTGGCGAGTTGGGCCGGGCGCAACAGAGCTTCCAGCAGGCGCTGCTCATCAGCAAGACCACGCGTGACCCGCACGGCATCGTCTTCTCGCTGCTTGACCTGGGAAGCTTGGCGCGCGAGGCCGGTCATCCGGGTCTGGCGCGCAACCTGCTGGAGCAGGCGCGCGCGGTGGCCCGCGAGATGGGAGAGTGCTTGCACGAGTGTCACGTGGCCTTGCAGATAGGTGAGTGCTATCTGGCGCTTGGCCAAGTGGATGAGGCCGAGGCCGAGTTGAAAGCGGCCCGGGACGTCGCGCGGAAGTTCGGGGCGCGGCGACTTTGCGCCGAGGCGGACCGCGGGCTTGCCGAGATCTGCCTGTTCCGCGAAGACCATGTAGGCGCACGAGAGCACGCTAGCCGGGCCGCCGCCGAGGGAGAAAAACTGGGCGCAGGGCCACTCGTGGGCACGGCCTTGCGTGTTCTAGCCACCGCGCTCTCGCGCGGCGCGCCAGGGGAATCGGAACGTGGTGGTCCGCGCGAGGTTTTCGATCGGGCGGTGGAGGTGCTCGGCGAATCGCGCGCGGAGCTGGAGTTGGGACGGGCCTTCTCCGCCTATGCGGAGTATGAGGAACGGACGGGTAGGGCGGCCACCGCGGATGACCTGCGCGAACGTGCGCGAGCGATTCGCACGCGGGCGATTCACGGGGAAGCCGTCAGCACAGCGGAACTGTAGGAGCAACCGGTCGCTCTACCTACACCCCAGTCGCGGTTCGCCCTCGGACAAGAACCGTCTCAGACGCAGCCCACATCGAACGTAGCAAAGAAAAGCCTTGTGCCAGCTGCGATGCCCCGCGCACAATAGAGGGTGACCCATGTCCGGGCATCGCCAACCTCACTAGGAGAAGTGACTCGTGATGCGCAGCTTTTCGGCCTTTCTTTGCGCGGTTTCCCTGCTGTGGATAGGGGCCTGTGTCAACGTGGACAAGCCCACCGCCGTGGTCTTGTGCGAAGGGAGCGATGATGGGTGCAAGAACCCCGCAATCGATGCCAGCGCGGGTTCCGAGGTGCAGCCCGTCCAGGATGGCGAGATAGACAGCGACCTGAGTCCCGACGGACACGGTGGCTCGGTTCCTGGAGCCGAAGTGGGCGGCTCGCCCGATCGCGCACCTGACCGAGTGCAAGACGCTGCGCAGGGCACCTCCCCGGATGCCGCGCAAGATGTCGCCCAATATTCTGCGCCCGATGTCGCGACGGATTTGCCCAGCGGTCCTTGCTGGGGCGCTGTTGGCCCGCTCGCCTCCGGTTTGGTTTGTCGTAAGGCCGTGGGTTCGTGCGATGTGGATGAGGTCTGCGATGGCGTCAGCGCCGCGTGTCCGCCTGACCAGTACGCGCCCACAACCGTGGTGTGTCGCCCGGCCGCAGGTCTCTGCGATATCGCGGAAAGTTGCACGGGTTCCAGCCCCGATTGTCCAGTCGATGCTGTCCTGACCAAGGGCACGCTCTGTCGCCCGGCCGCAGGTCCTTGTGACGTGGCCGAGAGCTGTTCGGGGTCCGGCCCCGACTGTCCGGATGACCTAGTGGCTCCGGCCGCAACTATCTGCCGTGCCTCCACCGACGCAAACCATTGCGATCCGGCCGAGACCTGCACTGGTTCGAGCATTTCCTGTCCTGCCAACGTCATATATGCGCTTCCTGTGGCGCCCGCCAATGTCGGGGCAGTGGCAGGGACTCAGCAAGCCACCATCTCCTGGGATCTGGTTTCCGGCGCCACTGGGTACAACGTCAAGCGGAGCCCAACCTCGGGATCCGGGTATACGACACAGGGCGCGCCGCCCACCACGACCGCCCCTCCCTACGTCAGCACCGGCCTGACCGGCGGCACGAAGTACTACTACGTCGTGTCTTCCGTCAATACCATCTCAACCTGCGAGTCGGCCAACTCTCTCGAAACCTCTGTCACGCCGACCGGTGCCTGTGTCCCACCCGCCGCGCCCACCTTGACTGCGCAGGCGAGCAACGGCCAAGTCTTGCTCACTTGGACGGCGTCCGCTGGCGCCGCCTCGTACACAGTCACACGTAGCACCACGACCGGGACCGGCTACTTGTTCCAGGCTACGGTCACCACGGGCACCAGCTACACCGACATCAATGTTTCAAACGGGACGAACTACTTCTACGTGGTCACGGCCAGCAACGGTACGTGCAGTTCGGTCTACTCGAACGAGGCTCCCGCATCCCCGACTTGCACGCCGCCGCCCGCGCCGACCAACCTGGTTGCCACGCCCAACAATGGGACAGTAGCGTTGACGTGGACCGCGTCGGCAGGGGCAGTCTCCTACCGCGTTCTGCGCAGCACGACCTCGGGCTCCGGCTATGGCTTGGTCGGCACCTCAGCCACCGCCAGCTACACTGATTCTACCGTCGTCAATGGGACCACCTATTATTATGTGGTCACGGCCAGCAACGGTACGTGCAACTCAGCCACTTCCGCAGAAAAGTCAGCCACCCCGGCCTGCACGCCGCCGTCGGTGCCGACTGGTCTCGTCGCCACGCCAGGCGATGGCCAGATCGTGCTCGCGTGGACGCCATCGACGGGTGGCGCGATTTCATATCTGGTCCAGCGCAGCCGGACCCCCGGCGGTCCGTACACCGACAGCTCCGCTACGGTGACCAGCACGGGTTTCACGGATGTCAATCTCACAGACGGGACCACCTACTACTATGTCGTGACCGCCAACGGGTCTTGCCCCTCCGCCGCCTCCGCTGAAGTTTCGGCCAAGCCGCTGTGCACGCCCCCGGCGGCGCCGACGGGTTTACTCGCAACCCCGGGCGACGACCAAGTCACGCTTTCCTGGACCGCCCCGACGACCGGGACTGTGGTTTCGTACACCGTCACGCGCACGACCGCTGGCGCCGATTCCCATACCGACATCCCAGGTCAGACAGCTACCACCTACCTAGACTCGCCGCTGGTGAACGGGACGACCTACTCCTACGTGGTCAGCGCCAGCAATGGAACCTGCCTTTCCGCCCCCTCTACCCCGGTTTCCGCAACGCCGGTAAAGGCCTGCAGCCTGACTGCGCCGACCGGAGTCACCGCCGTGGCAGGCAACCAGCAGGTCACCATTACTTGGTCCGTTTCGGATGCCGGTTCGCTGTCGTATGCCGTGAAACGCGGCGCAGCCACCGGCGGTCCTTACAATACCGTCGTTCCCAGCCCGAACCCGGCCGGTACTGTAGACACGGCCGTCACCAATGGGACAACGTATTACTACGTAGTCACATCCAGCAATGGCGCTTGCACCTCGCCCATTTCAAGCGAGGCTTCCGCCAAGCCAGTCTGTACTCCGCCGGCGGTCCCGACCGGTGTCACGGCAACCCCAGACAACGGCAATGGCAACATCACAGTTGGGTGGAATACCGTAGACGGTGCCACGGGGTACACAGTGTCGCGCGGGACGAGCGCGAGCGGACCGTTCACCGCCGTGAGTACCAACAAGACCGCAGCCAATTTCACGGACCCGGGCACTGGCCTAACTGCCGGCACATCCTACTACTACGTCGTCAGCTCTTGCAACGCGAGTGGCACCTGTGTGTCGGCCAACTCCACTCCCGCTGTGTCGGCTGTGTCCTGCAGCTCGCCCGGGGTTCCCAGCGGCGTAAATGCGACGGCGGGAATTGGGCGGGTGACGGTGTCGTGGACCGCATCGACCGGAAGTCCGACCTCGTACACTGTCTCGCGCAGGACCGGTACCACCGGGTCCTTTACGGTCATCAAGACCGGGGCTACCGGCACCAGCTACGTCGACTCGAATGTCACCAATGGGACTACCTACTACTATGAGGTGGCTGCCCAGAACGGCGGCGGTGCCTGCAGCTCAGCCAGTTCAGGCGCTTCGTCCGCTGCTACACCGAGGAATTGCACGGTACTCTTCGGCAACGCGAGCAACGACCACACAGGGAGTTTCACCGCGGCCACTTGTTTCGTCACCTGCGATCCCATCGGTGGCTGGGTTTGCTCGAACTCGGACGGCCGGCAAATCAAGATCAATAGCAACATCGAGTCTTGTAGCGCGATGCCGCTTCCGGCGCCCAAAACTGCCCCCTACACAGTCATCGACGTGGCCGCGGGAACGAACACGTCCTTCGCTTTGAATTGGTGGAGCACAACCACCTGGGCCACCTCCTGCACCATTCCTGCCGCTGGCCTGGATTTCTAGCCGCAGAGCCACTTCAGACGCGGAGTCGCTACCTGTGATTCGCCTCCGTCTGCGCCCCGAGCAGGGAGTTCCGGAAGACGTGCCAGGAGACCAGGTTGTCGATGCGGCCAACAATCTGACCACCGGGCGCGAGGAAACGCACTGCCGGCAGGGTGGAGACGCTGTAGCGATCTTTGAGCGCGGGGAGGGCATCGTCCTGGTCTTCGCGAGTCAGGTCGATCTTCACTAGGACGAAGTCCTCCAGCAGGGCGGCTACCTCGGGCCGAGCAAACACGCTGACTTCGAATTCCCGACAGGGCAGGCACCAGTCGGCGGTGAAATCCATCACGATTGGTTTTCTGCTGATCCGGGCGTGGGCTAGGCCCGAAGCTTCAGTGGGCAACCAGTGCAGGACGATCTTGGGGGTTAGGAAGTAGTTGGTGGCGGCGAACAGGCCGGCCACGGTCAGCGCTACCGCGAAAGCCTTGCGCAAGCGGGTGCGTGAGCTTGCGTGAAACGACAGGTGCACAGCGCCCAACAGGATTCCCACCCCGACCACGGCGATCGCCGCGGCCAAGAAGACCGGAGACCGGCCGGTCAATTGCGCCAGTGGCGAGAACACGACCCTCAGGTAGTAGAGGCCTGCCACCGCCAACGCGATCCCGAAGACGCTCTTCACCCCTTCCATCCAGGCGCCTGACTTGGGCAGGTGCAGCGAGAAGCCCGCGATGGCCCAAAAGGGGATGCCAATCCCGGCCGCGTAGGTGGCGAGCAACAAGAAGCCGCGCAGGCCGTCGCGCGTGGTTGCCACATAGGCGAGAATTCCGGCCAAGGGCGGTCCGGTACACGGCGCAGCGATAAGTCCACCGACCAGGCCCATGAGGAACGCGCCCAGGAAGCCGCGTCCGCCAACCCGCGCCAGGCGTTGCTGCAGTCCCGAGGGCAGAGCCAGGTCAAAGGCGCCAAACATCGATACCGCCATGGCGAAGAAGAAAAGCGCGAGAGGCACCACCACCCAGGGGTTGGCCAGGAAGGTTCCGAACGCCCTTCCCAGCAGCGCGAAGGTGGTGCCCAGAGTGCCGAACATGGTGGCGATTCCCGCCACGTACAGCGTCGCCAGGGCAACCGCATGGGCGCGTGGCACACCGCCGCGACCGCCGAACACGCTGATGGTGATGGGAATCATCGGATAGACGCAAGGGGTGAGGGAGGTGAGAAAGCCTGCGGTGAAGGCGAAGAGGAAGGCGCTCACAGCTCCGCGCCCGGCAGCGTCGGAGAAGGCCTCGGCGTGGGCCACAGCCGGGGCCAAGATGGCTGAGACCAGCAGAACCAGCGTGGTGGCTAGCCAGCGGTGGGGCGAGCGCAGCCCAGCTTTGCTGGGCGAAGCGATGGGGGGACGGGCGATCATGCGTGAATAATACAGGCTCAGAGAGAGCGATCTGGTATCTTGCGCATCGATGCTCCATTTACGTGAATCTTTCAGCGAAACCAGGATATTGGCGCTTGTGGCCGGGCTGCTTGCCGGATGTAGTGGGTCAAGTGGTGGTGCCGGTCCCGCGACTAGCGCGGACGCCGCGACGGGCGCAGACGCTGGCCCGGTGTGCGTCGACGTTGGGGCCACTGCCTCGCTCTGCACCAGCAACCCTTCGCTGCCTTCGGTGACGGATCTGTCAGGCACCTGGGTGCTCGAGACGATTGGGGCCCAAGTGGTCACGAGTCCGGCCTTTGCCCAGCCATTTCACCTCAAGTCTATCAATGTGCTCTTGGCCCAGGTCGTTCAGACGGGGAGCCAGGTCAGCGTCAGCGCGAGCTACTGCGACCGGATCCAGCACGACGATCCCAGCAACCCAGCCAAAGTGGTCCTTCCCGACGCCTGGCGGCTGACCCCGGCGCCGCTGGTGCGTAGCGGAAGCTTCGCAGACGACGGTACTGGGCAATTGACTCTCACCCTGCCCACCTTGATCGAGGTATTCGGTGCAACCCTGACTGACCCTGCCTGCGAAGCCCTGCCCGTGGATGCCAACGATCCCCGGTTGTTCGACACCGACGGTGACACTTTTCCCGGGATCACGGTCGACCTGAGCGGCGCCCTTTCGGGAACCCTTCGGTCTGTGCAGAGGCAGGCGACCGCGCTTCACGGTGTGGCAGTGAGGGCGGATCGAGTCGAAGGCGGGATGGCCTACGAGTCGGATCAGTCGGTTGTCGCGTCTGACCCGCCAAACATCAAGACCCTCTACGCAAGCTCCCATGCCAGCGCCGATCCCACGGCGTGCAGCAGCACTTTCGTCATGGTCCGGGTGCCTGATGTTGCGGACGCCGGCGTGGTGGATTGTGCGTGGGTGCGCGACAACGAGGTCACGCTCTTGGGGGCGCTGTGAGGTTGGTTCAGCGCGCGATGCGCAGGCAGACTCCAGCCCCTAGCATGTAGCCGGAGCTCTTGAAGCCTGGGTAGCCGGGATTGTTGGTCTGCAGGCCGGCAGCACCCGCCGCAGGTTGCCCGGTGCGGACATCAATGGAATTGTCCGGAAACTCATCGAGCACGGGATGGGCCGCATTTGGGTCCTTGTCGACGGAACGCGGGATGAAGACCGAGCCGAAGAGGTAGAAGCCCGCCTCAATCTCGCGGCCCAGCAGTTTGACCGGTGATTCGACGCTTGCGCTGGAAACGACGCGCGAGTTGTCCACGTAGTTGCTGCGCCCCGTCTGATCAGGAATCGGCGACGGCACATAGCCGAGATCGAAGGAGAGTCGGCGCTGGCGCCAGGCGAAGTTACCGCCTGCCACGACGGTAATCGTGTTGCGCCACGGGTCTTCCGGGGATTCACCGTGTCGATCTCGGTATTGCGACCAGCGCTCTCCCACCGCCACCAGTCCCACTTCCCATGCTGGGCGGCCGTCGACCTGACGCTGGCTGTTCAGACTGGCACCAAGCCCCAGGCGCGCCGGTTCGTTGCCCTCGGTGAGCGTGTAGACCTGGGGAACATAGTTGAGCCCCGCCGGGTACTGGCTGGTGTAGTTTCGCAGTCGCACCTGGTTTTGGCCGTTGGTGTCGTTGCTGGTGCCCAGGTGAAGCGTGGCAGCCACCGCGACTCGCGGTGATGGCCGCAAGGCGACGCCCAGGTAGGGCTTGAACTTGCTGTTGGTGTGGATGTCCGGGTCGAGCAAGACGTTCGCTTGGTTGCCCGCGTCTGGCATGTACACCGCCATGTTCGACTCTGTGACCACGGCGATGTCGATGCCGGCTCCGACGGCCAGCCAGTCGTTGAGCTGGCTGCCGAGAGCGAACGCGAAACTGGACGCGGTCAAGCGGTCGCCGAGCTGTTCGAAGTAGAGTTTGTTCGAGAAATACTGTTCCCGCTCGTCGGAGAAGAACCCCTTTTCATCCATGAAGCTGTTGACCGGCAGGACAGTATAGAAGCCGAAGACCAAGTACTTGCCGGCCAGTGGTCGGACCAAGCCCAAGACGGCGTAGAGCACGTGGTCGTTCTCGTCGGTATTGCTGCGCGGGTTGGGCAAGTCGGCAGTTGCCATGCTGGGCACCGATGTGTCGTAGACCGAGGTTGGCACGTCCACATTGGCGCAGCGTGGCTTGAGGCGAATCTTTCCGCGCGTGAGCAGTCCGAAAACGCCGGCTTCCAGCTTGAAGGTCGACCCAGGCAACAACGCCGGATTGAAGTAGGTCGCCCCCGCGTTGTGGGAGAACAGGCGTGCGGTGAGCGAATTGCCACCGGTGGGCGAGCCGAACATCTCCAGCTCACTGGAAGCACGGGCCGGCGGGGCAGAAAGAACCAGTGTCGCGATTGCAGCCAGGAGAAAGGCGAGAAGACGATTCATGGCGCCATAATGCCACGCCTGGGACTTCTAACCAGCTTCGCATGGGCCGTGGATCAAAGCTGGCTCCCAGCTGATCTACTTGGCTTCTTGCGCAGAGCCTGTCCCGCAAGCGCCTTCGCGGGCAGGGAACCAGATGGTTGCGCTGTCGGCGCAGGCGCGGCGGTAGCGATCGGCGAGTCGCTTGGCCTGCTTGGACGGCCCGTTCAATTTGGTGGGCGGGCACTTGCCGCGGGTTGCGTCGCAAGAGTAGGCGCCCCAGCCTTCGGCTTGACCCTGGCCAATTGCAAACACCGTGACTGGACCGATACCGGCCATGGGGATGCCGATGACGTACGATTTGCCGAGTTCGGGAAAGCCGGCGTCGAGTGCGGTTTCTGCGCACTTCTTGGTATCTTCGGCGCTGACGTCCTTGGCGGTGGCCTCCAGGCCGCCGCGGTCAAGGCACGATTGCACGCCTAGTGCGGGCCAGCTCTCCAGGCCCAATACCCGGTTGAGTGCCAGCACGGCCGCGGCCATTTCCTTGGCGACCGGTACGGGCAGTTTGGCCACCGGGCCGGCTGCTGCCTCGGCAGCGGCCCAAAGCATCCATGCAATCATCACCAGCATGGGCGCCATAATAGCTCAGAAATGATAGGAGCTAGCCGACGAAAACCCGTGCGTTGCGGAACAAGCGTATCCACGGGCCGTCTTCGCCCCAGTCGGCAGGACGCCAGGAATGCTGGACCGCCCGAAACATGCGCTCCGGGTGCGGCATCAAGATGGTGACGCGGCCGTCGGGGGTGGTCAGCGCGGTCATGCCGCCGGGCGAGCCGTTGGGGTTGTCCGGATAGCGGGTGGCGATCGCACCGTAGTGGTTCACGAAGCGTCCGGCGACCAGACCTGCCTTCTCCAGATTGGCCTGCTGCAGGTCGGAGTCGAACTCGGCGCGGCCCTCGCCGTGGGCAACCGCTATGGGCAGTTGCGAACCGGCCATGCCGCGCAGAAGCACGGAGGGGCTCTCCTCAATGCGCACGAGAGCCAGGCGGGCCTCGAATTGTTCGGAGCGGTTGCGCACGAAACGCGGCCAGTCTTGCGCGCCTGGGATGATCTCCTTCAGGTTAGAAACGGCCTGACACCCGTTGCACACCCCGAGGGTGAAGGTGTCGGGCCGGGCAAAGAAGCGCTCGAAGGCCGCGCGCGCTCGGACGTGGAACAAGATCGACTTGGCCCAGCCTTCGCCTGCGCCGAGCACGTCGCCGTAGGAAAATCCGCCGCAAGCCGCCAGCCCGCGGAAGGAATCCAAGTCCATGCGGCCGCTCAGAATATCGCTCATGTGCACATCTACTGCCTCGAATCCGGCGCAGTGAAAGGCCGCAGCCATCTCGACCTGGCCGTTCACACCCTGCTCGCGCAGGATAGCTACCCGCGGTTTTGCGCCTCGACCAACCAGGGGTGCCGCCACGTCTTGCCTGAAATCGAAAGTCAGCCGCAGCGAGATTCCCGGGTCGCTTTCATCGCAGCGGGACTCATGTTCCTCGCGTGCGCAGGTGGGATCGTCACGCAACGCTTGCATGGCAAAGGTGGTGTCGGACCAGACCCGACGCAAGTTGGCACGCGTCTCTTCAATCAGGGTGTGGTCGCCCCGGCGGAAAACGATATCCTGGCCGGCCAGCGGGTGGCCGACAACATGGATGTGACCGGCTGAGCCGGCGAAGGCCGCGCGCACAGCAGCGGCGTCCCGCTTGCGCACCTGGATGATCGCGCCCAGTTCTTCAGAAAAGAGCAGGGCAGGGGCAGCGCACGCCAACCCCGCCAGATCGATCGCTAGCCCGCACCCACCCGCGAAGGCCATTTCCAGCAGGGTGACAAAGAGGCCGCCGTCGGAACGGTCGTGGTACGCCAGCAACAAGCCATCGCGGTTCAGTTGTTGAATGGTGGCAAAGAAGGTCTTGAGCACCGCCGGATCATCAAGATCGGGCGTCTCGTCGCCGACCTGGCCGTAGACCTGCGCCAGCGCCGAGCCGCCCAAGCGATGGTGACCCATGCCGAGATCCACCAGGAGCAACTCGGTGTCGCCCTGGTCCAGGCGCAGTTGCGGAGTCAAGGCCAGGCGCACGTCGGTGACCGGGGCGAAGGCGCTCACCATAAGTGACAAGGGCGCAGTGACCCGCCTTTCCTGTCCGGCCTCGTGCCACACCGTACTCATCGACATCGAGTCCTTGCCGACGGGAATGGCGATGCCCAGGGCCGGGGCCAACTCGCATCCGACGGCGTGCACAGCCTCGTATAGTCGCGCGTCCTCGCCCGGATGCCCGGCCGCGGCCATCCAGTTGGCCGACAGTTTCACGTCGCCGATCTGCGCGATGGGCGCGCTGGCGAGGTTGGTCAGCGCTTCTCCCACCGCCATGCGCGCGGAGGCGGCCGCATTCAGCAGCGCCAGCGGCGTGCGTTCGCCCATGGCCATAGCTTCGCCGGTGTAGCCGTGGTAGCCGGTGGTAGTCACCGCCGCGTCCGCCACCGGCACCTGCCACGGACCCACCATCTGATCGCGGCACACCAGGCCGGTCACCGTGCGGTCGCCGATGGTGATGAGGAAGGTCTTGTCCGCCACCGAGGGCAGGCGCAGCACGCGCAAGATCGCCTCGTGCAGATCGAGATCGGCACTGAGGAAGGGGGTTCCGACCGCGCGGACGCGCTCGGCCCGACGTAGCATCTTGGGCGGCTTGCCCAGCAGGAGGGAGAGCGGCATGTCGATGGGCCTGTCGCCGAAGTGGGAATCGGTCAAAACCAGCCGGCCGTCGGCCGTGGCCTGGCCAAGCACAGCGAAGGGGCAACGTTCGCGGCTGCACAGTTCGGCGAAACGGCCGAGCGCATCGGTCGCGACCGCCAGCACGTAGCGCTCCTGCGCCTCGTTGCACCAGATTTCCTTGGGCGACATGCCGGGTTCGTCGTTGGGGATCTTGCGCAGCTCGAACACGGCGCCACGACCGCTGTCGTGCACCAGCTCGGGCAAGGCGTTGGACAGACCGCCCGCGCCCACGTCGTGGATCGAGTATATGGGGTTATCTTCGCCCAGCGCCCAGCACCGATCGATGACCTCCTGGCAGCGGCGCTGCATCTCGGGGTTGTCGCGCTGAACCGAGGCAAAATCGAGATCCTCCTCAGATGCACCGGAGGCCATGGATGACGCCGCGCCACCGCCCAGGCCGATGAGCATGGCCGGCCCGCCCAAGACGACGATCGCTGCGCCGGGCGGTACCTCGGCCTTTTTCACGTGGGGCAAGCGGATGTTGCCGAAGCCGCCCGCGAGCATAATGGGTTTGTGGTAGCCGCGCACCTCGGGACCGGAGGGTCCAGGCACCTCCATCTCGAAGGTGCGGAAACAGCCGGCCAGGTTGGGGCGGCCGTATTCGTTGTTGAAGGCCGCACCGCCGATGGGCCCTTCCAGCATGATGTCGAGTGCCGAGGCGATGCGGCCCGGCTTGCCGTAGTCCTTCTCCCAAGGCTGCACCGCCCCTGGCAGGCGCAGGTTCGAGACCACAAATCCGGTCAGCCCAGCCTTGGGTTTTGATCCGCGGCCGACCGCGCCTTCGTCGCGAATTTCGCCACCCGAACCGGTGGACGCGCCCGGGTGAGGAGAGATCGCGGTCGGGTGATTGTGGGTCTCGACCTTCATCAGAATGCCGACCGGCTCGCGAAGGAAGGCGTAGATGTTGGTGTCCGGGTCAGGGAAGAAGCGGTCAGCCTCGGGACCGTCGACCACGGCGGCATTGTCTTTGTACGCCGATAGCACGCCGGTCGGGCTGGCCGCGGTGCTGCACCGGATCATCTGGAAAAGCGACTGGGGTTGCTTTTCGCCATCGATGACGAAGTCGGCGTTGAAGATCTTGTGGCGACAGTGCTCGCTATTGGCCTGG
The DNA here is from genome assembly GCA_003158455.1 of Myxococcales bacterium. Taxonomy (GTDB): domain Bacteria; phylum Myxococcota_A; class Polyangia; order Fen-1088; family Fen-1088; genus Fen-1137. Next base: position 18,173 of record PMJO01000192.1, on the reverse strand, counting down.
GCGAACATCATCAGTTCGACATCCGTCGGGTCGCGGCCCAGCGCCCGGAAGCTTTCCGCCAGGTAGTCAATCTCGTCGGGCGCCAAGGCGAGGCCCAGGCTCAGGTTGGCGACTTCGATGGCCTCACGGCCCGCCCCCAACATTTCAATGGCCTGCAGCGGCCTCGGCTGGGCGTGAACGAACAGGCGCTCGGCCTCGGTCGCGCTCGCCAGTACGGACTCGGTCATACGGTCGTGCAGGGCGGCCTTCAGCGCGGGCTCGTCGTGCACCTGGCCCGCTACGGTGTACCAGATGCCCCGCTCGATGCGGCGCACGCGCCCAAGATTGCAGTTATGGGCCACGTCAGTAGCCTTGGACGACCAGGGCGAGATGGTGCCGATGCGCGGAACCACAAGCAGGCGTCGGCCGGCAAGATTGCTTTCTTGGGCGCGCGGTCCATAGCGCAGCACGCGCGCCAACACGGACTGCTCAGCTTCGGGCAGAGGCGAGGCGAGTTCGACGAAATGGACGAACTCAGCAGCAAGAGCCGACACCTGCGGGTTGCTGGCCTGGATTTTAGCCAGCCGCTTGGCCAGTCGGGCACGGGTGAAGGCAGAGGAACCGGGTAGAGATAGGATGGACATCGTCAACCGGACGCAGACTGGCGCGACCGGCGCGCGTTTGCAACGTCCGTGACTCGTCCCGAATTCTCTTGATGGCAGGGGGAAGATGCACGGGTTAATCTAGTTTGACTGGACCTGTAGTCCTGACTACAATGAACTCACGATGGGACTAACGCGATTTCCACGGTTGTTTGGGGTCGCGGGCTGGTGGGTGGCGGGTGCGGTCCTAGTGGGAGGATGTAGCGGTCTGACCAGCGCGCCGCCCCCGTCTTTCGGTGGTGGGAGCGACGCGGCCGCGGTCGACGGAGCTGGGCCCACAGACACCGGGCGTGGCTTCGACGGGGCTGGCGGCAGGCCTACGGACGGCGGATCGGACCTTGCGGTGGACGCGATTGCGTGGTTTGGCTCGGATACAGCCGGGACGGCCCCTGCTGGCTTCGACGCGGCTGGTGGCTTCGGTGGGGCGGCGGGGACGGGCGGCGGAGGAGGCACGGCTGGCGTGACGGGCGACGCCTCGCTGGCGTCACCCGAGGCCAGCGTTGCTTCCGACGATGGCAGTGACGGCCTAGCAGACGGCATGCTTCTCGTCGACGTCGCGGCTGGTGACGAGAGAATTGAGCTTGTGACTGACGGTCCCGGCGAAGACGCCGGCGCTGACGTCATCGTCCCGCTAGCGGACGCTGCGGGCAGGGATACGACTGCGCGGCCCGATGGAGTGAGCATTTCCGACGCCACGAGCGTTTCCTTCACGGTCAATGCGGGCGCCGACCAGAGCGTCTGCCCCGGCAGGCCGGCCACGCTTGGCGCGCAGGCTCAGGGCGGCACGCCACCCTATGCCTACGCCTGGTCAGCAAACCCCACTTGTTCGGGCTGCATAGATAGCCCCACGACAGCGATGACGGATGTCGTGCCGCCGGCCACGACGGCGTTCACTGTGACGGTCCACGACTCTTTGAACGCGGTCGCGACCGACTCGGTCACCGTAGCGGTGGTGAATCCAGTGGCCGACGCCGGCCCTGAGGTTTCGATCGATTCCGGCGCGTCGGTCCGCATCGGCACGGCGGCGCTGCTCGGATACAGCTATGCCTGGACCTGCGACCGCCCGCCATGTGCCCTGTCAAGCGCGACCGTGGCCCAGCCTACCGTGAACCCGAAACTGTCGACGAAGTACACCGTGACGGTGACCAGCCCCGGGGGGTGCCCTGCGAGTGACAGCACCATGGTCTGGGTGAACTTGCCGGTAAGCACCACACCCCAAGACGGCGAAACCGGATATCCGACCTCGGCGTCATTTTTCGTGCAGTTCGGTGCCAGCGTGCTGCCCTCGTCGATCTCGACCGACACCGTGAGCCTGGCCGAAACTGTGAGCGGCACACCAGTGCCATTCACCTCCAGCTACGACTCCTCTTCGCATGTGCTCACCATCAAGCCGACCGGGTACAACCCGGCGGTGGCGCAGTACACCCTGACCTTGGTCGGGGGCGCCGGGGGAATCTTGTCCGACGATTCGCTCTGGCCGCAACGCCTGCCGGCCGACGTCGCGATCGCCTACACGCTTGCGGCCGCGGCTGACTTGACCGCGCCAATCATCGTCTCACGTAGTCCGGCCCAGTTGGCGGTGAATGTGGCCATCAACACCCATGTGGCCGCCACGTTCAGCGAGGCGCTCGACCCCACCACGGTGGCGGCCACCAACTTCACCCTGTCTTCTGGTCCCGCCGCTGGTCGCATCACGGTGGCAGGAACGCTTTCATACGACGCGAGTACATTCACGCTTATCTTCGTCCCTGCCGCGTCCCTGACCGCCTACACCAGCTACACTGTGCAGATCGGCGGTATGAAGGACCTGTCGGGCAACCCGATGCTCACGACTAGCTGGACCTTCACCACCGGCGTGGCAGCCGACAACACGCCTCCCACGGTAACGGCGGTCGTCCCGGCGTCCGGAGCCACCCGGGTGTCGGTCGTTGCCGCCGTGAGCGTGACATTCAGCGAGTCGGTCGATCCGACCACGCTCACAGCCGGCATCCAAGTGGCTGCCGGTGTCACCCCGGTGGCGGGCAGCGTGACCTGCGATACGGCCAACCGAGTGGCCACCTTCACCCCGTCGGCCGCCCTGGCCAGCCAGACTCTGTACACGATCACGGTGGCCGGCGTGAAAGACCTGGCGGGCAACTCTATGACCGCGGCGTTCACTTCCACGTTCACCACGGGCAAGGTCCTGTTCTCCGACTCGTTTGAGTCAGGGACCGCCAATTGGACCCTGGCTTCGCCGTGGGGCCTGACCACGAGTTCGTACATGAGCCCGACCCACAGCCTGACCGACAGTCCGGCGGGAAACTACGCGCCCAACGTGACCACCTCGGCCACCAGTGTCGTCATCGACGTCAGCAACGTCACGTCAGTGTCCCTGAGCTACTGGCTGAGTGGACAAACCCAAGCGAACTACGACTTCCTCTGGGTGGAGTATTCCACCAATGGCCTGAGCTGGACCAGCCTGGCCTATTATTCGGGCACCCTGGACTGGGCTCAACACACCCAGACCATACCTTCGGGTCTAGGGCTAGGCACGTTTGCCCCTGGTACGACCAGCCTGCAGATCCGTTTCCGCATGACCGCGAACGCCAGCCAGCAGTTCGACGGCGTGTACGTTGACGACGTGATCGTGCAGGCGAACTGATTCACCACGGGCGAGCCCGCGCGAACGCTCGCAGAGCTACTTCACCCATTTCAGCTTGGGCGAGATGAACACCTGCTCCTTGGGCAGCTTGTCGAGGGCGGACTTGTAGCTCTTGCTCTTGAATTTCTCTTGCTCCTTCTCGGCCGCCTCGCTGCTCTTCTTGCCCATGCCGATGACCTGGAAAGTGAAGGCGGCGTGGGAAGCGATCTGTTCCTGCAGGCGCGCCAGGATGTTCTCGAACTGGTCCCTGGTCACGCGGATTTTCACCGCGGGCTCGTCCTTGTAGATGCCATTGAACGCGAATTCCTTCAACCCGTCGACCTTGCTGAACATGCTGGTCATGAATTCGGCCCAGGTGCCGAGCGCTGAGTTCAGCCTCAGCTCGGCCAGATATTCGTCCTTGCCCATTTCCAGATACGGATAGGTGATCTCGACTCCTGCGCGGGCCGGGTCGAGCGCGTAGCTGATCTTGTGGACGAACTTTTCGTCGTAGCGAACCACCTTCTTTTTCTCGGCGATGTGGCAGGTGTCGTTGAGATCCTCCTGCAGTTCCTGCTCGCCGCGGGTGCTCCAGATGTACGCTCGCTCAACCTGCTCGGGGAATTCGTACTTGACCCGGTTGTCACACCGGGCCGCCTGGTCTTTCTGCTCGCGGATGACCTTGGCGATGACTCTCGCCTCGCCACCCTCCTGGGCGGCGCTCTCGTTCGCATACAGCCAGGCTTCGACGTGAATTGGTTCTAGCGGGGAGCGATTCATGGCGTAGGCGTAGAGCACCTTGAGGGGGCCATAAATCTGGTCGCGCTTGGCAGGCTGGGTTAGCCCGGCGCGGAGCATGACTTTCAGGCCGTCGCCGGGGCCCGATACATCATCGGCCACGATCTTGAACTTTGCGACCCCCGCGGGAATGTCGGGCTGAGCACAACAGGGTTTGAGCCCTTCTCCCTTTTTCTCGCAGCCGGGAAATAGAAGCATCGCGCAAAGAACGGCCGCGAAAAGAGCAGACTTGCCATGCATCCCTGGTTTCATGATGGGGACCTCCGTTGTGGGGGAGAAGCAACCGGCAGCATACACAGGTAGGCGGCTTGGGGGAATCGCGAAAGGTCGGAGCCGGTGGCGGGCGGGCGGTAGCCGGATCCGGTTGCGAGTTCCTTTCAGGGACTTCGGGACCTAGTAGCAGCCCGGTCCACCCCGCGCGCTTTGCGCGCGCCCTTGCCGGCCCACCGGGCTCCGATTTCAGTTTGCGGCAAAACGCATCGGGCAGGCGCGTGATTCCGATTTTGAACGAGCCGAAAGAGGTATAGTCAGAAGCCCGCCCCACCAGTCGCTCATTCCGGGCGCGGGAGGCTTGGATCGCAACCATGAACAACGACCTTTCCACCGCACTTGCGACGCTGAGATCGGACCCAGAAGATGGCCAGGCGCTGGCGCTGCTCGCCGGACTGCAACCAGGCGATGCCACCGCAGCCGAGCGCGATGCCGTTCAGGTGGCGCTGGCTGCCGAACGGGCCTGGCACAACGACCGGGAGAACGTCGAGCCTTGCCTGCGCTTGCTCGACCTGGAGATCGCCTGGGCGCAAGACCCGATTCGCCGAGCGACCCTATTCGTCGAGAAGGCGCGCGTGCTCCACCGCGAGATGTGTCAGTGGGAACCAGCCCACGCGTGCGTGAACGAGGCGTTGGAGATCGCGCGCAACCATCCGGCAGCGGTCGAGTTCAAGCGGGTTCTCGAGGAGGAGGAGGGCGGCTGGCAGGAACGGGCAGACGCGCTAGTAGCGCAAGCGAATGAGGCGGGCGACAGCCCGGCCGCGGCTCCCTTGCTGGCCGCAGCCGGCGAGCTGTATCTGCGCTACCGCCCATTGACCGATGAAGGTGAAGCCTTGTTGCGCCGGAGTTTCGCCCTCGATGCACACCAACGCCGCGCCGACGTGCTGCTGGAACGCCTGCTGCGCAGGGCCGGCCGCAGCGACCAGCTGGCCGATCACTTCCAGCGGCGCATCGAGGCTGCGGGCAGCCCCCAGGACCTTGCCGCAGCCCGAGCGGCGGCGGGACGCTTGGCCGAGCAGATGAACCGCAGCGACCAGGCCCTCGCCCACTACCGCGAGGCACTGAACGCGTCTCCCGGACTCGAACGCGCACTGCACGGCGTAGCGCGCATCATGACCGCACGCGAGAACTGGGCCGAGTTGGTGACTGTATACGAGGAAGCGCTACGCACCGCCAAGCGCGGTCTGGTCGAGGGCCCCATCCTGATCGCGCTGGGTACTCTCTACTGGAAGCGTCTGGGTCAGATCACCCAGGCCGAGGCGTGCTTCCGTCGGGCTCGCAAGACCATGCCCGCGGTCGCGCCGATGCTTGACTTCTACCGTGAATACCACCTGTCGCGCGATGAGATCCCCCAGTTGTTCACCCTCCTGGGCCAGGCTCAGAAGGCAGAAGCCGACCCTGAAGCCCGCGTGCGCTACGGCATCGAGATGGCCGAGTTGGCCGAGCGCAGGCCGCAGTTGCTGGAAAAGGCGGTCGACGCCTGGAAGGCCCTCCGGCGCCTCAAGCCTGGGTTGCCCGAGGCGGTGACCGCCTTACGCCGCCTGTACACCAAAACCGAGAAGTGGAACGCGCTGCTCGAATTGCTCAAGGAGCGCTGTGAGTCGTTGCCGTCCGAGGCGGTGGACGAGAAGGTCGCGCTCTACTTGGAGATGATCCCCATCTACCGCGACCACCTCAAGCTGGACGTGATGGTGGTCAACACCCACGTGGCCATCCTTGGTTTGCGCCCCGACCATCCCGAGGCGCTCGCGGCGCTCGCCGAGCGCTACCAAGTGCAGGGGCGTTGGGGCGATCTGGCCAGTGTCTTGACCCGCCAGGCGCAGGCGAGTTCGCAACCTGCCGAGCAGGTGGCGCTCTACCACCGCGTGGCGCAGTTGTGGATGGACAAGTTCAACAACCACCACAACGCGGTGGCTGCACTCGAAAAAGTGCTCGAGCTGGCGCCGACCGACGAAAAGGCGCGCGCGACTTTGCGTGAGATCTATACGCGCGCACGCTCTTGGCGGGCGCTGCTGGATTTCATGCGCCGTGAGCTGCCTCTGTTGGACGCCGGTGCCCGACAGGCCCGGCTGGCCGAGATGGCGGGTTTGGCGGCCGATCGTTTGGCCGATCTGCGCCAGGCCATCGGTTTGTGGAACGAGGTGCTGCAGTCCGCACCCCACGACCGCGACGCAGCCGTGGCGCTGTCGGTTCTCTACGAACGTGAAAAGCGGTGGCCCGCTTTGGTGGAGATTCTTGGTCGCCTGGCCGAGTCGGCGGGCGGGGAGGCGACGCCCGAAGGGTGCACTCTCTTGGAGAAGCGCGGGCTCATCTTGCTCGAGAAGCTGGGCGCGCCAGCTGCCGCGGTCGACGTGCTCGCGCGCGTGCGGCGCAGCCAGAGCGAGAACCCACGCGTGCTGCGCGCCCTGCGCGATGCCTACACCGAAATGGGCGATTTCGATTCGCTGGAGGCGCTCTATGCGGCTCGGGGTGCTTGGGAAGAGCTATGTGATGTGCTTTCGCAGGTGGCAGAACGCACTACCGACATGGCCGCGCGTGCCCGCCTGCTCGGTCGCGTGGCCGAGCAGGCTCGGGACAAACTCAACCAGCCCGAGCGTGTGCTCAAGGCGTATGAGGGCATCTTGGCCACCGACCCGGAGAATCGGACAGTGGCGCGGGCCGCGGCTGACCTGTACGAGGCGACCGAACGCTGGGGTCGCTTGGTGGCGACCTACGAGATCCTGCTCGGTCCAGAGTCAACGCCAGTTCTATCTGTGGGCGAGAGCCTGGCCATTCTCGAACGGGCGCGCTTCATCTGCGAAACGAAGTTGGAGGCCAAGTCCTTGGCCTTCAAGTGGTGCGCACGGGCCTTCCGTCTGGCACCCACCGACGCCGACGTGCGCGCCGACCTGGAACGTACCGGCGAAGCAGCCGAAGAGTGGGAGGCATTGCTGGGCCTGCTGGCGGCCCGGCTGGACAGCGAGGGCGCGGAGCGGCCGGGCCCCGAGGAGCAACTCTCCCTGCTGCGCCGGTGTCTGTTCATTGCCGGTGAGCGGGTAGACCGCCCCGATGATCTGCAGCGATTCGCCGAGCACATCTTGGCCCTGGTCCCCGGCGACGACGAGGCCGAGAACTCCCTGCTCAAGCTCTACACGCGCAGAGAGAACTGGGCCGCGCTGATCGCTTTGCAGCACGTGCGCCAGGCGCGGATGCAAGATCCGGCCTTGCGCGCTGAGATATTGCTCCGCATGGCGCACATGCAGGAGGAGCGTCTGAATGACCGCGCCGCTGCCGTGGCCACGCTGCGCGAGGCTTGCGAGGTCGAGCCGGCAAACCTGCGCCTGGTGCGTGAGCTGGCGCGCGTCCTGGATGCGGTGGGGGACATCCGTGGTTTGGTCGAGGCGCTCGCCCGTCAGGTGGGCTTGTGCGCCGACGACGAGCGAGCCGTGGTCTTTCTGCGCATGGGAGGGCTGCTTGCAACGGCGCTCGCCGATCCTGCCGCTGCCACCGACGCGTACCTACGGGCACTCGAGGCTGACCCTATCTCGTCGGAGGCGGTCGAAGGATTGGAGCGACTGTTCGCCGCGGGTTCGGTGCGTACGGAAGATCTGGCCAAGGTGGCGGGCCGGCTCTTGCCCTACTACGAGCTGACCGAACGATTCGACAAGTGGGCGGGTATGCTGGAAGCGCTGGTTTCCGTGACCGCGGATCAAAACGAGCGGCGCGCGCATTTGGAACTGCTGGCCGATCTGTACCAAGGCCCCCTCGCCGACGCGGCCGCCGCCTTTGGTGCCGTGCTGCGGGTGTTTGAAATGGAGCCTGCCAATCCCTCGGTGCGCGGACGCCTGGTGCCGCTGGCCGCGGATGCCGGCAAGCTACCTGCCCTCGCCGAGACAGCGCGGCAGGTGCTGACCGCCACCCCAGAGCCATCCTTGCGGCAGGAGATCCTGATGCTCATTGCCGAGGTCGAGGAGCGCCAGCCGGGTCGCAAGAGCGAGGCCGAAGCGGCCCTGCGCGCGGTCCTGGACCTCGAGCCGCTGCACATGGGGGCCTATCGCGGGTTGGCACGCCTGGTGCGCGATGGCGAGCGTTGGACGGCGCTGCGCGATCTCATCGAGGCGCGCGAGCAGCACCTGCCCGACGTGAAGGAACGGCTGGCCCTGCTGTGGCAGGCGGTCGAGATCGACGAGGCCTTGCTCTATGACCGCGACCACGCGACCGGGATCCTACGCCGGATCAAAGAGCTGGATCCGACGGATCTGCGCGCTTGTCGCGTGCTCGAACGAAACTATGCCGCGGTTGAGCGCTGGCGGGATCTGGATGATCTGCTCGTCCATGAGGCCGACTTGCTGCCGCGCGAAGAGCTGCCCGAGCTGAAACTACGCCGGGCTGAACTCGCGCTGGTGCGCTTCAACGACGCCAGCGTGGCTCTCGATCTTCTGGCCGAGGTCTTGGAAATGGCGCCTGGTAGCACTCGGGCAGTCGGCCTCACCGAGCGAGTGCTTGACGATCCGGAACACCGCCGGCGCGCCGCCATAATGCTGGAGCCGCTGTATGCGGCGGCGGAAAACTGGGCTCGCCTGGCGGAAATCCTCGATGTCGAGCGCGAGGGGCAAGAGGGGCCGGCGGCGGTGGAGTTGTTGGTGCGCAAGGCGGAGGTGCAGGAGAGCAAACTGCAGGCACCGGCTGCGGCCTGGGACACCCGGCGGGCAGTGTTGGAGTGTGACCCGCAGTCCGAGGCCGCCTTGCGCGAGGCCGAGCGACTCGCGGGCGTCCTGGGGTGCTGGAAAGATCTGCAGGCGCTCTATCAGGAGCTCGCGGGCAAGCGCGATCCCTCGGATGTCGCGGGAGTTGCCGACTTGTTGGCCCGTGCGGCCCGGCTCTTTCAGGGCCCGCTGTCCGATCGCAGTGCTGCCATTCGCATCTGGCGCCGCGTGCTCGACTTGGACCTCAGCAACCCGCGCACTGGTGCGGCGGCCGCGGCAGCGTTGGAGACTCTCTACGCCGAGATAGGCGACATCCCGGGCCTGGTCTATGTGCTGCGGGCTCGGAGCGAGTGGACCGAGGATCGTCGCGAGCAGGCCGCGCTTGGTCTGCGTATCGCTGACCTAGAAGAAAACGCTCTGCGCGATCTCCCGGCGGCGGTGGCCAGCTACCGCAGCCTGCTCGACGGCGAGGGCGAGGCGGCCGACAAGGCATTCGAAAACCTGGACCGGATTTTCCAGCACTCGGGTCAGGCGCGCGAGCGGGTCGATCTCTTGCGTCGTCGGGCGGACACGGTTGAGGCGTCAACCCGCAACCAGTTGCGCAACCGCATGGCCGTCATCTTGGAAACCGAGCTTCATGATGTGGACGACGCCATCGTCACTATCCGCCCGGTGCTCGACGACACACCCGACGACGTGGAGGTATTGCGGACGCTGGCGCGCCTCTACCACAGCAAGGGCGCGGCGGCCGAGCACCTGGAGATTCTGGAACGGCTGCTCATGCTGGCAGCTTCTGACCGGGATCGCATCAATCTGTTGCGCGCAATCGCTGGGCTTCTGCAAGGGCCGCTCGGCCGGCGTACCGAGGCGCTGGAGCGTTGGCGCGAGATTCTCAAGCTGGCTCCCAACGAAGCGGACGCGTTGGCCGAGATGGAGCGCCTGCTTGACGATCAGGACATGGCTCTGCGTTTCGCGGCGGCCGAGATCCTGGAGCCCATCTACCGCGCGGCGGGCGATGGACCACGATTGGCCCGCATCTTGCGCGTCTTCATCGATCTGGCTGAGGACGCGCGGGCGCGCGCTGGCTACCGAGCACGTTTGGCTGAGATCGAGGAGAACAAGCTCTCCGACAAGCAGGCCGCCCTCAATACCTGGGCCGCCGCCATTCGGGATGGGACATCTGATCCCGATCTGGGCCGGTTGCTCGACAACTACGAACGGCTCGCGCTCTTTCCGGGAAGCGAGCATGTGATCGAGATCATCGATCTCTATCGCGCGGTGGAGCCCGATGTGTTGGCGGAGGAGACCCGCCTGCGGCTGCAGCGGGCCATCGCAGAGCACGCCCTCGGGTTGGGTGACTTGCCGCTGGCGATAGACTACTTCAGCCGCATCGCTGAGCGGCGGCCGGACGACGACGCGGCGCTTGCGGCCCTGGAACGAATCTACCGTCAGCAGGAGGATCTGGGCTCGCTCTACGAAGTCATCTTGCGGCGGGCGGACTTGGCGGAGGCACCCAAGGCTGAGGTGACCCTGCGGCGCGAGGCGGGTAGCCTGGCGGCCCGCTTGGCAAGGAAAGAAGAGGCCATCGCAGCCTGGGAGCGGGTCTGGACCTTGCAGCCGGGCGATGCGGAAACGGTGGCGGCGCTGGATTCGCTCTACGTCGAACTACGCCGTTGGGATGATTTGGTCAATCTGCTCGATCGGCGGCTGGGGCGGGATCTCAGCCCAGCCGAAGACATCGAGCTGCGCTTCCGGCTGGCCGAGATCCAGCGCATCGAGTTGGTCAATCGCGAGCGGGCGCTCGAGTATCTGGGCCAGGTCTTGGAGCGGGATCCGGACCACGCGCGGAGCATTCAGATTCTGCAAGACTTGCTGGAAGATCCGGAGGCGCGCATGACGGCCGCGACTCTGCTGGAGCCGGTCTACATCCGACGCGGAGCCTGGCGGGAATTGGTGGCGATCGACAGCCTGCGACTCAAGTACAGCGAGGATCCCGAGCAGCGTTTGGTTTGGACGCGACGGATCGCCCAGGTATACGAGGAGCAGATCGAGGATCTGGACGAGGCATTCAATTGGTATGGACGGGTGTTCGAGGAGAAGGCCACTGATCGGGCGGCGCAGGAGCAGTTGCTGCGTCTGGCGCCTAAGCTCGGTCGTTGGCGCGATGTGGGCAAACTGTTGGATGAGTTCTTAGAAAACGAGCTGTCTAACCCCGACGAGGTGTTGGCGCTGGTCCGCACGGCGATTCGGGTTTACGACCAGGAGTTGGGCGATCGCGAAGCCGCCCGCCCGCACTACCGGCGCTACCTGGAAGCCCAGTCGGGCAACCGTGCGGCGGCAGAGATTTTCGAGGAGGCGTTGGAGCGTTGGGAGGCGTGGAAAGAGTTGCGCGACCTGCTCGACGAGCAGGTGCGCCTGGTAGAGTCGCCAGCGGAACGCGCCGATCTCTTGCGTCGGAGCGCGCGCATCAGTGAGGAGAGCCTATCGGAGGCGAGCGCGGCGGTGGATTCACTGCGTTCGGTCTTGGAAATTGATCCCGAGGACGCCCTGTCTGCCGCAGCGCTGGAGCATCTTCTGGCCGCCGATGAACGCTGGGAAGATCTGCGCGACCATCTGGTCTGGATGTTGGGGCGGGCAGAGGAAACCACCGCGAAGGACGCCATTACCCTGGAGCTGGCCGAGGTGGAAGGCAAGCGCCTCGGTCGCGTCTCAGGCGCAGTCGACCTGTACGGCGAGGTGCTAGCGCGAACCCCAGGCCATCCCAACGCCATCGCCGCGCTGGAAGGAATGCTGGGCGATCCCGAGCTGCGGGCACGGGTGGCCGAGTTGCTGGAGCCGGCCTACCGGACCATGCGCAACCTGCGTAAGCTGGCAGATATCCTCGAGGTTCGGCTGGAGACTGTCGAGGATCCACCTCGCCGCATGGCTGCCTTGCGCGAAAAGGCTGCCGCCGAGGCTCAGCTCGGTCGTCGCGCCGAGGCGCTGGAGGCATTGGGACGAGCCTGGCTGGAAGATGTGACGGACGTTTCTACGCTTGCCGAGTTGGACGGCTTGGCCGTCGCCACCAACGGTTGGCAACGGTTGGTGAGCCTCTTGGACAAGGGGGTCGATGCGACTTTGGTCCCCGACCTACGCGCCGACCTCTACGCGCGCAAGGCGAGGATTCTCGAGCAGCGGTTGGCAGCGCCCGATTTGGCCGTCGAGGCGTGGCGCGAAACCATCGCCTGCCGGCCCGACTATCAGGAGGCATTTGTGGCCATCGAGCGATTGCTCGAGGCGGCGGGCCGTGCGGCCGAACTGGCCGAAACCCTGGAGAAGCACGCCGAGGTAGTGGTGGAGGCGCACGAGCGTGAGCAACTGACCAAGCGGGTGGCGGTGTTGCACGAGAAGGTACTCGGCCAGCCGGAGAAGGCCATTGCGGCTTGGCGTTCGGTTTTGGATCTGGACGAAGAAAGCGCAGAGGCGGTTGATGCCCTCGAACGACTGTACAGCGCGCTAGGCGACTGGACGAGCCTAGCTGAGGTGTTGCAACGGAAGGTCGAAGCCTGTCACGACGTGGTGACCTTGCGCCGCCTGTACTTGCAGGCGGCCCAGCTTCATGACGAGAAACTGCACGATGCTTCGGAAGCGGCCAGCCAACTGCGCGCGATCCTGGACATCGATCCCGACGATGCCGAGGCGCTCGAGTTCATAAGCCAGATCTACGCCCGCGAGGGCAAGCACGCCGAGTTGGTCGAAGTGCTGGATGCGCGGGCCCGCGGGGCCAGCAGTGCCGAGGCGCGCGACGAGCTCGCCCTGCAGGCCGCGCAGCTTGTGCAGAAGGAGCTTTGCGATGTGGTGGGCGCGGTCGGACGATATCGCGCCATCCTTGACCGGACGCCGAACCAGGAAAAGGCACGCGTGGCCCTGTGGGAACTGGCGCGCCACGAGGACCAACGCGCGACCGCCATTGCGGCGCTGGAGCCGGTACTGCGGGCAGGGCAGGAATGGCGGGCGCTGGTGGAGCTTCTCGAAGTGCGTCTGCTCGGCGAGGACGAGCCCGCGCAGCGGATGGCGACCTTGGCCGAGATTGCGCGGGTTGAGGAGCAGGATGTCCACGATGTGGCGGCAGCCTTTGCCACTTGGGCGCGAGCTTTGGCCGAAAATGCGGGCGATGAGAGCGTACGCGAGGCTTTGGAACGTTTGGCGTCTGCCCGAGGTGTGCTGGCCGAATTGGCCAACATCTACGAGGAGCGCCTGAAAGACAGCTACGACACCGAGGTGCAACGCTGGCTGGCTTCGCGCCTGGCCGGACTGTACGAGCAGTCGCTGGCCAACCCGGTGCGGGCGGTTGAGCTGTGGCGCGAGGTGGCGGGCATGCCGGGCGGCGAGGCCGAGGCGCTGGGACACCTGCAGGTCCTGCTGCGCGGGCTGGGCCGGAACTCAGATCTGGAAGGGGTGTTGGCCCGCCAGGCCGAGATTGCATTGCACGGGCCGACTCAGGCGGACGCCTGGGCCGCCTTGGGCGAGTTGCGCCTGCACCACCTGTCCGATCCCGACGGTGCCATCGACGCTTTTCGGGCTGCGCTCGAACGCGTGCCCACCCACGGCGCGGCCTTGGTCGCCCTGCGCGCGCTGGCATCCGGCGCGGAACCGCCGCGCGGCGTGCTCGACATTCTGGAACCACTGGCCGAGGCGCGGGGTGACTTCGTCGAGCTGGCGGCACTGGCCGAGGCGCGGATTTCGTGTAGCGAAGATGCGGGCGAGCGGGCTGGACTGTGGCGGCGGATCGGGGAGCTGGCGGAGATGCGTCTGGACGACCTGCCGCGTGCCCTGGATGCCCTGGGCCACGCATTCAAGGAAGACCCGCATGCCTTCGAAACCGCGGATCAGATCGAACGGGTGGCCGAGCGGGCGGGCACGCCAGTCGAGGCCGCTCGCCGGCTGGAGGCGGTGCTGGACGCGTTTGACGGATCGGAGTTGGTGGAAATTGGCATGCGGGCGGCACGCCAGTATTTGCTGGCCGGTGACGTGCAGAACGAGGATGCGGCCGAGCGGCTCTACACGCGGGTCCTGCGGGCGGAGCCGGAGAGCGCCGGTGCCCTGGAGGCGTTGGAGGCGCTCTATCGTCGCCGGGGAGACGGGCAACACCTGGCCACGATTTTGGAACGGCGCGGGGCGTTGGAACTGGATCCGAGCATCCGATTGGCGTTCTATGGCGAGGCGGCCAAGCTGCACGAAGGGCTCGGCGATGTCGCGCAAGCCATCGTCGCATGGAAGGCGGGGCGCGAGGGAGACGAGTCCAACCTACGCGCTCTCGACGAGTTGGCGCGCCTTCACCAGAAGGCCGGCCAACTTGACGGCTTGGTTGAGGCGTTGACTGAAAAGGCGCAGGTTATCGATGACAACGCCCAGCGTGCGGCGCTCTACGTTCGCATTGGCACGCTCAAGGCGGGACCCTTGGCCGACCCCGATGGCGCCGCAGCGGCCTTCCGCGAGGCGCTCGACCTTGCGCCAGAAGACCCGGTCGCCCTCGCATCCCTGGCTGACATCGAGGAGAAGCGCGGCGATTTCACCGCGCTTGAGGAGGCGTTGCTGCGTCAGTTGTCCGCCAAGAGTGGCCTTGACTCGGTCCCCGTACTGACCCGCCTGGCGCGGAATGCGGCTGACAAGCTCAACGACGCGGACCGCGCGCTGGTGTACCTGCACCAAGTGCTGGATGCCGATGGGACCAATCACGAGGCCCTCGCCGAAACCGAGCGGATCTTGGCTTCGCTGGAGCGCTGGCACGAGCTTATCGACGTGCTTGAGCGTCGGGCTGAGATCGAGGCCGCCGCGGGCCACGCCGAGGCGGAATTGGCTTGTCGGGTTTCCGTGGCCAGCATTTGGGGCGAGAAACTGGGCGCCGCGGATAGCGCGCTGCAGGCATTGCAGGCCGTGCTGGTCCGCAACCCCCGTCACTTCCCGTCGTTGCTGGCGGTGGCGCAGATCCACGAGAGTGAGGAGCGCTGGGCCGAGGCTGGCGAAACGTTGCAGAAGGCCACCGAGGTGGCTGCGTCGCCGCAAGATCGGGCGATGCTCCTGTGTCGCATGGCCAAGGTGAGAGGGGCCAGCGGAGCCGCTGCCGACGAGGTGTCCGCTCTCTACCACTCGGCTTTGGACCAGGATCCGACCTGCATGGTCGCGGTGCTGGCATTGGAAGAGATGGCGCGGATGACGGGCGACCAGGGGCAACTGGTGAAGCTATTGGAGGCCCGTGAAGGGCTCGAAACTGACGAAGGCAAGCGCAAGGCGCTGCTCTCAGAGATCGCGTCGCTGTACGCCGGGGCATTGGCCGCACCGGAGCAGGCGGTGGCTGCGCTGGAACGGTTGCTCAGCCTGTCGCCAGAGGACGTGACGGCAAAAGAAAGGCTGGGCACGGCGCTGATTGCGGCTGGTCGAGTCGATGAGGGCGAGTATGCGCTGTCGCAGTTGACGGAGCAGTTCGCCCGAGCCAAGCAGCCCAAGAACGTTGTGCGTCTGCAGGTCCTGCTGGGCGGATTCGCCGAGACCCGGGGCGATCTGGCCGTGGCCAAACAGCGTTTCTTGGCCGCATACCAGATCGATCCTACCCAGGTAACGACCCTGGTCGCGCTGGCCAATCTTGCGGCGGCACAGAATGACGCCGAAAACGCGCGCAAGTACTACCGGACTCTGCTGCTGCAGAGTTTTGACGAGAAGGCGGTGGGCCTGGGCAAGGCGCAGATCTACTTCGCGTTGGGCAAGCTGCACCAGGAGGCGGGCGAACTGCCCAAGGCGCGCAACATGTTCGAGCGTGGGTTGGAGATCGACAGCAGGAACGAGGCCCTCAAGCAGGCGCTAGCGAAGCTACCCAAGTAACAGTCCGCCCAGATTCAGAGCGGTGTTCCCGCTTCGATGAGCATGGGTTGGTTGTGGTGCGGGCGGGGCTTGGTGGCCTCCACGCAGGCGCGCGCAATTGTGGCCCCGAGTCGCGCCCAGAGTTTTTCCTCCACGTCTTCGGGCAAGCCACGCCGGTATCCCGTAAATGTGGCCGTGGTGAGTTTCTTGCCGGTGACGCCGCTGCGAATCACTATGGTGGCCACGGCGTGATCCGCAGGTAGTTCCTTGACGTGGCCGTGGACGTAGGCGGCCAGCTCCATCACTGCGCCCATGTCGCGGTATTGTTCGGCGGTGTCCACCGGGGGCAGCGCGGCTTCGACCTTCATTCCCCGGTCGGTGAGTGCTTTGATCACATGATTGCGCACGGAATAGGTGTCCGCCCCCTCGAAGGCAAAGACCGCGACCTTGCCTCCAGCGGCGGCCTCCTCCTGCAACTCGGCCTTGGACTTGCTCCGGGCCGCGGCTCGAGCGGTTGCCCGGGACGAGTGCTTGGTCTTGGCCTTGGCATGGCTCTTCGCCCGCCGGGGCGCAGCATCGGCGGGCGGGGCCGTGCCAAGCACCACGGCCAAGGCAACCAACGCCAGCAGGAACCTATGGAGCGTGAGTTGCGCGGAAACGAGTGGGCAGGCGAAGTGCGCGACGGACGCGGGGGGCAAGCCGCAGGCGCGAAGCAATGACATCGGATTTCTGCGAATACTACCGCGACTCAAGCTCCCTCCGGGAGGTCTGTTTTTCCGCTTGGCACTGGGCAGGAAAAGACCTAGGGTCGACCGATTTTTATTTGCGCGTAGTCTAGTCGACCTATCTACCAGGAGAAGACCCATGACCTGTCATCCCTGGCGGCGCTACGGCACGCTCGTCGCCGCCCTGCTCGGACTGCTTTCCCCCGCCTGCGGCAGCATCGGGCCCAGACTCGAGCCTGCCCAAGTCGCCCGCGTTCGCAGAACCATGTTGCGGAGCCACATCCCCGAGCGCCAGGTGAGAATAATGTGGGTGGCCTCACACATGGGTGGCGGTCTGGGGTTGATGGGCGCGGTCATAGACGGCAGCGTGAACCGTGGACGTAAGAACGCCGCGGAGGAAATGGTCCGTCCCTTGCACGCACAAACCATGGATGTCAACTACCAGTGGATGTTCTGGAGTTCCTTGGAGGCAGCTCTGAGGGATGTCATGTGGCTCAAGCCAATCGGCTTTGACCGCAAACCCGCGCCATTCGAAGACCTCAGCGATCAGGAACTGGCCCAACACGCCGTGCTCCGGATGGGAACTGGCTTCGAGATATCGGTGGACAGTTCCACCTTGTTGGTGGAGACCGGATTGGGCTTCTTCGAACAGGGAGGCTCGGGCAGCCTGGCAGCGGCCACCTCGGTCTGCTATCGATCGGCGCAAGTCGGGCCGGTGGAAAACGAGAAAGCCATCAGCCTTTGGGCGGCCAACGGAGGCGCACGCTATCGCATGGCGGTGGCAGAGGGCATTGCGGAGAACGTGAAGTTGATCAGGCTGGCCATGCTCTGCATGGGAGGTATGAATTGCCCGTTCGAGAGCAAGCACCATCTTCGCTTCCGACTGGGTGAAGGCCGCGGGGACTTCGGCGTGCGGGTGGGTGTGGTGGACGCAGACGGAACCATTATCGAGGAGGGCCCCTATCGCGTGGTTTTTCGTGACAGCAGTGGGTCGTTCTATTCGATCCCCAGAAGCTCGATCGAAAGCCAGAGTGGCCATGGTCCGCCGCCAGCACCTCCGCCGGTTCTGGCGCCGCCTCCGGTTGCTCCGGCGCCGCCCCCGGTTGCTCCGGCACCGTCCCCGGCGTTGCCTTCTGTCGCAGGCAAGTGAGTCCACGGAGCGCCGCGACTGCGGCCTCCCACTACTGCGCTTCTCCCTCGGCGTCTATTTCAGCAGCCGCGCACGCAGAAGCTCATGCTGGCGCCACATCTCGTCCGGCATGCGGGTGCCGAACCCGTCGAAGAACTTTCCCACCGCATCCACTTCGGCCGCCCAGTCCTTGCGGTTCACCGCGAACAGTTTGTCCATCGCCCCGTTGGGCATGCTCAGACCTGTCATGTCGATGTCTTTGGAGTTGGGCACGTAGCCGATGGGTGTTTGCTCGGCCTGGACATCCCCGCGACAGCGGGCGAGGATCCATTCCACGATGCGCAGGTTCTCGCCGAAGCCGGGCCAGAGAAACTTGCCGTTCTCGTCGGTGCGGAACCAGTTGACATGGAAGATCTTGGGCTGGTGCTTGATCCGCGAGCCCATGTCCAGCCAGTGCCCGAAGTAGTC
>PMJO01000200.1 GCA_003158455.1 Myxococcales bacterium | reverse complement strand
GGTGTGACCACCTCCGGCGGCGTTGCCACATCCGGCGGGGCAACCGGTTCGGGTGGCAGCACGGGATCCGGCGGCACGACCGCTTCGGGTGGCTCGACGGTGCCCCCCCGCGGGCCCTGCGACATCTATGCGGATGGCAACACGCCGTGTGTCGCGGCATATAGCATGGTGAGGGTTCTCTTGAGCGCGTACACCGGCCCCCTCTACCAGGTCAGGAAAGGGGGCGATAAGCTTGGCACCGGTGGCACGGTCCAGAATATCGGGTTTGTCGCGGGTGGCTTCGCTAACTCGGCCGCCCAGGACACGTTCTGCGCCACCGATAGCGGCTCGGATGGCGGCACCGTTACATGCACCGTCTCCATCCTGTATGACCAGTCCGGGAAGGGCAACGATCTCACGGTAGCGCCCGCGGGCTGCTACAACGATGGTTCGGCGAATACACCCGATTATGAGTCAAGCGCGATCAAGAAGAAGTTGACGGTCGGAGGTCATAGCGTCTACGCGCTCGATATGAATGCCCATGAGGGTTATCGGAACAACATTACCTCGGGGATGCCAACCGGCAACTCGGACCAGGGCATATATGAGCTCGCCGACGGCACACATGCCGGTGGCGCATGCTGCTGGGACTTCGGCAATGCCGCTACGGACAATTGCTACGGCATCTACGACGGCGGCGGCGGCGGCATCGGCTCCCTGGATGCAATCTTCTTCGGAACCGGTTATTGGGGCAAAGGCACCGGCAACGGCCCATGGTTCATGGGCGACTTCGAGGGCGGTGTCTGGGCCTGCGGCTCCGTATCACCCCCGAGTACAACTTGCTCCTATAACCCGTCCCTGGCCGTCCCTTACGCCTTCGGCATACTCAAGACCAGCACGGCGTATGACGACGCGCCTGGGCCGCAATACGCAATCAGGGTCGGTAATGCGCAGTCCGGAGATCTGACCACAGCCTATGCCGGTCCCGCTCCTGCCACCTGGCAATTGAAGGGCGGCATCATCCTAGGCATCGGCGGTGACAACAGCAATCACTCGTTTGGAACCTTCTTCGAAGGCGCGATCACAGCCGGCCGACCGTCGGATGATACCGACAACGCTGTCTTCGCTAACGTCCAGGCCGCAGGATACGGGAAATAGTAGTCGACTCGCGCCGCGGGGACACAGGAAGCTATACTCCGGCACGCCATGCAATCATTTGCCCTTCCCCTCGCCGCCCTCTCGTTTGCCGCTGCCCCGTCTGCGCCCTCGGGGCAGCCGGCTTCCAAAGAGATCGATCGCAGCCACCTCGACGACAAATACAAATGGAAACTAGGTGACCTCTATGCCTCGGACCAGGCTTGGGCCAAGGCCAAGGCAGCGCTTGCCAAGAAGGTGGCCCGGTTCGAGCAGCGCAAGGGCCATCTCAGCGACGGGCCCAAGCCTCTGGCCGATGCCCTGTCCGAGCTGGGGACGTTGCAAAACGAGTTGCAGCGGATCACGGTCTATGCCCACGCGCGCAGCGACGAGGACACCCGGCTGGCCGGCCCGCGCGCCATGCGTGCCGAGGCCGATTCGCTCGCGGTCCAGCTTGACACGGTCACCGCCTGGCTGCGCCCCGAGCTTCTGACCCTGCCCGAGGCGACCGTCCGAACCGCGCTGGCCCGGGAGAAGCGGCTGCGTGACTGGGCCTTCTATCTGCAGGACGTGTTGCGCTGGAAGCCGCACACCCTGCACGCCGAGGAGGAACGCATAGTCGCCATGGCGGGCGAACTGAGCATCGCGCCCAGTGCCGTGTACGGCGTGCTCAAAGACGCCGATCTGCCCTACCCGACGATCAAGCTTTCGACTGGCGAAGACGTCCGGCTGGATCCGGCCGGGTATGCGCGCACCCGCACCTCGCGCAACCGGGCCGACCGGGTGAAGGTCTTCCAGGCTTTCTTTGGCGCGCTGAAGACGTTTGAACGGACCACCGGCGCGATGCTGTCCGCTCAGCTAAAGGCCCACATCTTCGATCGCGACGTGCACCATTTCAATTCGACCCTGGAGGCGGCACTCTTTCACGACAACATCCCGGTGGACATATACCGGCAGTTGGTCAAGGACGTCAACGCCAACCTGCCGACGCTGCACCGCTATCTGAAGCTGCGCCAGCGCATGCTCGGCCTCCCGGATTTGGGCTACGAAGACTTGTACGCACCACTGGTCAACGAGGTCGAGCGCCACTATTCGGTGGAGGAAGCGGTGAGCATGGCCTTGGCCGCGGTGGCGCCGCTGGGGCCGGAGTACGGCAAGAAGCTAGCCCACGGCCTGCAGGCGGGGTGGACCGATTTTCTGCCCAGCACGGGCAAGCGCGCGGGCGCCTACTCGACCGGCGTGTACGGCGTGCATCCCTACCAGTTGCTCAACTTCAATGGCCAGTGGGACGACGTTTCCACCCTGGCGCACGAGGCGGGGCATTCGATGCACACTCTGCTGGCCGGGGAGAGCCAACCGTTCCCCACCTCAGGCTACGCCATCTTCATCGCCGAGATCGCCTCGACCCTGAACGAGAATCTCTTGCTTCATCGGGCGCTGACCGAAGCCCGCAATCAGCAAGAGCGGCTAGCCTTGCTGGGCCAGCGCCTGGAAATCCTGCGCACGACTCTGTTCCGGCAGACCATGTTTGCCGAGTTCGAGTTGGCGATCCACGAACGCGCCGAAAAGGGCGAGGCCCTGACCGGGGAGGCACTCAGCACCGCCTACCTGGAACTGGTCCGGCGCTACTACGGGCACGACAAGAAGATCTGCAACGTGCCCGAGCTGTACGGGGATGAATGGAGTTTTGTCCCGCACTTCTATTACGACTTCTACGTGTACCAGTACGCCACCAGCCTGATCGCCTCGACCGCGCTCAGCAAGGCCATCCTCGACGAGCAGGCCCGCGGAGGCGCGGCCGCCCGCGACCGCTATCTGGCCCTGCTGGCAGCGGGCGGATCGGACTTCCCGGGCAATCTGCTGGCCAAGGCCGGCGTGGACTTGACGACCTCGGCGCCCTTTCAGGCAGCCATGCAGGAGATGAACGCCGTCATGACCCAGATCGACTCGATCCTGTCCGCCGCGCCGACCAAGTAGTCTATTCAAGCTGCAGGCCACATCCCGTACACGCGCCGTCTTGCAAAGGTGCGGCTGTGCCGCACGCCGGGCAGGGAGGATCCTCGCTTTCTGCGGACGCGGTGGTCGGGCTGGGCAGGGTTCCTTCCTGATCGAGCAGGCTCTGCCAACGCACGTGCATTATGGCCATGACCTTGGGCAGATCCTCTGGCCTCACACACAAGTCGATACGCACAGCACAGGCGTGGTCGTGTCCTTGGCAGGAATCCTGACGATCCAGAATGGCCGGAATGCCCGCTGCGAGACACACATCGAGGATTTCTTTGGCATCCGCGATGCCTGCCGAAACGCAGGGAACGACCTCAGCATCAGCCAGTACCTTGAGGGCTTCGTCTTTCGTCACGCGCACATTCTGACCCAACTGCGCGTGCAGGGATGGGACAATCTTGCATGAAGGGCGCCTCGCGCGGAGGCGCCCCTTGATTCACCGTGGCTAGCCGCCTGGAGGAGCCTCGCAGGTGCCGCCGCCGCCTGCCCCTGCACAGTTCAGGCCCGCACTGCAGGTTCCGCCTGCACAGCACGGCTCTCCATTGGCTCCGCAGGCTTCGCATACCCGGCTTGCTCCAGCGTCTGGGCGACCGCAGACCAGTTTGCCTGCGGTGCAGAATCTGGCGCCTCCGCCGACCGTACAGCAGGGATCACCGGAGCCGCCGCAGGCACCGGCGTCGCCGACGCATGCCCCCGCCTGGCAAGTCCCGTTGTTGCCGGGGCAGACGGAGTCTGCCGCTATGCAAGTGCCGTTGGCGCAACAACCAGTGCCGGTGCAGGAATTGTCTGCGCAGCAACTGTTGCCTGTGATTCCACAGGTCTGGCAGATGAAGGTTGGTCCGGCTGCGTCGGTAGCCGCGACCTGACCGCAGACCGCATCAGTGGCTGTGCAGCTGCGGTTCCCGCCGACCCCGCAGCAGGGTTGGTCAACCGCGCCGCAGGCGACGCAAGTTGCCGTGGCATTCGAATTTCCGGTACAAGCCGTGCCAGTGGCTGTGCAGGTGCGGTTCCCGCCGGTTCCGCAGCAGGGTTGGTCGACGCCACCGCAAGCGGTGCAAGTTGCCGTCGTTCCCGTTCCGCTGCAGGCCGTGCCAGCGGCTGTGCAGGTGCGGTTTCCGCCGATCCCGCAGCAGGGTTGGTTAGCGCCGCCGCAAGCGGCGCAAGTTGCCGTGGCAGCCGAGGTTCCGCTACACGCCGTGCCAGTGGCAGTGCAGGTCTCGTTTGCGCAGCAGGCTTGGTCAGCGCCACCGCAAGCGGTGCAAGTCGCCGTCGCCCCGTTTCCGCTGCAAATCGTGTCCGTGGCAGTGCAGGTGCGAGTTCCGCCGGTCCCGCAGCAAGGCTCGCCCGAGGCACCACAGTGAACACAGCTCTGGCCTCCATCGCCGGCGCCGCAAACGACATTGCCAGCCGTGCAGATGCCGCCACTGCAGCAGGAATCGCCAAGAGCGCCGCAGGTTCCCGCATCCGACACACAGACGCCTTGCTCACAAACGCCGCTCCCTGGCGCAGCAGAGCAAGCGTTGCCCGAGGCGATACACCGCCTGTTGCCTCCAACCGTCCCGCAGCAACCTCCCTGTTCGCAAACTGAGCCCGCGCAGCAAGCCTGGCCAGCGGCACCGCAGGCGGCGGGTTGTGCATCCTCGCTCACTGGAGCATCCACGGCCGGAGCATCCACGACCGGGACATCTCCGCTCGAAGCCTCCGCGGCCTTGGCGTCACCAGGTACGCCACCACTCGCTGGCGCATCGACCTGTGAATCAGCAGCCGCGTCCCTGCCGGCAATTCCGCCCGCTCCGCCAGTGGGGTTCGTGCTTCCGGCTACGCCACCAGTGGCGATGGTTGTGCCGCCTGCTCCACCTGCCGTCCTACCCGCTCCCCCATCGGTGGGGGCCGTCGCGCCGGCTGCTCCGCCGGTTCCGGCAGTGGCTCCGGCCGCTCCACCTGTTCCGGCGGTGGTTCCGGCTGCTCCGCCGGTTCGTGTAGTTGATCCGGCTGCTCCGCCGGTTCGTGCAGTCGATCCCGCTGCTCCTCCTGTCGCGCCAGTCGCTCCTCCGGTTCCACCGTCTTCCTTGGTGGTTGGATTAGAGCTGCTGCATCCTAGTACCCCGAGCGCCACCATGGCGGCGCAAGCGAACCACGCCCGGTTAGCTGCGAAAGCTAGTTCCCTCTTTTCCATGACTCGACCTCCAATCGTGTTCAGTGAGTGAGCAATTCGTGTATTTAGGGGCCACACGCGTAGGTCTTCGTCATACAATGGACGCCTACCGGGGGAAGTCTTCAACAATCCCAAGAATTTCGCTTAGATAGCCTGCCGGTAGGCTGGGGAGCTGCGCCCTACGGCCGCCCGGCCGATCCCAGAAAGTGGCAGCCGAGAACGGCGCCCTAGCGTCCGATATCCGGCCGGCTGACCAGGCGCTGGACGCGCTCCTGGTCAGGTCGGGCTGCGCTGACCTTTGCGCAGCCTTGGGCGGGTGGTGTGAGGGAGACGCATCGTTGGCCGACGTCTTGCAAGGGTTCTAGCAGCCGCTAGTCAGCGACCTTTGGCCTGCAACAGAGCACACGACCATGCACACAACCCTCGATATTTCGCCGTCGGCGATGACAGTGACAGTGACCGGTTTGAAAGACAACACGCTGGGCGTTTGCGAGGTGCAAGGCCATGAAGCCCTGGGGTGCCTCTACGAATATCAGGTCGAATTGGTGAACTTGAGCGAGCCCGAGGCCCTACGGCAGGTTCTCGACCCAGACGGGATCCTCAAGCCGCAGACGCTGTTGGGACAAACCCTGACCATTTGCTTGCCCCTGGCCGACGACAAAGCCCGCTATTTCAGCGGAATTGTCACCAAGGCGTGGCGGCTGGGGTGGCGGGATGGATACGCGCACTACCGCGCCACCATCAGTCCCGAGTTGTGGCTGCTGACCCTGAACCGGGACTGCCGGATCTTTCAAAACATGACCGTGCCCGAGGTGGTAAAGCAGATCCTGCGCCAGCACAAGATCAGTTCATTCCGCGAGTCGCTGTTTGACAAATACCGGCAATGGGACTGCGTGACTCAATATCGGGAGTCGGACTTCGAGTTCATAAGCCGCATCCTCGCCCACGAGGGCATCTACTACTACTTCGAGCACAGTGAAAAGGGACATACGCTGGTTCTGGCGGACTCTGTCAGCTCGCACAAAGTGCGCGATGACTTCGCGGCAGTGTGGCTGGGACGGCTGGCGAGCAGCACCAGCTCGCCCGACCACCTGGAAGCGTGGCAAGACAGCTTTGCGATCCAAAGCACCACCGTCACCCTCGCCGATTTCGACTTTCGCCTGCGCCACCCGAGTTCAAGGTTGAGCGAGCGCCAGCACGTGGAGGTGGAACCAGAGTGCGCAGGACTGGCGATCTACGACTACCCAGGTCGGCTCGTGCTGGCTGAGAACCGGGAAGATCCACCAGACGCCACCGCGCTGAAAGCAAGCGAGGAAGAACGCGATCGGCTAGCCTGGACGCGGCTGGAGGAAAAGCGCTGCCAGGCCGTGCGCTACCGAGGCGAGGGTAACGCGCGTTGGCTGACAACCGGGTTCCTTTTTTCAATTGCCAACTCCGAAATGTACGCGCAACAACAGTTTCTGGTGGAGATGACCGAGATCACGCTGCGCAACTCGCCTTTCACATCGGGAAGCCAACCGATCGCGGAGCCCTGTGAAATCAGCGTGACCGCGATTGACAGCCGGACCCAGTTTCGATCACCGCGGCGGGAGAAGCCGGTGGTGTGGGGGCCACAGACCGCCCGCGTGGTGGGGCCAGCCGACGAGGAGATCTGGACCGACAAGTACGGGCGGATCAAGGTGCAGTTCCACTGGGATCGTGATGGCATTTTCGACGAGAACAGCTCGGGTTGGGTGCGGGTGGCGCACCCTTGGGCGGGCAACCGCTGGGGCGCAATTCATATCCCGCGCGTGGGCAATGAGGTGGTGGTGGAGTTCTTGGAGGGCGATCCGGATCGACCGCTGGTCACCGGCAGCGTCTACAACGCGGACAACATGCCGCCCTATGCGCTGCCCGAGCACAAGACCCAAAGCGGGATCAAGACTCGTAGCAGCAAGAACGGCACAGAAGCCAACTTCAATGAGATCCGCTTCGATGACGACAAGGGCCACGAGGAACTGCATATCCAGGCCGAAAGGAACATGTCCACCCTGGTCAAGCATGACCAGAGCCTCACTGTGCAGGCCGATCGCAAGGTGACCGTGCATGGGAACGAGACCGTCACCGTGACCAAGACCGAGACGCAGAGCTACAAGGCCGACCGCAAGATGACTGTCGAAGGTGCCAACAGCGACGAGGTCAGCGGTGCGCACAAAGGGACGTACCACGGGGGCCGGAGCGAGACTGTCCAGAACGGCGATACGCTGACAGTAGAAGGGTCGGACAAAACCACCATGGTCGGCGGCGAGTACAACATTGTTGCGGTCAAGCACTACAATGCCTCGTCGGGCGAAAGTGCCACCTGCGACATTGATCTGAAGGAAGGCGTGGTCACCATCACGGCGGCAAAGGAGATCAAGCTGGTATGCGGCGATGCGAGCCTCAGTCTCAGGAGCGACGGCGCGGTGACAATCCAAGGCAAGAAGACCCTGAACGCCATCGGCGCCGAGTCCAAGCTCGATCTGGTCTCCGCTGGGGCGACGTTATCGGGTCAGAACGCGACCGTGTCCGGCAAGACCATGACCGAGATCAACGGAGGCACGGTCAAGATCAACGAATGACCGCGGCCCGGACGCCGTCGACTGAGACCACGGCCACGTCTTCACTGCTGATCGAGCGGGCAGTTTCCGTCCGCACTGGGGCAGGTCAAGCACTTCAGGTCCAACACCGTACCTGCGGGCGCGCTTGTTCCTTGCGGGCGTAGGACAGTGATTCTCTGGTTCATGTATACGTCCGGGCAACCCTTGTTGGGATTTGCGTCGTAGTAGAGGTACCAGCAAGGGCGAGCGGCGTCCGGTATGTCGTCAAGCTGCGGATTCGTCGGGTCGAGGGGGAGTCCGGTAGTGGGGTCAATACACTCGGCGCGGAGATGCTCCTCGTAGCCGCTTTGCAAGCAGCCACCCGCGCCCGGAATGTCACAAGGAATGCGGTCGGTAGCCTGGCAATCGGGCTGGATGCCGGGCGTACTCGGGTCTGTATCGATCAATGGGTATTTCACGCAGCCGGGTTTCAACACCTGAACCATCGCGTTGGCGATCTGCTGCATCGGGACTGTGAAGTCCTGATTGCACAGGCTGAAAGTGTTCTGAATGGGATTGCCCTGCATGTCGGTCTTCTGGAAGGCATCAAGGAACTTCTTCAGGCGTAGCCCGCCATATGCCTTGTAGATATTGCCATCAGCGGATTTGCTCCCGGGAACCGCGCAAATGGGCATGTAGTCCCAATAGGTGTTCTGCGGCTGAGGAAGCGCGGTGGTATCTATCCCGATCTGGTATTGATCACTGGCTGTGACACCAGCCAAGGCGGTGTCCGGGGGCCAGCCGATGATTCCTGATACGAGAATCTTGTCGGGCGTCTTCTGGACCCAGAGGTGATTCCCGTTTGCGTCGTAGACGTAGTTGCCCAAACTGTCCACGACCCAGGCAGTTATCGAATTCACGCTGTCGATCATGTCCTGGACTCGGATGAGCGGAAGATAGTGGGGATCCGTCTTGCCAGTAGCGGGGTTGGGCTGGTCCTTGGGCGCGCAGTTGGCAAAAGCGGTGGTGAAGCCAACGTTGGGCGCGGGAAGGGGTTTGGGCGGCTGAAAGCCTAGCGACGGGTCGTCGTAGCCAGGAATCGGCTGTCCGTTGCAGATATGGCCGCGCGCCGCGCAGCGCAGGCTGGCGGTCTCGGTCGGAATCTGCTGGGTCTGCAGGAACATCGAATCGTTGATGGTGTCGTCGGGATCAGCCGAGCAGTCATCCTCGTCGGTTACGAGGACAATCGCCAGGTAGCCCCTGGACCGCACGAAACCGATGTTTTCCGGGTTTATCTGATTGACTTGATCTCTGGGATTGTTGGGATAGTCGGCGTTGAGCGCCACGCGAACCGATTGCAGTTGATGCTCGTACCCGCAGCCAGCTGTCCCCACGTGCGCGGCCAGGCAAGAGAAGACGTCCTGGATGTTTCCGTCGTAGTTCTTTATCCGCTTCCCGTTTCCGGCTGGATCCGCGATGTCCGAGATCCAGCGCTGACCATCGTGTAGGCCACAGCCCTTCGGATCCGGGTGACCTATGGTTGGGTCGGCATTGGGCGCGACCGACGCGAGCGAATTCTTGGAGTCGTTTCCCCACAGCAGGCCCCGATCGCCCAGGACCCTCCTGCAGCTTGTGCCGGCTGGCTCTGACCCCTCCCCCATGTCGCTGCTGATCACGCCGATGTGCACGTCAGGCAAGCTCGTGCCGCCACTGCCGTCGGGAATTGTCTGCAAGACATTGATCATTTTCACGAAGTTCGCAGCCAGCGCAGCCTGCTTTGGGTCCATCGATGGGGAGTTGTCGATCATGAACAGGATGTCGATTTCACGATCCGGGCTAACCAGAACCGAGAAGTCGGTTTCCTGCCCCACCTGCGGCCCGGGCAAATCCGTCGTCTTGGACTTGCACCCGCACAAAGCCAGTGGCAGCAAAGAAACCAGCAGGTACTGCCGACGGACGAGAGGCGAGAACCGCGCATCACGATGAGCCATGGTAACCCTCCTGGCAGACGGGCCAGAACAACGGCCGGAACTTCCAGGTATCCTACAGCAAAGCGCGGTTCGCGGAGCGCACAATCTTCGGAACTAGTACTCCTCGGGCTCGGCCCTGACCTTGCCACGCCAAACCCGGTAGATGAACGCCGTGTAGCCCAACACAAAGGGCAAGGCGCAAGCCACGATGACCAGCATGGTCACCAGGGTGCGGGGTGACGAGGCGGCGTTGAAGGCGGTCAAGCTGCGCCGGAGATCGTTCGTGCAAAGCACGAAGATCGGACAGGCCGCGATGGCCAGAATGGCGACCACGCAGGCGATGGCGATGGACGAGCAGAAGAAGGCGAGGCGCAGTCGTTCGCGACGCAAGAGAATGGGCAGACTGACCAAGCACAGGAGCATGGGTGGCACCGGAATCCAAGGTGCGAAGGACTGGCGCGCGCGCAGGAAGAGCCAGGGCGTGGCGGAAGGCACCCACAGTGTGGCATCCAAATACAAGGCCAGGAACGCAGCCCAGGCGAACAGGGCCGCAGTGACGGCGCGCCTGCCCAACTCGCCCTCGGTCTTCAGGGCGAGCCAGCAGGCGCCCTGCATGGCGAACATGGCCAGGGTGGTGGCCCCGATGAAGAGTGAAAACGGATTGAGCAGGGCCCAGAAGCTTCCCGCGTATTCGCCGCGTGCATCGAGAGGTAGCCCACACATCAGGTTGCCCACTGCCACGCCCAAGAGCAGCGCGACCAGCGCACTGGCGATGGCGAAGCTGCCGTCGAAAAAGCGGCGCCAACCCGGCGATGCCCCCTGGTTGCGCGCCTCGATAGAAACCGCGCGCACGATCAGCCCCAACAGCACCAGCATCATGGCCAGATAGAATCCGGAAAACACGGTGGCATACACGGGCGGGAAGGCGGCGAACAAAGCGCCACCCGCGCTCAGCAACCACACCTCGTTGCCATCCCACACCGGCGCGACACTGGCCAAGGACAAGCGGCGTTCCTGCTCAGAGCGCGGAACCAAGGCATGCAGGAGGCCAACTCCCAAGTCAAAGCCGTCCAGCATCGCATAGCCCGCCACCAGCACGGCCACCAGCACGAACCACACCAGCTCCAGGATCATGACCGCACCTCCTCCGCGCTCCCACCTGGTCCGTGCAGCACCTTCTTGCGCACCAGATGAATGGTCAGGCCCAACAATCCCACGTAGATGACCACGAACAACAGCAACGAAATCGCCACCTGTGCCGCCGGCACCGAGCGAGAAAAGGCATCCTGGGTGCGCAGCAGGTGATACACGCTCCACGGCTGCCGCCCAACTTCAGTCGTGACCCAGCCACACTCGTTCACCACAAAGGGAATCGGCAGACAATAGCAAAGGACCTTGAGGTACCGTCGCGACATGAACAAACGGCCGCGCCACCAAAGGAACCCACCCAGCGCCAAGACCACGCCGAGAGCCAGGCCCAACCAAAGCATGGCGTGAAACGACATCGCGGTCGCAGTCACCGGCGGTCGATCCTCGGGGGCAAAGGCGTCCAGGCCGATGACCCGGGCGTCAAAGTCGAGATAGGTCATGAAGGAAAGCAGCTTGGGCAGGAGCACCTCGGGCAAAGGCTGGCCCACCACGGCCAACGGTGCGCCGGTTTGCGTGTGATGCAGGACCTCGATGGCGGCGAACTTTTCCGGCTGGGTGTGGGCGACCTGGCGGGTATGGGCGTCACCCACGACCACCTCGGCCGCGATTGCGACCAAGCCAAACAGCAAGGCCAGGCGCAGCGAACGCCGGGCGAATTCCTGATGCCGGCCGCGCAGAAGATAGTACGCGCTCAGCGAAGCGACGAACACCGCGGCCGTGACCCACGAGCCCAAGACGGCGTGCAGGAAGCGCAAGGGCGTCGACGGGTTGAACACCGCCGCCACGAAGTCGGTCAGCTCCGCTCGGCCGTGCATAAGGTGAAAGCCGGCGGGGGTCTGTTGCCAAGAATTGGCCGCCACGATCCAGAAGGCCGACAGGGTGGCACCCAGGGCGACCATGACGGTGGCAAGCCAGTGCATGCGCCGTGACACGCGCTTTTCGCCGAAGAGCAGAATGCTGAGAAACGAGGACTCCAGAAAGAACGCGATGAGCGCCTCGGCCGCCAGCGGCGCACCAAAGATGTCACCCACGAAGCGGGAATAGCTCGCCCAGTTTGTGCCGAATTCGAATTCCATGACCACGCCAGTGGCCACCCCGCCGGCGAAAACGATGCCGAAAATCTGGGTCCAGAAGCGCAACATGCGATCATAGACCTCGTCGGGACGGCGCAAGCGCAGGCTGGCCACGATGACCAGCACCACCCCAAGGCCCATGGTGAGAACCGGATACAGGTAGTGCACCATCACCGTCAGGGCGAACTGTGCACGTGCCAGGATGAGAGCGCTCATTGGCCGCCTCGACTATTGCCGTGAACGCCTGCGCTTGATCTCGTTGATCAAGCCATTGGTGGACGAATCGTGCGCGGAAACCGCGCCGGGCGCGCGCAGCTCGGGCAGGATGGCGTTGGCCAGCTTCTTGCCCAGCTCGACGCCCCACTGGTCAAAGGAGTTCACGTTCCAGATGACCCCTTGAACAAAGATCTTGTGCTCGTAGAGCGCGATCAGTCTTCCCAGGGTGCGCGGGTCGAGCTTCTGGTACAGGATCGAGTTGCTGGGCCGGTTGCCGGGGAACACCTTGTGGGGAAGCAGCGAGGCCAGTGCTTCGCCCTTACTTCCGGCGGCCTCCAGCTCGGCGCGCGCCTCGGCCTCGCTGCGCCCCTGCATGAGAGCCTCGGTCTGCGCCAAGAAATTCGCCAGCAGCAAGGTGTGGTGCTCGCCAATTGGATTGTGGGTTTCCACCGAGGCAAGAAAATCACAAGGCACCAGCTTGGTCCCCTGATGCAACAGTTGATAGAAGGCGTGCTGGCCATTGGTTCCGGGCTCGCCCCAGATCACCGGGCCGGTCTGGTAGTTCACCGCCTGGCCGTCGCGGGTGACCCGCTTGCCATTGGACTCCATGTCGCCTTGCTGGAAGTAGGCCGGGAAGCGTGACATGTATTGGTCGTAGGGCAAAATCGCGTGGGTCTCGGCGCCCAAGAAGTTGTTGTACCAGACTCCGAGCAACGCCAGCGTGACCGGCAGGCTCTTTTCCAGAGGCGCGGTCCGAAAATGTTCATCCATCTCGTGCGCGCCCTCGAGCAAGGCACGGAAGTTCTCAAAGCCGATGCCGAGCGCGATCGACAATCCAATCGACGACCAGAGCGAGTAGCGGCCGCCCACCCAATCCCAGAAGACGAACATGTTCTCAGGGGAGATGCCGAACTTGATGACTTCCTTGGCGTTGGTCGACAGGGCAACGAAGTGCTTGGCTATGTGGCGTTCGTCTTTCGCTCGTTGCAGAAACCAGGCACGCGCGCTGTGCGCGTTGGCCATGGTTTCCTGTGTGGTGAAGGTCTTGGACGCTACCAGAAACAGAGTGGTCTCGGGATTGACCCGACGGAGCGCTTCGGCCACGTGCGAACCATCCACGTTGGACACGAAGTGAAGATCGAGATCGTCGCGACGATAGGGCCGCAATGCCTCGCACACCATGACCGGCCCGAGATCCGAGCCGCCAATGCCGATATTGACCACTGCGCGGATGGGCTTGCCCGAGTAGCCGGTCCAGGCGCCGCTGCGCACGGACTCGCTGAAGCCGTGCATGTGGGCCAAAGCCGCGCGCACCTCGGGCATTACATCCTGACCGCCCACCAAGATGGGTCGCGCCGACAGATTGCGCAGGGCCACGTGCAAGACCGCGCGACCCTCGGTCAGGTTGATTGGTTCGCCCGCGAACATCTTGTCGCGCATCCCCTCCACGCCCGCAGCGCGCGCCAGCTCACACAGCAGCGCCATGGTTTCGCTCGTGATGCGATTCTTCGAGTAGTCGAGCAGCAGATCCCCGAGGCGGAGCGAGAAACGTTCAAAGCGCCCCGGATCCTGGGCGAACAGATCGCGCATGCGGCTGGACTCCAGCGCGGACTGGTGCGCTTGCAACTTCTTCCAAACTGGCGTGTTGACGATGCTCATGAATCGGCCTCCTGCTGGCATCATAGTCTAGAAGGCAAACTACGGCGGGGCAGGAATCTAGTTGTTCCCGCCGCGGTCCGGGGTACCATAGATGGGGCGAAACTATGGCACTGCAGGCCGGCCAACCCTTCGGCAACTATCGCATCGTCCAACTGCTGGGCGAGGGCGGCTTTGGGGAAGTGTATCTTGCCGAGAACCCGCTGCTCGAACGCCGGGCGGCGGTGAAAGTCTTGCATACGGCGCTGGCACAGGACCAGGAGCTAGTCCGGCGCTTTCTCAACGAAGCCCGGGCTGCCAGCGCCATCCGTCATCCCAACATCATCGAAGTTTTCGACGCGGGCGTGACACCGCAGGGCGCACCCTACATCCTGATGGAGTTTCTCGAAGGAATCTCGCTGCAGAAGCGCCTGGCGGACAAGGGGCGACTCAGCGTGGCACGTGTGCTGGACATTGCACGCCAGGCGGGTTCGGCGCTGGGCGCGGCCCACGCGGCCGGCATCGTGCATCGTGATCTCAAGCCCGAGAACCTTTTTCTGGTTCCCGACGCCAGTGTGCCCGGCGCCACGCGGGTCAAGATTCTGGATTTCGGCATCGCGAAAATCAAAAGCAGCTCTGCTCCGGGTGGGACGCTGCGGACCCAGGCTGGGCTCATCATGGGCAGCCCAGCGTACATGTCGCCCGAGCAGTGCAAGGACAGCGCGGACGTGGATTTCCGGACGGACATCTATTCGCTCGGCGTGATCATTTATGAGGCGCTGTCGGGAAAACCCCCGTTTGTAGCGGCGTCCGCGACCGAGATCTTGGTCATGCAGCTTACGGTGACCCCCACGCCTCTGCGCGAAGGGCTGGCACATGTGCCCGCCCAGGTGGAGGCCGCTGTGATGCGCGCCCTGGCCAAGGAACGTGCCGATCGGTTTGACAGCGTCGCATCGTTCGTCAGCGCGCTCTACGGCCAAGGAGTTGCGGCGCAGGTCGCTTCTGCCGGACCATCGATGGATCGGGCGACCGCAGCGGCTTCGGCGCCGTCCGCGTCAGGTATCAAGCGGCCGGCTACCGCCCCGTCCATCACAACTTTTTCGCGCGCCACGGGCGAGGTCGAAGCGTCGGCCGGCGACGGTGAGCTGCCGGCGGCAGCGCGATCTCGACGCTGGCCCTTCTTGGCGCTGGGGGGACTGGCCGCGGCCGGGCTTGCACTCTTTCTTTTCGTCCGATTCAGCCCCGGTCCCACCCCGGAAACCGCAACCGGAAGTCTCGGCGCCGCGGTCCCGGCCGCTCCGGCTTCGGCGGCGGCAGCGCTGCAGCAAGGCGCAACGCCGTCCCCGGTTGCCTTGGGCGGGCCTGATGCTGGTGCAGCGGTAGCGCCGGCGGCGACAAAGCCGGCATCCGCGTCGGCTGCGCCGGTTGCAGTTCAGGCGGCGTCAGCTGCAAGACCATCACCCGCCGCGGAACACCGACACCAGGCCGGCAAGAAGAAGAACGCCGAAGAAGACTGGGCTCTTCACTAATCCTTTTGCTCCCCGCGTCCCAAGCGAGCCAACTCGCGGCCGAAGTGCTGGGCGATGAGGTGCTCTAGGCAGTAGCTCGACCCGTGCAAACGGTGCCGCTCGCAGTGAACCTTGCGACACGGCTGCTTGCCTTCCTTCAGTTCGCCCAGGTGCTCGGCCAAGCGAGCGAGGCAGTAGGCGCGCATGGTGGACGCACGGTCGAGGTCCCTGAGCCTACGAGCGTCGGCAGGATAGGGCCGGCACAAGATCGGCGGCGCTTCGATCTCCTCGGGCCAGACCGTGACCCACAGCGCGCCGCACCCAGGGCACTGGCGCAGTTCCTCCCACTCGGCCACTTCAAGCACTGGCCAGCGCATGACACTGTCGTCCTCAAGGCGAAACCAGTCTGGGCGCTCTGCACAGGGGCAGTCGGGCTTCGCTTTGCGCGGGGCCGTCATGCATTCCAGAGTACCGGATAACCGCAGAAGCGCTAGCAGAACCCCGGGCGAAGTGGGGTGGCAGGCGGGGGGCCGAAGGGCGAAGCGAACCCTTGGAGGGTTCCCATATAAGATCGCTCGATTGCCACTATACTAGGCTGCTATGTCTGACGTGCTTAAGACCCTACGCGAGCGCGGATTCATACAACAGGTGAGCGATGAATCCGGCCTGGCCGATCTCCTCGGCAAGGGCCCGATCTCCTACTACTGTGGATTCGATCCCACCGCTTCCAGCCTGCATGTGGGCAGCATGATCCCGCTCATGGCGCTGGCACACCTGGCACACGCCGGGCACCACCCGATCGCTGTGCTGGGGGGAGGAACCGCCATGGTGGGCGATCCCAGCGGCCGGACCGAGCTTCGCCAGATGCTCACGGTCGAGATGATCCAGGACAACCGCGACCGGATCGAGCCGCAGGTCCGCCATTTTCTGGGCGCTGCCGGCGAGCACGCCTTGGTGTTGGACAACGCCGAGTGGCTGGTGACGCTCAACTATCTAGAGTTCCTGCGCGACATCGGGCGGCACTTCAGCGTCAACCGCATGCTCGCCGCCGAGGCATATCGCCTGCGCCTGGAAAAAGGGCTGTCCTTCATCGAGTTCAACTACCAGCTTCTGCAGGCCTATGACTACCTGGTGCTCTACCGTCGCCACGGATGCGTGCTGCAGGTCGGCGGTGACGACCAGTGGGGAAACATTCTGGCAGGGACCGATCTCATCCGTCGCCTTCACCAGGCGGAGACCTATGCTCTCACTTTCCCCCTCATCACGACCGCATCGGGCGCCAAGATGGGCAAGACCG
>PMJO01000083.1 GCA_003158455.1 Myxococcales bacterium | reverse complement strand
CTCAGCAGACGGCCATCGGGTGAAGAAATAGTGAGCGGATCGGGCGCGAAGTCGAAGACTCTGCGGAACCGCTCCTCACTGCCGCGCAGGGCCTGCTCGTGCCGTTTCTGCTCCGACACGTCGAGAAAGATCGTGGCGAAAAAACCGGGACCAAGCGGCGCGATGCTGACCTCGAAGTGACGCCCGAGAGGCGGAAAGTAGACCTCCAGCCTGGACGCTCGGCCGCTCAGCGCCACGGCGGAAAACTCGGCCAAGTACGGCGGCTCAGGCGTGCCATAAGCCTCGGTGCCCAACTTGCCGACCACTTGCTCGGGCGGCAGGCCCGTGCACCCCTGGTACTGCGGGTTGACGGCGAGGATGCGGTAGTTGATGGGCTTGCCTGCGGCGTCGCACACCACTTCGTGCAGGGCTACCCCTTCCGTCATGTGGCGAAAAAGGGAGCCCAGAAGCCTCTCGGTGTCGATTTGCACCTCGGGTATGTCGCTGCCATCACCCATCCGGCCTCCTATTCCGACGATTTCCACCAAGCAACTGACTCGGACGTCAAACTTACGACTGTACCACCACGTACAACCCGTGGGTGAAGAAACGGCATGCGCGGGAGGGTCGCCAACCGCCGCGGCGTTGTATGCTGGGGCCATGTCCACTCTCCTCGCCGGCCGGCGCTCCATTCTACATTGTGGATTGCTGGGTTTCGTTGTCGTCACGGGTTGTCGGAGGCCCGCGGCCGAGGTCGCAGTCTTCTACGCCACCAGCTTGACCGCCGTGCTAGGGGACGTCGCGGAGAAGTTCCAGCGCGACAACCCGCGTATCCGTGTCCGGCTGGAGCCGAGCGGTTCGCAGGTAGCTGCGCGCAAGGTGGTCGAGTTGGGCATGCGCGCGGATATCGTGGCGGTGGCCGACGCCGGGATCATCGGCAAGATGATGATCCCGCGGCGCGCTTCCTGGAATGTCATATTCGCGACGAACGAGATCGTGTTGGCCCACAAGGACCACAGCCGGTTCACCGACGAGATTACGACCCAGAACTGGCCGAGCGTGCTGGGCCGAGCAGGCGTGCGCCTGGGCCGCGCCGATCCCGATACCGCGCCCTTGGGGTACCACACCCTGCTGGCGTGGCAGCTGGCGGAAAAGTCGGGGAGGTACGGTGACGCCGGCGTGAACTTGACGGCGCGGCTTTCCGGCCTGTGTGCGAAGGAGCATGTAACCCACGACGAGGCTGAACTGCTGACTCTTCTTGAAGCCCGCGCCGTCGACTACGCCTTCTTGTTTCGTTCCACGGCCGAGGACCACCACCTGAAGATCACCGCGCTTCCGGCAGAGCAGAATCTGTCGCAACCCGAACTGGCCGCGCAGTACGCCAGCGCCAGCGTCGAAGTCCGCATGAAGCAGGGGGAAGGCAAGACGCGCATCACGGGGGGCCCCATCACCTATGGCCTAACCATTCCCGCCGACGCACCTCACNNCCTGCTTGAGCGGCGCGGCTTCCGCCCGGTCAAGCCCGCGTGGTGCGATCCCTGCACCACGCTTCCCCAGGAGCTAAGCTCCCTCGTGGTGCAAAGACCATGAAGTTGGCAAGCAAGCAGATCGCGGCCGCCGTCGTCGTGCTTGCCGCGATTCACGTGGGGTTGGGCCTGCTGCCTGCGCCGCCCTTCACGGTGCCCATGAACTTGGTGCTGTTCTTCACCAACCTCTTCGTGTTTCACGCGGCGGCTGCGACCCTGGCTCGGCGGTCGGCGCGTACCGTGGTTTTTTTTCTCGTCGGCTATTTTGTTCTCTTCCTGCTTGTGCTGGTGCTGCTCGGCAAGACGCCGCTCTTCATCCTGCTGGTGGTTGCCTACGCCAGCCTGTTTGCCTCGCCGGTCTTGCTCGGGTTCTTTGCCATCTTCGTGTTGTCATTTGTGCTCTTGCAGCCCTACGCATTCGAGACCTTCATTCCGCTGGCCCTCATCTACAGCACGCTTTGGCGCGTGCGCCGGGCAACCTCTCGCTTCGTGCGTCTCTGTCTGGGCGGGGGCCTGGTGGCTTTCGGCATCGTGCTGTTCCCGCTCATTCACCTGGCGACCGAGGACTCGGTGCAGACCCTGTGGCGCACCTTCGTCCGTCCCGAGGTGCGCGACGCCCTGTGGATGAGCCTGGCGTCGTCCACCTTGGCCACGCTTCTGGTTGGACTATGGGGGATTCCGCTCGCCTATGCCCTGGCCCGTGTGAATTTCCCGGGCAAGCGCTGGGTCGAGTCGCTGGTGGACGTGCCCATCCTGGTGCCGCAATCGGTGGCGGGCGTGGCGCTCATCGTGCTGCTCGGCCCGGGCAGCATTTTGGGCGAGGTGCTGGAATCCTTGCACCTGCCCATCTCAGGATCGCTCGCAGGCATCGTCATCGCCCAGGTGTTCGTGGCTTCGCCGTTTCTCATCAAGACGACCATGACCGCCTTCGAATCGGTGCCCGTGCGCTTGGAGTTGGCCTCGCGCAGCTTGGGCGCCTCGCCGGCTGCTACCTTCTGGCGCATCTCCTTGCCTTTGGCCTCGCGCGGGATCTTGGTCGGCGCCACTCTGGCCTGGGCGCGCGCCATCAGCGAGTTCGGGTGCATCGTCCTGTTTGCCAGCTCGCCGGTCACCGCGCCGGTGCTGGTGCACACCGAGTTTCTGCGCGCGGGTGTCTCGGAGAGCCGGCCGATTGCCGTGCTGTTGCTGGTGATCTGTTTGTGGGTCTTCGTCATGTTGCAGTTCGGGCAGACCCTGATGCCCTTTGCCTTGCGGCGGCCACGCCGGGAGCGTCGTCCATGATCGAAGTCCAGCATTTGGGCTGCAGGTTCGGCGATTTTGCGCTTGACGATGTGTCTCTGCGCATCGGCAAGGGAGAGTACTGGGTGCTGCTCGGCCCCAGCGGTTGCGGCAAGTCGGTGCTGTTGCAGACTATTGCCGGTTTCTTTCCCCCAGCGGCTGGCCGGATTTTGGTCGACGGGCGCGACATCACGGCGCAGACGCCCGAGCAGCGCAATGTCGGCCTCGTCTTCCAGCAAGCGGCACTGTTCCCGCACCTTTCTGTGCGCGGCAACATCGAATATGGCCTGCGCGCTCGGCGGGTGCCTGAGGTCGAAGCGCGTCGCACCGTCGACGAGTTGGTCGACCGTTTGGGACTGGCTGCGGTTCTGGCCCGGCCGGTGGCCACCCTCAGCGGCGGCGAGGCGCAGCGGGTGGCGATCGCGCGCGCGCTGGCCGTGCGGCCGGTACTGCTGCTGCTCGATGAGCCGCTTAGTTCGCTCGACCACAACGCAAGGCTGGAGTTGCAAGACGAGTTGGCGCGTTGGCACAAGGAACTTGGCCTCACCACGTTGCACGTTACCCACAGCCGCGACGAGGCAGGGGCGCTGGGCGATTTCTTGGCCGTGATGGTAGGTGGACGCATCGTCCAGACAGGCACTCTGGCCACATTGCGCGCGAANNGAGACGATCGACGAAAAAGCGGAGAAATGATGCCATCCGAGGACACGGACCCGGCGCGGGCGTGTCAGACTTCCGGTCAATTCCTCCGTTCGTGATGCCAGCCCTTTTGTAACTCCATGCAGCCTGAACGTCTCCCCCTTGGCAAGGTCTTCGATGTCCCCTTCCTGTCGCTGGACGGGACGAGCGTGGAGATGGCATCGCTGATCTTCCTCTTCCTCGTCGTGATCGCCATCAGTGCCGTCAAGCGTCGGCGCCAGCTCGTGCGCCGTTTCGTGCAGGTGGGATCGTTCCTGGTTTTCTTCTATGTCGTTTACTCGTGCCTGGGCGTATTCGGGATGATCCGCAACGGGCTCTATGGGATGACTTTGCTTGGCTCGGCCTATTCCGAGTCGTTCTACTGGCTGGCGCTTCCGGTGGTAATCATTTCGGTCACCCTTCTGCATGGGACGGTCTTCTGCGGCTGGATATGCCCCACGGGAAGCATGCAGGATCTCGCAGGCTGGCTGCGCAAGCGGTTTCCGCGTCGAAAAGAGCGGCTCACCCGTGGCCAGGTCATCGGGTTGGCGGTGTTCGTTGCGGGTTTTCTCGTGCTGCTGGTTTGGCTGGGGTCCAAGAAGCAGTTGTTGATCGAGGACTCCAGCGTGCACTGGGCGGCCATGCTGATCCTGCTTTGCTACTTGGTGCTGATTGGCGTGATCGATGATCTTCCCTCGCGCAAACTGCGTCTCTTCAGCCTGGCAGCGATCTTCTTCACTGCCGTGTCACACTTGGTGGTGACCTCGCCGGTGCACTTCGCGTTCACCGCGCGCGATGACAAGGCGTCCGCGCTCACCACGCTGGTGATCCTGGTGTCGGCGCTATTCGTGCTGCGTTCCTGGTGCCGATATCTCTGTCCCTGGGGCTATTTGATGGGCTTTTTGCACCGCTTTTCGCGCCTACGCATCCAGCAAGCGCCGGGCCGGTGCACGGAATGCGGCGTGTGCAGCACGACCTGCGACGTGGCCGCTATCAAGAATGGCGTAGTTCGCCTGGACCAGTGCCAGTTCTGCTATTCGTGCGTGGATCATTGCCCCAATGGCGGCCTGCGCGTGGTCGACATGTGGAGCGAGCAAGGTGAGAAGTCCGCGGTCCCCGCAAGGAAGGCGGAGGATCCCGCGTGAGGAGTGCCGGCGGTTTTCGACGGCCATCACTTGTGGTTCTGGGCCTTGCTGCCGCCGTGTGGCTGGCACCTGGCCCGAGGCGGGTGCAAGCCTGCTCGTTCTGGTCGCAGAGCCGCTGTGACGCCCAAAACACGGCGGCTATCGAGATCGACGCGCCGGCGAGCGAGCCACCCCGGGCTTGGAGTTTCGATGGCAGTGGCCGCGTGTGGGGCTACGAGCCAGGCATGACCGTATGGTCGTCGCCTGCCTTGGCCTCGGTCGACGGCCGGGCCCTACTGGCCGTGGGCAACTATGACCACACCCTGTACGCGCTCGATGCCGCCACGGGTGAGCAGCTATGGAGCTTCACCACGGGCGGGCCGGTCTACGCTACGCCGGTATTCTTCCGCGAAGGCGATCGAGTGTTTCTGCTTGCCGCCTCGACCGATCGCCTGGTCTACGCGATTGATGCGAGCAACGGTCGGCAGGTGTGGGTCCATTCGGTCGAAGACTACCGGCCCACTTTGGGCGGCGCTCGCCTGGCTGCGCCCTGCGTGGGCGGAACCAGTGACCGCGACAACGCAGTCTTCGTTGCCTACTGGGTTTGGGATCGCTCTTTGGCCAACAGTCTGCAGAAAAGCGGAGTGCTGGCCTTGGCGCTGGCTGACGGAAAGCCGCTGTGGCGTCAGGAGTTGGGCGACAATGATCTCAGTGCACCCATTTTCGTGCGCACGGCCGGTCACGGTCAGCTCTTTCTCGGCTCGGCCAACGGCAATCTCTACGCCCTGGACGCCGCGACCGGCGCTGTGCAGTGGAAGAAGACCGAGCTTGATGGGGTGCGCAGCCCGCCCGCGTTCTTCGTCTCGTCGTCCGGCCCGCTGGTGGTCACGGGCTCCAAGTACGGCACGGTTCGTGGCCTCGACGCAGCCACCGGCGCCGAGCGCTGGAACTACAAGACCGGCGATCGCATCACCGGCTCGCCGGCGATCCTGGTTGAGCGGGGTGGGGCGCGCGCATTCGTCGGTTCCTATGATCGGTTCTTGCATGCGCTCGATGCCACAGACGGCTCGCCGATCTGGCGCTACGCCGCCCGCGGCGGTCTGTATTCGTCGCCCGCCGTGGTGGACTCAGGTGGAGAAGCGATGGCACTTGTCCTGGGCTGGGACCACATGTTGCATGCTGCTGCGCTCAAGACTGGCAAGCCGCTCTTTGCCGCCTTTACCGGCCGGCCGCTATGGAACGTTGCTGGAATGGACGACAGCAACTGGTCGTCGCCCGCGGCGGGACGCATTCGCGACCGCTGGATGGCCTTTGTGGGCAGCTACGACGGCACCCTGCGCGCTCTGCCGCTTGGCGAGGCCGACCGGGCAGCGCCTGACCTCCGTTCCAATCGCTGGTTCTGGCTGTCCTTCCCTTTGGTGCTGCTGCCCTTCCTGGCGCTCGCCATAGGGCTTACCGGTCGCGAACGACGGCGGCAGCGGGCCCGAGCTATTCCAATTCGTTGACCACGATTGGCTGGGAGTTTCCCGTCGGGTCTCCGGCTGAGTTGACTGCCCCCTGCCGGATGAACTCCGCCAGGGTATTGTCGCAGTCCAGGTCGCCCTTGGAATATGCCGTGAACTGGGCGTCGGTGCCGCTCCCCGCCCCACTGTATCCCGGCATGTAGTGGTGGGTGTCGGGCACGGAGAAACTCAAAGCCAGCCACACCGGATCGGTTGCCCATATCGGATTCGCGGCTATGCAGCGCTGGCCGGCTTGGCACGCACATTCGGTGGCGCTGGCCCAACCCCCACTCGGTCCGGGAAACTGCTTGGGCCGAACCGCGCCGTATGCGCCCGTGTGATCGGTATCGTAGTAGGTTAGCGAGCCGGCCCACTCCTTGTTCAATTGACCCGCGGCTTCGGATGTGCGGGCCTTCTTCACATAGCGGCTGAAGGCAGGAACCGCGAGCGCGGCCAGTATACCAATGATGGCCACGACGATCATGAGCTCCACCAGCGTGAAGCCGTTGCGGTTCCTGCTCCTGGGTGATTTCGCGGCAGGCATCGCGGCTCTCTCCTTTTTGCCATTTGCAATCTTCGGGCCGTAGCCCCCGAGCGCAGACTATGGATCGTCCAAATGACGGC
Source organism: Myxococcales bacterium (assembly GCA_003158455.1). Taxonomy (GTDB): domain Bacteria; phylum Myxococcota_A; class Polyangia; order Fen-1088; family Fen-1088; genus Fen-1137. The sequence continues at coordinate 10,116 of PMJO01000083.1, read as the reverse complement.
AATTCGCCACTTGTGGCCTGCTATGTCGGGTGGTTCCAAGAACCTGCGGTGACCGAAATGGTCACTTCCGGCGCGGATCGGAAACAAGAAATGGCGGCGTGCCAAAGCCCGCCGGGTACGCCATGCCGAATCGCCTGGCGGCAGTGCTACTTGCGTCCACGTCGGACCACAAACCAAGCCGCGAACACGAGCAGGGGAACAGCAAGATACGCCAGGTAGTGCAGCCGCGAAGGCGCCGGCCGCAGGCTCCCCTTGGCCAGCCGGATCATGCCGCTGTCTTCGGGGATCTCACGCATTTCGTTGTTAATCCTCAAGTCGAAGTCCACTAGGTGCGAGCCTGACACCGAAGTGGAGAGAAAGATGGGATGCTCTCCTCCGCGCGCGTCGGCTGAGCGAATGAACGTCAGGATGAAGTCGGCCTCTTGGCCGGGCTGCAGGCTGGGCAATTGCGCGGGCGTCACATCGACGCTGCACGCCGGGCTGTGTCCGGAGAGGACGAAGTTGTCCATGGGCCGTGTCGAGGTGTTCATCAGCGTGACCCTGGCCTGGGCGATCAGCCCGCGCAGCCGCGCCAACATGGGGCCGTGCACCGAAAGGCCGACTTTTTCCGTGGTATCCACGGCTGCGATCTCCATGGCGGTGCGACCCTGGGGCGTGCGGATGCGGAGATCCGCGCCGCGATCGATCAGGGCCTTGGCCACGATGCCCTGTCGGGCGGTATGCAGTGGAGTCCTGCCGCGACCGTCGAGGACATTGACCTGCGCGCCGGCTGCGACCAGAACGGCGACAACCTTGTCGTCGTCAGCCAGGTGCAAGGGGGTCATCCCGTACGCGTTGCGCGCGTCGGTGCGTGCCCCGCGGCGAGCGAGCAGGCCCGCGACGCCAGCGTGGCCTCTCATGGCCGCCCAGTGGAGCGGGGTCATGTCAAACCGCGCGCGCGCGTTGGGATCGGCGCCCCGGTCGAGCAGGATGGCCGCAACGTCTGTCCACCCGTGGGCAGCTGCAAAGTGCAGAACTGTCCAGTCAGAAGCATCTCTTTCGTCGACTGGTGCGCTTCCTGCCAGCATGGACCGCACAGTGTCAGCATTGCCAGCAGCCGCAGCTTGCATCAAAGCCGACGGCGGCCCTGCCGCGCTGTCCGTCGGGGTCGCGCTGGCTGGTGTGATCCCATGTAGGAGAGAAAGCGCGGCCAAGAGAACAAATGATTCGGCTTTTGGGGCTAGTCGCACTAAATTTATGGCAAGTCTAGCTGACATCGACCGTCCTCGCGAGATGTGGATTGAACGCGACTGCGAGAGAGCAACCCCAGTTGTTAAGGAGCAATGGGCATGAGCATGTGCAAGAAGTTTCTGCTCGGGACATTCCTGACGATTTCCCTGCTGCCGTTTACGGCGCGGGCTCATTGGTGCAACGACATATGGTCATCCTCGTACAACATCGTGGTTCGGCCGGCAAGTGACACGATCACCGTGCCGTCAAGCGGATCGGCCAGCTTGGACGTGTTCGTGCAAAACAACATGGGCTATCCTCTCCCGTCGTTCACGCTGACCGCGCAGATTGGCACGACGAAGATTACCGCGACCAGGGCGACCCAGAAGGTGGCGAACACGCTTCTGCCGGGTGAGAAAGCCAAGTACACGCTGGCGGTCACCAAGTCAGGTGGCGGCTCGGTGGCTATCGGAGACATTTCCTTTCTTGTCAGCTTCGGCAATTCCGGGCAGAGCGGCATGTACGGCACTTCGCCAGGCAAGCCTGTCATAATTCGCACGAGCACCGACGGCTCTTTGATTCCTGCTGCGCCCCCACCTGGGATTGGCTCCGGAGGTGTCCAGGGTCGGCCGCTTCAGTACAGCGCATTGGCTGACTTTAGCGACGTCAATGCTGGGCTGGACAAGCTCATGACGTACTACTGCGCGGGCGCGGGTTCGTGGGACACTTCAGCCACCGACATTCCCCTTACGGCGGCCTGTACTGGCAGTGCCACCGACTGCACCAAGGCGACGATAAAGACGACCACCGCTGCGGGGACCGACTATCAATACCCACACCAGTGGGGCGCCCTGGAACTGGCTGTGCGGAAGAGCTCGCTGGGGGCTACCCGCCTCGCGACTTTGCGGCTGCGGCTGCAGTGTGGGGCCGCTTCGCCGAACACTGGTTTCGCGGGTTTTGCCATGATGATGCTTGGCTACCTGGGCGATGATACCGGGGCGCGAACATTCCTTGCCGGCAAAATCGGCACGTCTGACCTGGGCACGATCGCCAAGGCGGCGCTGCTGCTCTTCGGCACCGATAGCGACAAGTCCACCTACGAAGCCGATGTCAAGGCGGGACTCAGCAAGGGTGGGTTCGTGGGTGCGTCCTGTGCGGCCGCCCTGGGCATCGTGGAAAAGGACGACGCAACCGTGACCTCGACTTTGGTGCCCCTCGCAAAATGGACGGAGCCCGCGACTGACAATGGCCAGGGACTCTATGCATCCCATCTGCTGTCGCTCGTGGCTTGGGATCGCCGCGGCTGGGCGGAAAAGGCAGGAGACACGGGGGAGGTAGGTTTTTACCCGAGTGCCACGCCCACCTCTGCCGGGGGTAGCTCCGGGACAGGTGGAAGGAGTGGCAGCGGTGGCAGCACGGGCTCTGGCGGGAGCATGGTCACGGGCGGGAATACTGGGACTGCCAGTGGCGGCAGCTCCGGAACACCCACGGGCGGGGTCACGAGCGCAGGCGGTGCCGTCGCCACGGGTGGAAGGACTGGGACTGCCAGTGGCGGCAGCTCCGGAACATCCACGAGCGGGGCTGTGGGCACTGGCGGTGCCGTCGCCACGGGCGGAAAAACTGGGACAGCCAGCGGTGGCAACTCTGCAACGCCCACTGGCGGTGCCGTCGCCACGGGCGGCAGCAGTGGGACGCCCAGTAGCGGAACTGCTGCGGGCACTAGCGGAAACACGGGCAGCGGCGCTGGCGGGAGCACAGAGGACGGCACTGGTGGGAGTGTGGTCTCTGGCTCGGGTGGCCAGGGTGGAAGCGGTGGGCCGTCAGGCAGCGGAACCGCCGGCGGCGGAAGCGCTGGCGGGTGTGGATACGCTCCGTTTGGCCGGGCGCCCATCCCCCTGGGCTTTTTCCTGGCGGGCGTGGGACTGGCGCTAGCTGCGCGTCGCCGCCAACACTAGGCCCAGGGAACTGTCGCAGTTCACGCGCCGCCTGTACGACGGACAGGCGGCGGAAACAGGCATTCAAGTATCTGCGGGCAATGCGGGATCATCGCTTGACTTGTGGCCCGGCTACGCGGCATACCTTCGCCCTCGACAACACTGCGCCCGTAGCTCAACTGGATAGAGCACCGGCCTACGAAGCCGGGGGTTGCCTGTTCGAGTCAGGCCGGGCGCGCTGGTTCTGCTATGGGAACTGCTGCTGGCCGGGAACCAGCGTGATCTTCGTAATCTCGGCGCGTGTCCCCAGACGCATAGGCGGTCCCCAGTATCCAGTTCCCGGGCTGACGTAGATTTGCGTGCCGCCCACGCGATGGAGCCCTTCCACAAAGGGCTGCTGCAAGCGGACCAGATAGGTGAACGGCCAGATTTGACCGCCGTGATTGTGTCCTGACAGCACCAGCCCGACTCCGGCCTGCGCAGCTTTGAAGATGGCCCGTGGCTGATGTGAGAGAAGAATCACGGGCCGAGCCGGATCATGGCCAGCGAGGGCACGCGCAAGGTCCGGCCCGCCGTCTGGCTCGATGCTACGGCCGTTCCAGTCTTCGATGCCAGCCAGCTCCCAGCCCCCGCCCTTCTCGGCGTCGACAATGACATGCTCGTTTCTCAGCACACGCATGCCCAGGCGCCGCAACTCGGGCAACCACTCGCGCAGACCTGAGTAATATTCATGGTTGCCCGTCACCATGAAGACGCCCAGGCGTGCTCGCAGACCGGCCAAGGCGAGGGTATCGTCGCGTCCCGATCCGAACCGGCCCTCCACCAAGTCGCCTGTGATCACGATGAGGTCCGGGGCAAGGGCGTTGGTGAGGCGGACGACGTCGTCGGCGAAGCTGCGGCGCTTGGTCGCTCCGATGTGCAGGTCAGTAAGTTGAACGATTGTGGTTCCAGCCAAGGCTGGCGGGAGCCCGGGGAGCGCGATGCGAAGCTCCTTCACGATGGGGTCGCGCAGCCCCTGCCAGATCGAGTAGGCCCCGACCACGGCGGTCAGCGCGACCACGGTGAGCGCCACCACTCGGGTCAGGAGGAGTCGCGGGCCTGGACCAAGTTGCGGAATTGCGGGCACGGCCCTGCCGAGGACAAAAACTAGCCTGAGACCTTCGGTCGCCACCAGGGACGTCAGCAGGAGCAGCAGCAAGCCGAGCCAAATGTACCCGGGCCAGGCCGCCAATGAAGCCCAGGGTCGCGGCATCAGCCTGGGCGCCATGAGCGATACCGGCACCGAGCAGGCGAGGGCAAAGCAGGCTGCGGTTGCCCACGCGCGATAGGGCGGGGGTATCTGTGTCTCGCGTACCAGCCGCAGCCAGAAATAGGAATGAACGCCGGCCAGAATGGCGAGCGCGAAAAGAAAGAAGGTGATGAAACGGTAGAGCAGAGTCAGGCCTTCGCGGTGCTTCAGCGCAGCATCAAATAGGCGCGTGACAGGACAGTTGACGCGGTCGTGCGCGATGCGCGTGAGATTCGACGGAGCAGTTCGAGGGGCGTACAGAGAGCATGGTCACGGTGGTGTGCAAGGGTCATATCTAGCATGTGACGCGTCTGCTGCCCCGGGGATATGAGATTCCGAACACGACACGTCCGTGGCACCGATGTCGCGATCGCGGTGGATCTCCGTGGACATCCGTCGCGAAATCGTTGAGAAACCGCGGATAACCGGCGACCAGAGGCGCATGTACGTTGGTACGCGTGGTGCATTGGCCAGGGAATCGCATGAACCACGCGACCTCTCTCCTGGTTACCGAAACAGCAACTCGCGAGTTAAGCGTCTGTCCAGCCTTGGGCGCCCTGCGCAGCTCACGCTGGTTCTCCGGGGTCTCGGCCGCTGCCCTTGCACAGCTCGCGGCGAACGCGTCCATTCATACGTTCAGCTCAGGGCAGCAAGTTGTACTCCCAGCTCGCTGGCTTGGTGCCGCGATGTTGGTTGTGCGGGGATGCATCTGTGCCACGCGCAGGACTGACAGTTCACGCGAGCTGACTCTGGAGACGTTTCGGACTGGCGACCTCCTCGTCGACGTTCCAGTCAATCCTGACGCCGACCTCGCGTGCAACGGCTTGGTAGCTGCCGAAACCAGCGTATTGCTCTTGTTTCCGAGGGAGGAGTTCTTGAGTGTGACCCGCACCGCTCCCGAACTTGCTTTGGCCATAGTGCATGACTTCGAGCGGCGCTTGAGCCGAGTCAAAGCGCTTGCCTGGGGACTTGCGACAACTGATGTGGAGGGTCGGCTCTATCGCTTGCTTGTTGCTCTCGCCCGAGACGAGGGCGAGGTCGGAGCAGAGGGCACGGTTATCGCGCGCTTGCCCACCCAGCGGGACTTGGCCGGCCGAATCGGCGCGTGTCGCGAAACCGTTTCTCGCGTCGTGGCTGACCTGGCCCGGCAGGGTCTCCTGACGTTGCGCGGGCGGCGTCTGACCCTGTTGCCGGGTTTTTTTGCTCTGGCGCGGGCGGCTGACGGATTCTAGTCGCGTGGGGAGCCGGCGAGCTTTGCTCGCCGCGCACCATCGCGGGAGGGCATGGGAACCCTTTCAGGGTTCCCATATCAGGACAGTAGGGAGCCGACGAGCTCCCCCAGGGGGGCTTCGGGACGGAAAGCCCACCCCGCAGATCCCGAAGTCCCCGAAGGGGAAAGCGAGGGGGATGGGGTGGCGGGTGGGGTGCCGAAGGGCGGAGCCAACCCTTTCAGGGTTCCCATATCAGGACAGCAGCGAAAACTGTTGAACCTTCACCCGGAATTGACGCTATACCCACCGGGTGTGACAATCCATCGAGTCTTGAACGTACCGTCGACCGGAGGATCCCTCGGGCTGGTTTCGTCAGCCGCGGCTTCGTCCGTCCTGCGCGCGCCTGAGTCCGCTGGGCTCACAGTTCGGCAAGCCGACCTTCGCACATCGATCCGGCCCACGGTGGCGGAGATCGATTTGGGTGCCCTTTGTCGCAATCTCGCACGCGTGCGCGCCATCGTGGGTCCGAAAGTGGCCATCTACGGCGTGGTCAAGGCGGACGCCTATGGACATGGCGCCGTGGCGGTGGCTGGTGCCCTCGCACCCTTGGTCGATGCACTTGCGGTTTCTTTGGCCGAAGAGGGTCTTGAGCTTCGCGGTGCCGGCATCACCTGTCCGATCTTGGTCCTGGGTGCCTACTACGGTAACACCCAGTCCGAGATGCTGGAAGAAGGCCTGACGCCGGTCATCTACGACCTCGGCGAGTTGCAGCGGTTCGGCAGCGCGCCTCGGCGGCGCAGGCCGAAGCGCGGTCAGACCGTGCCGGTATGCGGGCTGCAACCGCGCTGGCCGGTGCACGTGAAGATCGACACGGGCATGAACCGGCTGGGCATCCAGCCGCACGCGTTGCCCGCGTTCCTTGAGGTTGTGGCGCGCTATCCGCACCTGGAATTGACCGGGCTGTGCACGCACTTCGCATCGGCGGACTCGAAGAGTGCCAGTGCCACGCGCGAGCAGATCGCTCGCTTCCAACGCTGCCTGCAGGCCGCGGCGACCCGCGGGATAGTTCCCGAGGTCGTGCATGCGGCGAATAGCGCGGCAGCGGTGCGTTTCCCCGAGGCGCGCTACCGCGCGATCCGGCCCGGGCTTGCGCTCTACGGGGCTATGCCGTCGGCGGTGGTGGCCCGTCCCGAGTTGGAGCCGGTGCTTGCTCTCCGCACCAAGATCATGGCCTTGCACGAGGTGGCCGCCGGGCAGGGCGTAAGCTACGGCGGCCTGTGGCGTCCGGCGCGCAAGGCACGCGTGGCCACCATCCCCATTGGCTACGCCGATGGCTATCCCAGGCACATCCGCGGCGCCCAGGTTCTTATCCGGGGCCGCCGCGCCCCCGTGGTAGGCGCCGTGTGCATGGATATGATGATGGTCGACGTGAGCCGGGTAGCGGGTGCGTCCTTGGGCGACCAGGTTACTCTTATCGGGCGCGACGAGCATGAGGCGATCACTGTCGACCAAATCGCCCGCTGGGCGGACACCGCCAGCTACGAAATCCTGTGTGGCATCTCCAAGCGCGTTCCGCGCATCTACCGAACCTCCGAAGTGGACGCCCGCCCATGAGCGATGCTTCTTCGGCCAACGCGAACGGCGGCGCTCAGGAGTTCTCGTCCGCAAAGGTGATTCGTCTGGTGGGTCGAATTTTCGGACCCTTGCTGGGGGCGGTGGCCATCTTCGGTCAGCACATGCTGCTGCTTGGCCGGGCCTTCACCTGGTTGTTTCGTCGGCCGTTCCGACTGCGCCTCTACCTTGAGCAGATGGAGTTTATCGGGGTGGGTTCGTTGCCCATCATCATGCTGGTGGGTTTCTTCAGCGGAGCGGTGACGGCTTTGCAGGGGATCATGGCACTGGCCATGTTCGACCAGCAGCGCTGGGTCGGCTACGCAGTGGGGGTTTCCCTGGCGCGCGAACTGGCGCCGGTGTTCACCGCCCTCATGATCACGGCGCGGGCTGGGTCAGCCATGGCGACCGAACTGGGTTCGATGCGCATCACCGAGCAGATCGATGCGCTCACGACCTTCGCAGTGAACCCGGTGCACTACTTGGTCACCCCCCGCCTGGTCGCTTCGATCTTGATGTTGCCGGTCATGACCATGGTGTTCAACGTGGTCGGCCTGCTGGGCGGCTACGTCATTTCGATTTTGGTGTACCAGATCGATCTGGGGCAGGTCCTCGAGCTTTTTCGTCACTGGGTCGACCCGGTTGACTACGTGCAAGGGCTGATCAAAGCGGTGATTTTCGGAGTCGCCATGGCGTTGGCCGCTTGCTATCAAGGATTCAACGTACGCGGTGGGGCCAAGGAAGTGGGCCGTGCCACCACAGCCGCCGTGGTGTCCAGCTCGGTTTCGGTCCTGGTGCTCGACTACTTCTTGATCGAGATCATGGCCGTGATCTGGCCATCGCATGGACTGTAGATGACCAACGGCGGCCCCACCCGTGACGAGCGCTGGCAGATCCAGATTCGTGATCTGCACAAGAGCTTCGGCGCGCAGCAGGTCCTGCGCGGGATCGACTTGGACTTTGAGCGGGGCAAGACCAACATCGTCATTGGCGGGTCCGGGCAGGGCAAGTCGGTGCTGATGAAGCATCTGATGGGCTTGCTGCAGCCGGACAGCGGCCACATCTACGTGGACGGCGAGGACATCGTCGGCTTGCACGATGTGGCGATCGCGAAGGTGCAGCGCAAGTTCGGCATGGTGTTCCAGTACGCCGCGCTCTTCGACTCGCTAAACGTAGTCGAGAATATCGCCTTCCCGCTCATCGAGCGGTACCGCCTGCCCAGGGGTGAAATCCTGGATCGGGTGAGGGACTTGCTGCGACGCTTGGACCTGGACAATGTTCCGGGGGTCGAAGAGAAGTTCCCAGCCGAGCTGTCTGGTGGTATGCGAAAGCGGGTGGGCCTGGCGCGCGCACTTGTCGACCGGCCCCAGATTCTGCTCTACGATGAGCCAACCACCGGCCTGGACCCGATTGCCACCAAAAACGTCGATGAAATGATTAGGCGCACTGCAGATGACTTCGGGGTCACGTCCGTGGTGATCTCACACGATATGGCGTCGACCTTTCGCATCGGCGACCGCATCGCCATGCTCTACGACGGCAAGATCGTTGCGTGCGGCACGCCCGCCGAGTTGCTGGCGGCGCCCGACCCGAGGCTGCGCGAGTTCGTGGAACCCTCGGGCGCGGTGAAATTCGGGGTGCCATCATGAGGCGGAGCCTGGCCGGTCTCACGGTGGGTGCCCTGGCCTTGGTGGTTCTGGTCACCACCTACCTGCTTTTTCAGTACACCAGCAAGAAGATCGCAGGGGGCGGCGGCTACCGCGTGCACGCGCTTTTCCACAACGCCCTGGGAGTCTACGAGCGGACGCGGGTGCTGTCGGCCGGGTTGCGCATCGGGCAAGTCGAGGAGCGCGAACTCGATCAGGAGTCGGGCAAGGCCAGAGTCTTCCTGCGCATCATGCCGGAGATAAAACTCTTCGAGAACGCCGCCATTGCCAAGAAGGCGGCTTCGCTGCTCGGCGAGTACTACCTCGAGGTCGATCCGGGGTCGCCCTTCACGGTGCGCAACAACCAGCGCGTGGCCTTGCGAGAACTGCGTGATGGCGACGAAATCAAGATCGTGACCGAACCGGTGGAGATGGGCGACATCATGAACTCGGTGGGCGAGACCTTGCCCATCCTTAGGGACATCCTGGCGGATGTGAAGCTGCTGACCTCGGGGCCGATCAAGGACATGGCCAACAACGCCAACCAGTTGTTGGAGAGAAACTCGGTCATCGTCGAGCGTCTGCTTGGTCGCATCGACGACATCGCGGCTACCGTGCAGGGAATCACCCGTTCCGAAGCTGACGATATCCGCGTCACTCTGCACAATGCGCGCGAGATCACGGAGGGCATCAAGGGGTTGGTGGGCACCACCCAGGGTCAGGTTTCGGGCGCCGGTCAGGATCTGCGCAGCTCGCTGCAGAAGCTACAGAGCAGCATCGACAACCTGGACAGGTCGTTGCGCAACGTGGACAAGATCACGGGCCGCATGGCGGATGGCGAGGGCACGGTGGGCCACCTCCTCACCGACGACACGGTGGCCAAGAACCTCGACAATATAACGGATGACATCAGCGGCATCACCCGTGGCGTGAGCCGGCTGCAGACCATCGTGGGGCTGCGCACCGAATACAACTACATGGCTCACACCTTCAAGAACTATGTGTCGGTCCAGTTGTACCCGCGACCTGACAAGTTCTACATGATCGAGTTCGTCGACGATCCGCGCGGGTATCGCAAAGCCTCGAGCACGGTGGGTTACAACTCAACCGTCGGCTCGTATTCCGGCGAGGAGGTCACGACCACCGAGCAGCTACGCTTCAGCTTCATGTTCGGCAAGCGTTGGGGCCCGTTCCAGGGCCGTTTTGGCATCAAGGAA
>PMJO01000131.1 GCA_003158455.1 Myxococcales bacterium | reverse complement strand
CGGCTCCGAGGAGCCGGGCGACCTGGGATGAGGCTGGTCCGGCGCTGTGCTGGAAGGTTTCAATCCACGCCCGGCTCCGAGGAGCCGGGCGACCCAATCCCGCGCAAGAGGCACACCGTCGTGCTCGATGTTTCAATCCACGCCCGGCTCCGAGGAGCCGGGCGACGCCGTTGGCTCGCCGATGGGCGGGAACGAAACCTCGTTTCAATCCACGCCCGGCTCCGAGGAGCCGGGCGACGTGCGCAAGGAAGTCTGATGCCATCCCTACTGAAGTTTCAATCCACGCCCGGCTCCNNCGGCTCCGAGGAGCCGGGCGACGCACCCACTGAGAATACAATAGAATCCGCCTGGTTGCAGGTCATTGGGCGCGAACGGCGTGCGAAGTGTCGGTGTCGGCGTACGGAATGGCGAGTGTCAAATTCACATTCTTCGGTTTTCAAAGAGCTTTTCCCCGGGCGCGGAGAGGTGGGACGATTCGTGTCCACTCCAGGTCCGCGCAGGTTACACGATGAGTGACCCGTCGAAGTCAATGCTTGGCTTGGTGCCATGGTGCTCGGCGCGCGCGAGGTCGTCCTGTCCTAGAAAGTAGAACCGAAGGCTATCTTCTTCAGGGGCAAATAGCGACAGAAGTTGCCCACGCAGCTTGACCCACAGGGCATCGGGCAGGTTGCACTCAAAAACGGAGAACTGGACCCGCTGACCGTAGCTCTCGCAGGCCTTGGCAATTCGCCTGAGGCGTCGGCGGCCTTCTTTTGTCTCGGTGGAAACATCATATGTGACGAGTACGACCATGGCGGCCCTTCAGCCCGCCGGATGGAAAGGCGGGAACGTGTCCATGTCGCTGCGGAGAGTCCGCGCCAGAAGTCGTGCCTCGATGTGGGGCACCAGGCCCCAAGGAATCTCCTCTCCCAGCAGAGGGTGGACGATGGTGGCTGCCTTCCGTTCCTGGTGGCTGCCGATCACCAGTTTGCGCGCCTCGTCTGTCAGCTCGACCGCTCCACTCTCCGTCTTTCGGAAATCGGTGGGCCGAATCTGCTGGTTGTTCACGAGCGACAACACCAGTCGGTCGGCTACCAGAGGGCGGAGGTGTTCCATCAGGTCGAGCGCCAGGCCCGGCCGGCCAGGTCGGAACGCGTGCAGGAATGCAAAGGCGGGGTCGAGACCGTTGCCCTGCAGTGCCGACAGACAGTCATTCATCAACAGGGCGTAGGCAAATGACAGCAGGCAATTGAGCGGGTCGCGTGGGGGACGGCGCTGTCGGCCTGTCCAGCGAAAGTCGTCGTTTTGTTGGCGTACCATGTCGCCGAAGACTTCAAAGTACCGCGCCGCCGCTTCGCCCTCAGTGCCGCGCACTTGGTCGTGGCTCTCCATGCGCTCTGGTTGCGCCATTTGCAGCGCACGGGCGGCGTCGCTGAGGCGTATGGCTGTGTCGCCCTCGGACTCTCGTGCGGCCCTCTGCAGGACATGCCGCTGGTTGGCGATTTTTCCCTGCACGATGCTCTTGGCGATCGCGAGACTCCGCTGTTCGTCAAGGTGCGCTCGCATCTGGTCAAGTCGCAGCATGGCACCGTTCTGGGTCGTCCCCTCCACGCGCCCGCGGAAGCGGCCGTGCTCGGACAGGAACGCGATGCCGACGCCGTGGTCAAGACACAGACACATCAGGTCCGGGCTGACGTATATGTGTCCCAGGCAGACAATCGATTCCAGGTGGTGCAACGGGACCCGAAGTCGCTGTTCGCGCGCCACACGCACGACAACGGTCTCTCCCTCTTTGAGAAGGGCGGTGTCCGCGGTGGTCACATACAGGGTGTTGAGGAGAACGCCCATGGCTCACATCTCCCGCAAGTACTCCGCAAGCCGTCCAGGCCCGGGCAACAGCGGCATACACAGTGCCCGCAGACTGCAATGGTCGCACTTCGGCCCCGGCTCGGGAGCAGGCGTGCGGCCCGACAGCATCATCGATGTGATCGCGGTCGCGACGGCTTCTGTTTCTTCTCGGAGGCGCGCGTCGAAGGGCACTTCGCGGCGCCGTCGGGACCCGCCGAAGTACAGCGCGCCGGCCGGGATCGAAAGGTGCAGCATTTCCTCCAGACACAGGGCTTGCGCGCAGAGCTGCAACTCGGCGTGGCGGAAGTTGTTACGCATGCTGCGCTTGTACTCGACCGGGAAGGGCCGGCCAGGCGGCGGGTATCCCGGCTCAGCGAAGAACACCACCATGTCGGCCTTGCCCACGAGAGCCAAACGATCCGACCTGAGCGCCAGTGCGCGGGCCTTCTTGAGCCCCGGCCGCTGTTCCAATCCGGGCAGGTCCACCTGTTCGTGCAGCCGGCGTCCCTCGGCGGTGAGGACGTTCTCCGTCCAGAGGCCTTCAAGATGGATCAGCCCGCATTGGCGCCGACAGAAACTCCAGTGCTCGATCGCGGAGATCGCGACGAGGCGTTCGTCGTCCTCCATGGCCGGCCACACCAGGACGGCTGCTATCGATGGGCGAAATGCAACCGCCTAGAACCCATTGATTTCCTCCGGCTTGAGCCCGGCCAGGGGCGCGAGGGTGTAGCTGCCATCCGCTTTCACTTCAAGCGAGCGGTGGACCTTGGCGGAGGAATACTGCCCAGCCTTGGAGCTGTGCTTCCACCAGATCACCTTTGTCACTTCCATGCTGCCCTCGGGGCGAGCCGACGAGGCATCGTTCTCGAACAGTTTGGGCAGGAGTTTCTTGATCGTTTCGGCGTCCGCATCCGAAAAGCCGGTTCGTTCTGCGAGCTGCGGGTTCATGGAGCCAAATGTGACGTACACGCCTTGGTCCACACGATGCTTCATGCCCATGGTATCCGAACCACGCTTGGAACCGTCGCCTTCACCGCTGACGCTCTTTGTGATTTGGGTGCTGGTGACACTGACAGGCTCTTTGCTGAAGGCCGACTGAATGGTGACGGGGCCGCGAATCCCGATAGAAACACCGGTATCACCCTCGGCATCGTCGCCGCGTTTCTTCTTGTCGCTCTTGTAAGCAAATAGCTGACCAAACGCCCGGACATCGAGCCACTTCTCGCAAGCATTCTTGGCGATCTTGGTGGCATCCTTCTCCTTCGCGAGCACGGCGTCCGCCCGCTCACGCAGGCTGAAGTGGACCCCGAAATTCGGA
>PMJO01000366.1 GCA_003158455.1 Myxococcales bacterium | reverse complement strand
GGGTGGCCGATGGCGCCCAGGAAGATGGAGTCGAACTTCTTGAATTCCTCCAGCGCACTGTCGGGAAGGATCTCGCCGGTACGCTTGTAGCGCTCGGCGTGGTATCGCGCGGGTTCGAGGTGACGGTCCGCAGTATCAACGCGAGGGGAAGGAACGGACCCGCGCCGGCGATGGCGCGGAGGATTCCGGCCTTGGCCACACCTTCGGGGAGGCGCTGACCAGCGAGGCTGAAGCCGTATGCGCGGAGCAGCGCCAGGATGCCGAAGTTGCCTACAGAACACTTGGGAATGTCTTCGCACGCGGCCCGGCGCTCTGCAGGGACGCGATCAAGATCTTGCTCAAGATGTTGCTGATGCGATCCGGCAGGGTTCTCTGACGCTCAAAAACCCCATTCGAAACAACGATGGACCCGTCATAACGGGGCATGTAGGTGTTTGTCATACGGTCACATTTGTGTTCTTTTCCTTACCCATCAACGGCCCGTTGATGCATTATCCGCCAGTTCAGATTGGCGAATTGCATCCAAGCGGCTCGCTGGCAAAAGGCAACAATCATCCCTGCGCGAGGAATATCATGACCCGACTGTTTTACGGTTCTACGGTCCTAGCTGGCTTGTGCGCGATGACCTTGGTCATCGGCTGTGGCGGCTCGAGCGGCCTCAAAGTCACCTGTGATGGCGGCAATTGCGGCGATGCCAAGAAGGACACGTCTGGCGCAAAACTCGATGGTCTCGCCAACCCGGATGTCGTCGTCAAGCTCGACAGCCAGGCCCCGACTGACGGCCCAGCCGCCAATCTCGACGGCCCAGCCGCCAATCTCGACGGCCCCGCTCCCAAGCTCGATGGCCCCGCTGCCAATCCCGACGGCCTCGCTGCCAAGCTCGACGGCCCCGCTGCCAATCCCGACGGCCCCGCTGCCAAGCTCGACGGCCCTGCTGTCAATCCTGACGGCCCCGCTGCCAGTCCCGACGGCCCCGCTGCCAAGCTCGACGGCCTCGCTGCCAAGCTCGACGGCCTCGCTGCCAAGCTCGACGGCCCCGCTGCCAATCCCGACGGCCCCGCTGCCAAGCTCGACGCGCCGAAGGACACGACTCCAGTGAGCACCACAGACGCCGGCGATGGTGGAACGAGCGATTCGCAACCCCTCCTCGATGGAACCGTCACTCCTCCTGCTGACGCTTCGGCGGACGACGGAGCTGACACTGGCCCAGATGCGCCGGTCACAGTTGTCGACGCGCCGGTCATTATTGTCGACGCGCCCGTCATTATTGTCGACGCCGCGGCTGACGCTGGAGCCGACCTAGTCGTCGTTGCCACCGATGCGGCAGATGGTGCCACCCCTGGAGTCGACGGGGGTGCTGGCGACGCAGTGGACGGTTCGACCTGTCCTGGCACAGGACCGGTGTGCATCGGCAATGCAACCGACGATTTTTCGAGCGGGACGCTCGCACCCCATTGGTCTCCCTGGGACAACTGTGGGACAACCGCGGTCTCGGCGGGTGCACTCGTGCTCGATCGCCCCGCGGCTTGCCCCGGCACCCTGGGCGGCAGCCTGGGCGCTGTTCTGGACACGTGCAATTTCGAGGTGTGCGGCGACTTCGACGCGCAGATTGACTTCGCCCTGACGAATTTTGCGATTCCGGCGACAGCTAGCCGGTATGCGGGAATGAGCGTTCATTCGCCTGCCGCCGCAACGCCAGCGTGGAACCTCAGCGTAGAACGCCTTGACTCCTCATATGTCAACGCCAACGTTCCGCAGCAGCAAAACTACAAGGCCTATACGACCAGCTCCGTGGATGCCGATTCGACCTTCGTTGCTACCGCGGACACAAGCGGGCGATTCCGCATCACCAGAGTTGGAACAACGCTGACGGCGTACTATTGGAATACCAGCGCCTGGGTATCGATCACAGCCACCAGCGCACCGGCCGACCCAATGTTGGTGCTTGGGGTCTATGCCGGCAGCGACGACCCGACGGCGTTCACCGTGGCGTTCGACAATTTCAGTATTGTTTCGACGCCTTGACAAGTCATAGACCAAGGCCCAGTTGGAGTCATCGGCAGCTGCCCCGAAGTACCTGCCACGCCTTTCGACCGACGAGGTCGGCGACCTACTGCAGGTGGTGCGCGCCCGTGTGCTCGCTCACCTCGTCCGCCGCGGCATCATCGAGCCCGGGTCCGAGCTGACCGTGCTCGACGACGGGCGAGCGAACAGCGCGAGGGGTGGGCAGGGTGAGCTGTCCGTCCCGCGTGCGGAGCCAGCCGGCTTCGCCGGCTGCGCAGCATCGCAGGGTTTGGGAACCCTTCGAGGGTTCCCATCACAAAGGTCAGCAGGTGCCGCTGCATTACCTGGTAGAGCGCAGTCTTCTCCGGCTGCCGGCGCGAGTAGTTCGGGCCGGCGGGCGACGGTTGTGCGCGTGCCGCTGCCTCCACCAAGGAGGCTTATCGGCAAGCGGGTCGTGGAAGGTGCGTGCCGCCCGGTCTCAGCTCACCAGCTTGGCAATCAGATCCCCGACCTCGCGCGTGCCCATGCCCATCTTGCCGGCGGCCAGGCTCTTGATCTGCTTGGAATCAAGCGCCTGGTGCACCGCCTTGTCGATGGCCACGGCCACCTTGGTCTCGCCTAGGGTGTCCATCATCATGCCGCCG
>PMJO01000035.1:6413-7727 GCA_003158455.1 Myxococcales bacterium | reverse complement strand
CAGACCATACCAAACTCCATGCGACAACTGCGCCGAGCTGAACAACGTCATCGTCTTGGGTGTCCCATCCGTCCGGGAGTCCCGTGGCGGCGCCTTTCCCGACGTCGCCGCGGGACTCCTGTCGGCCAAGCGCTACTACGGCTCCCCGGGACCTGATTACTTCGGGGCACGTTGTGCCAGGACCAGTTTGTAGTCTGCGTTGCAACCTCCGTGTTCGCCTCGCTTGGATGGCAATCGCGACAACACGTATTGGTTCCCTACGGCAGGCAGCCGAGCTAGACTCTGTCCGTCATGCGGCGCACTTTCTCCATTGTATTCTTCCTCAGCGTCTTGGCTTGCGGCCTGCTGCTCTACTGGCGAGGCGGCAAACAGCAACTCAAGCCATTCGGCGAAGCGCCCATCGCAGGCACACCGGCCGCCGTTTCACCTCCGCCGCCTCGCCTGGTTCCTGTGGTCCCGAGTCGAGAGGCAGACAATGATGCCGGCCATCTCGCGTTGGACGAAGATTCGCTGATGCAGCAGATCCGTGACTCTTTGCTGAGTAATCCCAAGCTGGCCGAAACCCTTGCGCGCGAAGGTAGGCAGCGATTTCCCGACAGCGCTGTCGCCGACGAACGCGATGCATTTTTGGTGTTTTCACTGCTGAATCAGCGAAGGTTCGAGCGAGCGCGCATCGCAGCCCGCTACTATTTCGATCATCACCAGGGCGGTCGTTTCGCCGAGAGGCTGTCTGCCTTGACAGGTGTGCATTCACGGCCCACAGGACCAAGCCCCTAACCCACATCAGGAGATCCCCCGGAGTCGAGGGCAGGCTGGCTCAAGAACCAATTTGGCAGAAGTATGGAATAGTCTGGCCTGCCAGGCAGGGCCAGCTATCACAGGCCAATGCATCCACCGGCTTCGTCTTTGATACACCAGATCTCGTAATCTCGATGACCCGGCCTGCGCTATCCAGGATGACATAGCCCCAGCTAGTCTGCCCATTCGGCGTGGGCATGCACCCGCCACCTCCACCCAAATAGATATCCAGCGTCTCCCAGATCAATGCGTCGTCACACAAGCCATCCGGTGAGCCCAAGATCTCGCCGTCAGTTACCCCCCCATCCTGAACGCAAGATGTCACGCCTCCAGTGGCGGGTGGCTTGATGGGCAGGGTGATGTCCACACCCCCACTCCCACCCCCACCCGTCATAGCACCACCTTCATCGGTTCGACCGCCGTTCGCTGCGCCGCCTTCCCCTTGGGCGTTGCCCCCGCTAGCCATGACGCCACCTACGTCGGCATTCCCACCTTCACCGCCGGCACCTGCGGCGG
>PMJO01000035.1:0-6373 GCA_003158455.1 Myxococcales bacterium | reverse complement strand
GACGGCTCAGCCTGATAGACCGTCCGTCATCCCCGATGACGATGACGCCAGCTATGGCATCACCCTCTCAGGCAGTCGGGAGCACAAGCACTGTAGCGGATGCCAAAGCCGCCGCGTCAATGGGCCGCATACCATTGCCTGACGTCTGCCAGCACCTCAGAGAACCCGGGGTTTCTGCCCGATGGAATAGAGTGCCCGCCCATTGTAACAACATGTCCGGCGATATAGGAGGTCGGCATTGCAAAGGGCATCGACGTAGGGGAGGACTTGTAAGTGATCAACATCGCGCCCGCCCGGGCGAGGCCTGTCGAGTAGGTAGGGTCGTAGGCAGCGCTCGATATGAGATTCGCGATATCCGGATCCACACTAGAACCCGGCAGGCAATTAGACGCCTGTGGATTCGCAAGGCAGTAAAGCGACAGTGGAATTGCCGGCGTCCAAATATTCTGGTCATACCTGTCAACGGTGATGAAGGTAGCCACGTTGGCGGCGTTCTCTAGGAAGTAGTAGCCGATCGTGTCGCCGGCATCCTCCCAGCTTGCGGATGAGCCGTCATAACCCTCGTTCACCGCGTCATTCAACACGATAAAATAGCAATCTCTTGATGTTGACGGGAACGTGCCGAAGGCGTTCTGCATATCGAGTGTGCTGAAAGAATTTTCGCCCGAGGTGGTGCCATTTCCGCATGGATCGCCCCCGTTGCGACCATAGGCCGCTTTTCGATAGTCGGCCTTCATCCAGGCGATTGTCGTCGGATCGACTCCCAGTGCCGCCTGTAGCGTCGCGGGGTGGTTTAGATTAGCGCCGGCAGCATCGAGTTGGTTTTGTGTCCAGAGAGGCAGTTGGTCGCAACTGTTGACATCACAAGTTGCCATGGTCGGGCCGGAAGTGACCGAGCACAGATAGTTGGGATTGTCGGAGGCAATACAATTAGGGTCCTGGGGCTCTTTAGCTGCCGCATAGATGACTTGCTTGGAGCCGACCACGGCGGGCTCAATCAGCACTTGATAGTGGAATATCTTGGCTATCTGCCGGATGGGATCCGGTTTAGTCGTCGCAAATGCTACGAAGAAGTAGGCGTTCAGGTCAGCGACCAACTGAGCATCCTGATACTGGAAGGCAGGATCCGTGACAGAGTAGTTGTAAAGATAGTGCAACATTAGAGTGGCCCGTGTGCCACCGTAACTCTCCGCGACCAGGATCACCGGATTACCGAGCAAAGCTGGGTGGCGGACAAGAAAGCGGGTAAGGACTTGAAGGAAGATTCCTGCGTCGCGCGATAGATCGATCCCGATGAACGGTGTGACAACCGAGCCACTAGCAGTTGTGTACGACAACGGATAGGAGAAACCTGTTGCCGGCGCGTCGATATAGAGCAAATTGGCAAATTGCGTCCAGCGATTGGGGTTGGACGCAATCGTCGAGCCGTTGGTCTGCTCTGCTGGATCGAGAGTCATGTTCGCGGTATTGAAACTAAACAGGCCGGAGGACGTGGCAGACCCAGGGCCGCCATTGAAGAACACCGCGAGTGGCCGGTACTTGGAGTTGTACGTGGCGGGCTGAAACGCATACCAGATGCGGTGCTCGGGACTAGTGCGGCTCTCGCCTTCTGCTTGGTAATTATCAAGAGGAATGTCAAGAAAACCGGCTTCCGCCTTGATGACTGCGGCGTTTTGCCCCGTGTCGTCGACGGCCGTGTCTTTGGAGCACGACCAGTCTCCAGGTGTGAGGGTAGAATAGGGAAGGCAGCCGGTGGCTGACGGAACCTGGTAGGGGTTCCAGTCAAACTCGCCGAAGCTGAGCGCCGCTGACTTCGCGACCACAGTTCCAACGAGAGAACCGGTGCCCAAAGTGGCAGCGGCCTGGGGCGCGAGAATCGAGCCGGGAATGGAGGTCGACGAGAGTTTCAGTTGGGTGGCGGATGGGAAGTTCCAAAGCACGCTTTGCAGGTGCAGGTTAGCTATCGAAGAGTACCCTGCACTCGCAAAAGTCGCAGTATCGCCGGTAACATTGATGATGACGGCGGAGTTTGGGGGCACCTGGAAATTGAAGACAGTAATGCCAGAGAGCCAGCTGGAGGAAAACTGAAAGACGTTCAATTCCGTATCCGAGCCGGCGAATGTGATGGCATTATTGCCATGCGTCGTGGTGCCGCTGGGCGTGTAGAGGTTCAATTGCTGGGACATCGACAGCAGCGCCTTCGATGCGTTGGCGAAGTCAATAGGACTGGGGTTAGTGGCTGCAGTCGGACGCGCGGCATTGACATAGTTGACAGAAGGGGTGTCGGAGAAGGCGGTCTTGCTCGTGCTGCTGTAGTACACGCGCCCATTGACCGTGCCACCAACCTTGAGAGCGATGGTGCCCTGCGCTACGAGCGCGACCGGATCCTGTTGGATCCCATTCAAAAAGAAGCTGCTTGCGGTGACATTGCCTTGCGCAGCTACGGGTCCTGCCACGTCTGCCAATCCGGTTGCGTCGCCCAAAGTGAACAAGCTGAAGTCGCGGGGGTAGTACTGCTGGGTATTCGCGATGGGTCCTTGAGCCCACGCGTAGCGGCCGCAATAGTCGCTCTTGCCACTCACGGTCAAGTTGTTCTGCTTGGCTAGATTAGCCGCTGCCTGCACACACGCGAGCCCCCAATGGCCGCTGCTGCTGCAACAGTTAGGAGACGAAGCGCAAACGACGTTGAAGATCGTGACTAAATTGGCGTCCGTGCCGGTGGGCGCCGGTGAGGTCAGCGGCGCTCCGGGAACACACCAGGAGTGGGGCCACGACGCCGCCGTGCCGACGGCCGGCATGAGAAGCGCGGAAAGAACTACCGTAAAGAACGACATACTCTGTACAAGACGCATGATTCCCGCCTTCTTCCAAACGGTTCGAGCAAAAGTGCTCAAGTCCTCTAGCAACGCGGAGAGTACGGCGGTGCTCGGTACAGTGTCAACCTCTCGGGCCTACGCTTTTGCGTTCGTGGAAGAATTCGTCGACGCTGGGCCGGCCAGCGATGACGAGTTCGACGCCTGCTACCGCTTGGCCCTGCTCTTCGAGAGCCACGCGTTTCCGGAAAACGCAGCGGCTTGCTACCGCAAGATTCTGGCCGTGCGGCCCGGCTATCGTGATGCCCCGGATCGCCTGCGCGCCGCGGAGACTGACTACCGCGGGGCCGCCGCCAAAGACTACGAGCGCGTCCTTAAGGAAGACAGTACATGGCTCCTGAGCAGGCCAACAACTTTGGCGGCGTCACCCATCTCGCGGACCTCTACGCTCTGGGCTGCATCGCCTATCAGATGTTCACTGGTGCGGTTCCCTTCGACGCCGAAGAGGTGATGCCCATTCTGATCGCCCACATGTCTCGCGCGCCCGAGCCGCCCAGGCAGCGCAATTCTGCCATCCCGGCTGAGTTGGAGACGGTGATCCTCAAGCTTTTGGCGAAGCAACCCGAGGCGCGGGTACAAAGTTGCCGCGAGCTGGCCGCGATCCTGTCGAGCATCCGCCTGCGCCTGCCCAGCTGATGCGCCCGGGCCGCCACATCGACATCGTGCCCCCTCCTCGCCGCCACGTCACCCGGTATTCAGGGGTACTGCCCCAGCGGGCTGCGTGAACGCCCTCCAGGTCGCGCAGGCGCGGGTCGAGTGGGTTCCCGGACGCTCAAAGAACCGCCTTGTTTTGCCTATGGACCCTCTCCTGGCTCCCGCCGACGCCTTGGAAAGCACCGTCTCCCAAACCTGACCGTGCTTTTGACGGGCGGAACTAGCAAGTTGATCCCTGATCGCCTTCGGAGTAAAGACACCCGCATGCAAAGCACTTCAGCAGCTTGGCGGCATCGATTCACGGGGACTTCATTCCGGTTGATGGCGTCGGCGTCTCGACCTATCGGGCTGGCGTCTTCATGGATCGGCATGACCCGGAAGTGTTTCTGTTTCGCGGTCGTTTTGGGGCTGCTGCTGGCCTCGACGGCTGACGCGCGTGCGGACCCTATCCTCTACGCGGTGATGCAGGGTGGTGCTTTTGGAACGGTGGATGTTCAGACGGGCACCTTCACGCAAACCGGTACGATGAGCGGCTACCCGGAGAATTTGGCGCGCCTTCCGGGAGGAACGCTCTACGCTGAACTCAATACTCAAGACCTCGTCGTCGTGGACCCTGCCACAGCGAAGTCGACCCTGGTCGGGAACACGGGCAACGGGATCCTAGTGATCAAGTTTCGCAGAGACGGTGTTCTCTTCGGCGCTTCATACACGGATCTCTACACGATTGACACGACCACAGCGCAGGCGACGCATGTGGGCGCGTTCGGAGTTTCTGCTAGCTCGTACTTCGATCTCTCGTTCGACGACCAGAATAACTTGTACATGACCCAGAGCAGCGGCACCCTTTACAAAGTCGACGTCGCAACCGGGGTTGCAAGCGCCATCGGGCCAACTGGATTCGCAATGAACGCGGTGGATTTCGACCAGGGCACGCTGTACGGTTTCACGCTCGACTCGAAGATCATCACGATCGATACCAGCACCGGAGTCGGTACGTTTCTGGCCAACGTGAGTCCAGCGGCGCCG
This sequence comes from Myxococcales bacterium, assembly GCA_003158455.1. GTDB lineage: Bacteria > Myxococcota_A > Polyangia > Fen-1088 > Fen-1088 > Fen-1137. Next base: position 1,820 of record PMJO01000035.1, on the reverse strand, counting down.
CTAATTTACGGGGTTGCTACCACTGCGGGGACGCTGGTTCGCGACGGTGGCAGCGGCGATGGCAGTGGGGCGCGAGATTCGGGTGGTTCGCCTGCAGTGGACGGGTCGACGGCTGACGCGCGTGCGGACCTTATCCTCTACGCGGTGATGCAGGGTGGTGCTTTTGGAACGGTGGATGTTCAGACGGGCGTCTTCACGCAAACCGGTACGATGAGCGGCTACCCGGAAGATTTGGCGCGCCTTCCCGGAGGAACGCTCTACGCTGAACTCAGCACTCAAGATCTCGTCATCGTGGACCCTGCCACGGCGAAGTCGACCCTCGTCGGGAACACGGGCAACGGGATCCTAGTGGTCAAATTTCGCAGAGACGGTGTTCTCTTCGGCGCTTCACACACGGATCTTTACACGATCGACACGACCACGGCGCAGGCGACGCATGTGGGCGCGTTCGGAGTTCCGACTAGCCCGTACTTCGATTTGTCGTTCGACGACCAGAACAACCTCTACATGACCCAGAGTACCGGCACCCTCTACAAGGTCGACACGACCGGGGCCGCGACCACTATCGGGACAATTGGATTCGAAGTGAACGCCGCTGATTTCGACCAGGGCACGCTCTACGGTTTCACGCTCGACTCGAAGATCATCACCATCGATACCAGCACCGGAGTTGGTACCTTTCTGGCCAACGTGAGTCCAGCGGCGCCGCCAATTTACGGAGCTGCTACCACGGCGGGGACGCTGGTTCGCGACGGTGGCAGCGGCGATGGCAGTGGGGCGCGAGATTCGGGTCGTTCGCCTGCAGTGGATGCGCCGGTCGTGTCGGGAACCGATGGCGCCACCGGGACTGGTGGGGCCACGGGCACTGGCGGCAAGTCGGCAACCGACGGGGGCCCGGGAACCGACGGCGGCACGGCGGTCGGTGGAAACACGGGAACTGGCGGCGTCGCGCCCGGCGGGGGATCGTCGGGAGGCGGCGGGGGCTTGGCAGTCGGGGGGACGTCGGGAAGCGGCGGCACGCCGCTGACCGGCGGCAACGCTGGAAACGCCAGAGCCGGCGGCGTGGCTGGCATGGGCGGCACGGTTGCTAGCGGCGGCAGGGTCGCGGGAACTGGAGGCGCAACCGCCACCGCGACGGGAGCGACACAGGAAAACAGCGGCTGCTCCTGTCGCCTGGCCGGGCGCCCAGCCGCGCGTTTGCCCGGTTTCGTAATGCTTGCGCTCGTGATGTTCGCCGTTCGTCTTCGGAAGCGGCGCTGAGAAGGAGATCATCGAGGACGGGGCTCGGGGCCACGTTGCTTGCTCCCATCGCACTCCTTCGCCACCAGTTCTCGATACCAACGCAAGATCGTATCTGGTGTAGCGATCGTAGCCACCTTGGCCAACAACTTGCGGCCCAATTCCTTACCCAGAACCGCCGAACATAGTCCGGCTCTACGACATCGGAACCTGCGCCGATCAGAAGCACATCACAATGGAGCTGCTCAGCGGCCGGGACCTGAAGGAGCTGATGCAACTTACCCGAACCCCATCAACCTGGGTCGGGGATCAAGAATGCTAGACGCATTGCGACGAGGAGCAACGAAGCCGGGCCGGATGGATCATAAGCCCCAATCAGTACAGTTATCTTCGAGCGGATCCCCGCCTTCCGAGGGTACTTGAGACTTCATACGGTCGGGACGAAGTCCATGGGCTATCCTTGGAAGCAGCGGGCCACCCAGCTTGACGGCAGATTCACGACGAAAAGCGTTACCGCAGTGTGTGTTTTGCTCTCCGGACCGAGGTGAGTGCCGTCAGGATTTTCTTGACAGCCTGCCCTT
>PMJO01000228.1 GCA_003158455.1 Myxococcales bacterium | reverse complement strand
GAATCTCACCCTCTCCGCCAAAATCAGGCGGGAGCCCAGGGCTCTACTTCGTCCCTTCGGGCTTAGCCGCAGCCGGCGTCGCGTGGCGCAGGGACCGCAGAGCCACCTGGCCTTTGCGGCTGTCTTCGATGCTCATGCCCAAGATGCGCGCGGCTTCCTGGGCGGCATGGAAGCCCATCGAGTTCTCAGCCTCGATGAAATCCAGTCGGAATTGCGCGTGGCGCTGATGGGTTTGCGCCGTCGCGACGGCCGCCTCGGATTCGCCCGCGGCCTTGGCTCCCTTGATGTCGCTGATCAGCGCCAGCAGGGCGTCCATGGCGATGTTGCGCATCTGGAAGGTGCGGTCCTGGATGGTCTCGGCACGCGCCTTCAGCTCGGCCTCGCTGGCCTTGTGGCAGGTCTGGCAGGCGCGATTGATGTTGAGCAGGGGGCTGCGTACGTGGTGGTCGCTGACTTTGAGGCCACCCACTCGCATGTAGGGCATGTGGCAGTCGGCGCAGGCCACGCCGGCGCGCGCGTGGGTGCCCTGGTTCCACATCTCGAATTCGGGGTGCTGCGCCTTCAGCACGGGTGCGCCTGATTCCTTGTGGACCCAGTCCGAGAAGCCGGCCTCGTCGTAGTAGGCGATAATGTCGTCGACGCGTAGGCCCTTGGCCCAGGGATAGGTAAGCCGCTTTTCGGGACCCTTGAAGTAGTACTCATCGTGGCACTGGCCACAGACAAAGGCGCGCATCTCTTGCCGGCTGGCATCGCGGTTGACATCGTAGTCGGCCACCCCCTGCGACGCCTTGAGCACTCGCATGCCTTCCATGAAAGCGGGTCTGGTCACCCGCAGCGCCATGGTCGCTGGGTCGTGACAATCGATGCAGGCCACGGGATGGGTGACAAGTTTGCGTGCTTCGAAGTAGGGCATGGCGTTCACCTTGTCGAAGCCTTTGACCAGATCACCGTCGCCCAGCTTCTTGTATGTTGTGTACATCGAGGCATGGCAGTTGAGGCAGGTGCCGGGCTGCTTGACCACCTTCTGGCGCTCGGTGAAGGTCTGGTCGTCGAGCATGTAGGCGTGGCCGCGGTCCTCACGGAAATCGACCGAGAAGGCGTAGCCCGCCCACATGGTGCGCAGGCGCGGATCTTCTTCCAGGCGCGACTGGGCCACCACGGAACGGGGGTCAGCCTCGTTGGGCGTGCGCGGGATCGCCTCGCTCCCGCCGTAGCGAGTTCGCTGCTGGTCCACCGTGCTTCGGTAGCCGTCGTACTGCATGGGGAAGTTCTTGCCCCACAGCGCCGGGTCAGTGGTCTCGTCGGTAATCTCGACCACGCGGAAGAAGGGATTGCGCGCCTCCTGTTTCCGCTCGGCGATGTTGACTAGCAGAGCGGTGACCCCCACCGCGGCCAGTGCCGAAAACACGCCGACCAGCACGAAACTTCGCGTGAGGAGAGCAGGGGATGGGGAAGGGGCTTTCTCGTCGGTCATGGGATTGTCCTTACGGTCGGCGGTGAGCGAGCGGAGCAGAAGGTCGGTGGGCCTCGGCCCCAGAGGACAGGAGGTCGGCGCGGGCGTGGAAGCCGGGTGGAACCGAGCCGAAGGAGGCGGATTCCATGTGGCCTGCGCCGGGGTGGCAGGCCAGGCAATTGGCGGGCCCGCGCCCGGTGGACCCCTGGATGACCGCCACCACCGCCGCGTGGCAATGGCGGCAGGCGGACTCGGTCACCCGGCGGTTGCGTTCGGTGATGCGGATGTGCTCGGGGAAGCGGCCGGTGGTGAAGGCAAACGAATGGAAGAAGCCGTTGACGCCTTTGGTGAAGTACTTGGCAACCAGTCCGGGCGGGGTGTGACAGTCGTTGCACACGGCGACGGCGCGGTGGCTACCCTTGACCCAGCCGTCGAACTGTTCGTGCATGACATGGCAATTCGCGCAGGCACCCGGATCGTTGGTGAGGTACGAGGCACCCCGGGCATAGAAGAAGGTGAAGCCACCCACGCCGGCGGCCAGGCCGGCAACCGCACCGGTGAGCGCGGCGAGAAAGGTTGGGTGGAGTGCAACTCGACGGAACACGGCAAAGACGCACTATACCGCGTCGGTCTTGCGCGCCTCGAAAAAGCGAACACAAAAACGGGACAGAGATACTCCCGTTTCGGCGATCTGATATGGAAACCCTCGAAGGGTTTCCATGCCTTCCCGCGATGGTCCGGGCCGAGCAAAGGCCATGTGAAAGGGCGGGATTCTGCGCTATGCTGCAGCTATTCGGCGCCTGGCCGCAGGCGTTCGCCCCATGACGGATAGCACCCAGCAGACTCCGGCAGAGGACGAGACCGAGCTTTCCATCCTGCGCAAGCGGGTGGCCGGGCTTGAGTTGGCGCTCGCCGAGCACCAGGCCTTGGAGTCGAGCTTCCGCGGCTTCATGTTCTTGCGTGGCGAGGGGGTCGTGCGCTACGACGGCCAGCCAAAATTGCCCATCGATTGGCCGGAACGCGCGCAGGCCGAATTCCTCCTGGACCACGTGGTGGTGGCCGAATGCAACGACGCGTACGCGCGGCTACATGGCCGGGAACGCGCGGAGGAAATGATCGGTGTACCGATGTCCGGCAACATGGCGGGTACCCGGGAGGAGAAGATCGCGCTCTTGATCGACGTCATTCGCGCCGGCTACCGGGTCACGGATTTCGAAGTGCTCGACGTGGACCACCGCGGTCGCAAGATGTGGACGTCGAACACGATTGTCGGTGTGGTTGCCAATCGCCAGCTTCTCTACGCCTGGGGCCTGCAGCGTGATGTCACGGCCGAGAAGGAGAAACTCCTGGCCCTGCAGCAAAGCGAGTCGGAGATCCACCGGCGCGCGGAGCAACTGGCGGGCGAAGTCGCCTTGCAGAAGCAGTATGCGGAGAATGTCCTACGCAGCATTGCCGACGGCGTGTTCACCATCGATGCGCGATACCGAGTGACGTCATGGAATCCAGGGGCCGAAGCCATCACCGGCCAGTCGCGATTCGATGTTATCGGCCGGTCCTGCGGGGAGGTCTTGCACTCGGATCGGTGCGAGGGCCGGTCGTTGTGTGACAGCGCCGGCTGTCCGGCGGACCGCGCCTGCGCCAGCCGGCGAGCCTTGCCGCCCATCGAGGTCACCCGCTCCTATCTGGGCGGACGCAAGGGGGTCATGTCGCTTTCTGCGGCACCGCTGCTTGACGACAGGGGTGAGCCCGCCGGCGCGGTGTGCGTGTTTCGTGACGTGAGCCGCGAGCGAGAGTTGCTGACCAGCATCCAGCGGGCGCATGCGAGCCAGAGCCTAATTCTGGCCAGCATGACACACGAGATCCGCACACCCATGAACGCCATCCTAGGCTTCTCGCAGCTCTTGCTCAAAGATCGCACGCTGGATCCTACCCAGCGGCAGCACCTGGACACGATCGTGCGCAGCGGCCAGCACCTGCTGGCGGTCATCAACGATATTCTCGACATGGCCAAGATCGAATCCGGCCACGCCGAGTTGAGCGTCGCGGTTTTCAATCTGCGCGATCTGGTTTCGGACTTGGCCGCCATTTTTCGTATGCGCACCAACGCCAAGGGCCTGCTGTTTCGGGTGGAGATGGCCGAGGACGTGCCCTTGTCGGTCAGGGGTGACGGGCACAAGTTGCGCCAGATTTTCACCAACCTGCTCAGCAACGCCATCAATTTCACCGAGCGCGGTCGGGTGATCTGGCGCCTGCGCGGCGAGCGGGTTGCGGACGGTGGATGGCGCCTGCTGGTCGACGTGGAGGACACCGGACCTGGCATTCCGGCCGCCGACCGGGGAAGGATTTTTGACGCCTTTGTCCAGACTCCGTCTGGCGCCGACACCGGCGGGGGCGCCGGTCTGGGCCTCACCATCAGTCGCGAGTTCGTGCGCCTGATGGGAGGCGCGATCAGCGTCGACAGTCAGGTAGGCAAGGGGAGTTGTTTTCACGTCGCCGTCCTCCTGGAAGAAGGTGACGTCGCCTTGGCGGCGGGCGGAGGGTCGGTGCGACGTGTGGTGGGGATCCGACCTGGGCAGGCCATATTCCGGATCGTGGTGGCCGGCGTGGCAAGCGACGCAGCAGAACCGCTCGCCCCGATCTTGGAAGCGGTGGGCTTTGAGACCCGACCGGCGGCCGAGGTTGACGAGGTCTTGTCGGTGCTTGAACAATGGTCGGCTCACGTGGTGTTCGTCGTCTTGGGCGGGCGTCCGCAACCCGGCTTTGAGATTATCGGACGGGTCAAGGCATCCGCGAAAGGAACGCGGACACCGGTGATCGCGTTGGTCGGGCGCGGCGACCAGGCCGCGCGTGCGCAGGCGCTTGCGGCCGGCGCGGACGATGTGCTCGGAGTGCCGCTGCGAGAACCCGAGGTGTTCGAGAAACTGTGGGCTTGTCTAGGGGTGGAATACGTGTACTTCCGACAAGGTATCGCCGACCAGTCCGCCACCGGCAGCCGGTTGACTCTTCGGTCGCTTCGGGATGCCCTCGCTGCGGCGCCCGCGGACTTGACCAACGGACTACGCGATGCCACCACCGCAGGCGACTTCGATCGCATGCTTCTGCTCATTGATCGAATCGCGGTCCAGGATGCCAAGGCAGGCGCGGCCCTGCGTGCCCTGGCCGATGGGTTTGAGTACCAGCAACTCCTCGACACGTTGGCAGCGCGGGGGGAAGCATGAACGGCAGCGAGATCACGCCGGGGGTAGCGACTCCCAAGACCATCCTCATTGTTGACGACACGCCCGAGAACCTGCGCGTGTTGCTTGAGCTGCTCAAGCGACAGGGTTACAAGGCGCGCGCCGTCCCCAACGGCAGGCTGGCGTTGCAAGCCGCTGTCAGCGAGCCTCCCGATCTCATTTTGCTTGACATCATGATGCCGGAGATGGACGGCTACGAGGTCTGTCGGCGATTGAAGCAGGACGATAGGTTGCGCGAGATACCAGTGGTGTTCTTGTCGGCTCTGGGCGAAACCCTGGACAAGGTGCGGGCCTTCGACGTGGGCGGGGTGGACTATGTGACCAAACCTTTTCAGTTCGAAGAAGTCCGAGCCCGGGTGGAAATCCACCTGCGCCTGCGACGGCTGCAGGTCCAGCTTGAGGCGCACAATCGACAGCTGCAGGACCGGGTCGAGGAGCAGGTGCGTGAGATCTCTGATTCCCAGATGGCCACCATCGTGGCGCTGGCCCGGCTGGCCGAGTCGCGCGACAAGGGAACCGGCAAGCATATCGAACGTGTCCAGATCTACTGTCGGCTGCTGGCCACCCAACTGCGTGAGGACCCCGGCCGGAGGGATAGAGTGAACGACGCCTTCATCGAGAACATCTTTCGCGCCAGCCCGCTGCACGACATCGGCAAGGTCGCCATTCGGGACAGCATCCTGCTCAAGCCAGGGCCGCTCACGCCGGCGGAGTTCGACGAGATGAAATTGCACACCACGCTGGGGGCGCAGACCTTGCAGGAGGTGCAGAAAGCCTATCCCAAGAATGGATTCGTGCGTCTGGGTATCGAGATCGCGCGCTCGCACCACGAGCGTTGGGATGGCACCGGCTATCCCAACGGGCTGGCGGGTACCGCCATTCCCCTGTCGGCGCGGATCATGGCGGTGGCGGATTCGTACGATGCGGCGCGATCGAGACGCTTTTACAAACCCGCCTTGCCGCACGCGGAATGCTGTGTCGCCCTCTACCGCCGTAGCGGCACCTATCTCGACCCGGTGGTGGTCGAGGCTTTCCGCGCTGTCCAGGATCGTTTCTCCAGTGTTGCGGAATCGCTGGACGAGTAGTCCAAGTTTTGCGATAGACTGCCATCAGATGTTCGGCAAGTGGTCGCTCGTCGTCGCTGGGGCGGCCGTTCTCGCGTCGGCCGCGGGGATCGCCATGCCCGTGGTCGTGCGCGTTCCCATCGTCAAGCCGCACGGGGTGGCCGATCCCGCTGACGCCGGGCTGTTTTCCCACTGGCAACATGACGAACACCCGTGTTTCATTTGCCACCCGGCAATCTTTCCCAGGGCGCGCAAGGGCTTCACTCATGACGATATGGACGAGGGCAGATTCTGCGGCGCCTGCCACAACGGCCAGAGTGCACCCGCGGCGAGCGGGGCACGCGCAACCTGTCGTTCGACCTGCCACGCAAAATGATAAGGCGCCGGCACGTCACATTGGTCTTGGTTTTTGTGGGCGGTGGTGTGGCCACAGCCCAGGGGGCGGCCTGGGCGGCGCAGCCACCCGCGGGTGAGGACACAGAGGGGAGAGGGGAGGGCACAGAGAAGGCCGCACCGGAGCCACCCAAGCCGGAGGCCGAGCAGGAGCATGCACACGAATCTCCCCTGCTTCTGCCGGGAGGCATCCGCATTGGCGGGCTCTTCGATGCAACCTACGAACGCACGGACATGAACGGGAGTCTGACCAGTGGCAAGAACGCTTTTCGCAACTACCACCACTTCTTGTTCTTGTCACGCCAAGGTGACGATATCCCCATTGGGTTCAACGCCGAGGTCATCAACCAGTACTTCTACGAGCTGACTGCGCGCCTGTGGCGGAAAGGCTCACTCCGTCTGTCCGCACGTGCAGGCAAGATCATGGTGCCATTCGGGCCGGATCCGCTTTTTCACAAGGACTACGGCGGATTGAGCGCGATAGACCAGAAACTCTTGCCGGTGGTGTGGTCTGCTTTCGGCGTCGGCCTGCGCGCGGCTGCTTCCGTGATGGGGTTCTCGCTGGCTGACGATCTCTATCTGGTGCAGGGTTTCGATGTGTCCGCGCGCGCGAGCACCCTGAACATGCAGAACGATCTGCAGGCCTACGACGGCGCGCGGGTGGCGGTCGGCGACCGCGTTTCCCTCGCGCGTGGGCCGGTAACGTTGTGGTACTCGCTTCACTGGAATTCCCTGCGGTTTGGCCGCAGCCTGCTCATGCAGGCGGTTGACTTGGCGATTTGGCGTCCGGCATGGCCGGTTGTGAACCGACTGGCGCTGGGAGTGGGAGTGCTGCGGGCCTTTGTCTCGGCCGACCGCAGCTACGGCACGCCCAATGCCGTACCGGACGCCGGGGCCTACTACGATTTCGCCGACTACATCTGGCTGCGCTGCTACGCAACTAGCTGGCTCTACCTGCAGGTACGCAGCGGCCTTCAGACCTTCAACAACCACAAGGGATTCTCCTACGATTCGGAACGCGCCAGTGCCGCCGACGGTTCACACCACAACCTGGCGGTGGTTGCGGAATATGCCGGCGCCGTCGTCAGCCTGGGCTACTACTGGAACTTCGAGAAGGTGGACGAAACCGCCAACGACTTCCTGCGGTTCATGGTGATGTATGGGTTCTAGAGTCCTGTTTTACCTTCTGCCCGCGATCTTGCTGGTCGGGGCCTGCGCAGACTTCCACCGTGGACCGCCGCCCGACGCGTCGCCTGACGGACCTGCGCTGGTAAATGATTCTGTGTTCGAGAACGACGTCTACCCCATCTTGCAGTCCCGCTGTCAGTACTGTCATTCCCCGGGAAGTGGGAGCGACGCTCAATACACTAGGTACGTGCTGACCGGGAACGCGAGGGCGGATCGAGCCATGGTGGTGGCGCTGGTTCTCCCCGACGATCCAGACAATAGCCCGTTGCTGCAGCGAGCGATCGGCAATGACGCCCACGGCGGTGGCCAGATTCTAACTGTGGACAGCCCAGAGTATGTGACCATCCACAACTGGGCAGCTAGTCTGCCTTCTGCGCCATGACCTCGAAAATTTCGAGCCGTCACCGTTCGGCTGACCTACAATAATGCCGATTCGGATATGTCCGGGTGTGTCGAGGCTCTCTTCGATAACTATCTATCACTTAGCGTCAGAAGGAGACATGCATGCGCCTATCGTTGGCTTTGGGTGGCCTTGGATCGTTGGTCCTGCTCGCGCTCGGTGGCTGTGCCGATCTCCATGGGCTCCCGAGCCTGGGAGACGGAAGCGCGGACGGCAAACAAGATGGGGCTGGCCGGAAGGGGGGTAGCGGCGGTCGTGGTGGCGCGGGCGGCAGCGCCGGAATCAACGGTTCAGGGGGCGGCCTTGGATCTGGCGGTGCGAGCGGGGGGACAGGGACCGTGCTCAGCGGAGGCAACACTGGCCCTGGTGCAACGGGCGGGGCCGCCGGCATCACGAGCGACGGAGGCGCTGGCGTGGGCGGGAGAGCGGGGGGCGCGGGTGCTGGTGGTATGGCCGGCTCTCCAGGCAGCGGAGGCATCGGCGGGGCCGTGGGCAGCGGGGGGGCAGGCGGCAAGG
>PMJO01000121.1 GCA_003158455.1 Myxococcales bacterium | reverse complement strand
TTGTTCAGCCGGCGCCTGGCGCAGGTCCAGCCCTTGCTGAACCGGCTCGACTGGAGCAGCTGGCAAAGGGGCCGCTGCTGGCGGGTTTGGCGACGCAGGCCCGGGCATCGCCGGTGGCACAGAAGATGCCACCGCCGGCGGAGCGGACACCGGAGCGGTGCTTGCGGCCATCTGGTTGCGCAACTTCTCCATCTCGGCAATCCACCCCTCGACCTCACGCCGGTCTTCCGCGCTGATGTTCTGCGCCCGCTCCAGATACTCGCGCAAATTGGATAGTGCTGGCTCGGGTCGGTGCAAGTAGTAGTAGCAAGCCCCCAGATTGCGCGTGAGCACCAGCATGTCTGGGTAGTCGTTGCTGAGGCGCAAGAAGATCTCGGCCGCGGCGTCATACTTGCCCGCCTTGTAGAGCTGCCTCGCCTCTTTGGCCTTGGCGGTATCTTTCGCGCTCAGGCCAGCAGCCTGCGCGCGTCCTTCGCAGATTGGCAGCGACAGGCACAGTGCGCAGCCAATCGCTATACTCAATAGGGATCTTGCTAGTGAAGGGACAACCACTGGTTTCCTGAATTGCTACTGTTGCTGGCCGGCGGATGGCGCTGGTCGGCCGCACGCATCCGCTTCGTCGCTCCTAGGGTACTACTGGCCCCGGCACAGACAAGCAGATTTTGGTCCTCTGAGCCTTCCTGAACATTCGAACCTATCCCATTGTCGCAGGGTTGCCCGTACATGTGGACAACCAGGTGCGTCGTCGCGACAGATTCGTGGGATTTGAGCCCATCTCTGTCTATGGTTTAGGTGAACCTTGGTGGGTCTTGCTGGTGTCTCTCACCCATGTCCCGCGCGGCGGCGCAGCAGCCACTCGCTGGCGAGCAGGGCCACCGCCAGAAACAGCAGCAACGGATGCGACCAAATCGCGACGGTGCGCAGGCTGCCCACGCGTACTTGGCGCGCGGGCCGTATGGTCGGCGCGCCCAGCGTGCCGACGCGAAATTCGCCACCGGTGACTGCGGCGATCTGGCGCAGCACCTCGTCGCGGCTCACTACATCCTCCAGTTCGCGTCCCTCGGGCCGCAGTACGAAGGTCGCCTGCTCTTCCACGGCGCGGCCGTCGAGGGTCGTGCGACCGAGCAAGCGATACGCGCCCGCGGCCAGACCGGCCAGCTCCGCATGCGCCTCGCCATCCTCACCGGTGGTCACAGTCAGGGCGCGCAGGGGTTTGGCAGGCGCCCCGGCCGCGTCGGTCGCGTCTTCCACCGGGTGCAAATCCAGCGTCACTGCAATGCGGCCCGCGGAACTGTAGTCGGCGTGCAAAGTGCGCACGCGCGCTGCCACGGTCTGGCCGCGCCGATACTCGGTGCGGTCAAGATCGATGTGCAACAAGGTTAGCGCCGGGTCGCGCACCAACCAACGAATCGCGCCTTCCCAGAAGCGTTGCAGGGCGCGACCGTCGTCGCCCGCCGGCTTCGCAGCGGAGGACTCCTCAATCCGCGCGCCTCGCGCACGGCTGTCGTCAGCCGCAGCAAAGCCCCAGTTCCAGGCACTGTCGGTCAGAAGCGCCAAAGTGCGGCCCTTGCCCACGTTGTCCACGGCCAGCACCGGCGCAAGCTTGCCGTCACTGGTACTCTGGCCAGGATGCACCAGCAGCGCGCTGGCGCCGGGCTGCAATCGCGCCACGCGATTGATCCCTTGCAACGGAGGCAGCGCAGCCCAGCGCGCCTCATTGGCCTTCGGGTCCAGGCTGAGCGATGTCACCGGGTGGTTGCGTCCCGCAGAGGTCAAACGCGGCTTGAAGCTGTCGGTCGAAAACGCGCGCGGCCCCTCGGCGGGGAATACCGGTCAGGTCCACCGGCAGCACGTCGCGCAGGGCACTCTCGCCGTACTGGCCGCTGGCAAACGACAAGTCGCCGCCGATCATAGCGAGCGCGCCACCTGATTGAATGTAGTCGCGCACGCCGGGCAAATACGGCTCGACCCAGTACGGCTTGTAATTGAAATTGTGGAATATCAACAAATCGAATGAACGCAGTTGCTCGTCGAAGATTTCCTGATACGGGAACGGGATCAGCGACATCTCGTTGGCGCCCAGGGGCAGCTCGTCGTTGTCAGTGCGCAGAATGAAGAACGACACCAGATCCACGTTGGGGTTGAGGCGCAAAATGGAACGCAAGAAGCGCTCGTCCCACGACGGCCGGCCGCACACGTGCAAGACCCGCACCCGGTCACGAATGACCTTCATGGTGAAGACCTGACTGTTGTTGCTCTCCAGCGCCTCGCCCGCCAGCACCGGCGTCTTGACCTCGAAAACGAAGTTGCCTGGTTCCATCGGAGTGTAGTCGAAGCTGACCTTCTCCTGGCCCGATCCGCCGCGCAGAAGCACCGCCTTGGCATCGAGCAAGCGGCCCTCGCGCGCCAGGGTGACCTCGACCTGGCGATCGCCGTAGCCGGTGTGGCGCAGGAGCGCTTCCAGTTTGATGGGGGTGCGCACGAAGGCAAAGTCGTCCGTGAGTACCGCTGCCACCGATAGGTCGCGCAGCTCTCGCTCGCCGACGAAGACCGTGTGCACGGGCGCAGCCAACCCCTCCAAGGCCCGGCGGGTCTCGCCGTCGAGCGGCCCGCGTGCGATGCGCCCGGTGTCGATACCGTCGGAGATCAGAATGACGCCGCCCACATCGCGGCCGGCCAGGCGCCCACGCAGCTCGGACAGGGCTTCGCCCATGCGGGTGGCTTCGCCCTGTGGCGCCGCACGCAGGGACTCGGCCGTGGCGGTGGCCAAAGCTTCACCGAATGAATAGACCTCGACCCGGTGGCCGGCGCGTTCCCATTCGGAAAACCGGGGCGCGGCCTCCGCCACGATCTGGGCGGCGCGCTGGGCGCGCGAAGGCCCGTGATCAGGCGGCGCCACACTCATCGAGCGCGAGGCGTCCACCAGCACGGCGACATGGTTGGGCAGCAGGCTGACCTGACCCAGCTCCACGCTGGGTTGCAAGGCGACCAGCAGGCAGCTCCCCACCGCGAAAAGGCGCAGCACAAGGATCGTGATGGCCCGACGCCGGCGCGTCTCGCGCCAGAGCGAAACCGCCGAGAGGAACACCGCCAGGCCGGCTGCCACGCAAACCAGCACCAGCGCGGGCCGGCCGAGTTGCGCGCCCACGGTTACGCGCCAATCCATCAGGACAGAAGGCGTCACCGTTCCACTCTCCGCGCGCCAAGTGTGAGCCAGCGCACATTCAGGCATTGGCCCGCCTGCGTGCGGGTGCGGGTGTCGGAGGGAAAAACAAGACCCATGGGGAGTTGCGGCGTCATTCTGCCACCTTGCCGGTCACGTGCAGGTTTTGTCTCGCCCCAGATAGGGCTAGACTGCTTCATCATGTCACGCATCGCTCGTCCCCTGACTCTGCTTCTGGTGTTCGCCGCGTTCGCCCAGCCGCAGGCCCACGCGCAAGCAAACTCCTCGGTGGTGCCGGCCTGCCCTGCGGGCAATCTGCTAAAGGGAAAGTTGCCGGTGGCTTGGCAGGAAGTCGCGCGCGATCGCGCCATGCTCACCGACGAGACGGTGGCGCCCGAGGGCGCGGTGTGGGACGCGGCCCTGGCCGCCCTTTTTGAAACTGGCGCCTCTACCGTGACTTGGGATCTGGGCGAGTTGGTGAGCGTGCGTTCGCTGGCCATCCAGGCCGACGCCAACGATACCTACAATATCTGGGGATCCCTCGACGGCAAGGACTACAAGCTGATGGGGCAGATCGACCCGGTGACGGGACACGGGCTGCGCATGCGCACCCTCGACGTGGGTGGCATGGCCGCGCGCTTCTTGCGCGTGGGCGAGGGCAAAGGCGATGGTTTCTACTCAGTCTCCGAGGTCGCGGCGTACTGCCAGACGCCCACGCCCTTCCCGCCGCAATTCAAGGTTACGGACGCGCCGGCCGCCACGGCACCCAAGAATTACCTCGACTATTGGAATAACGACGCCAGTGCCCGCTGGGAAATGATCTTCGCCATGTTGGGCGCGATCTTGTTGTGGTGGGAACGCCGACTCGTCGGTCTGGGCATGGCCGCTTTCAAGCTCCGCCTGCGCCGGATTCTCCTCGGGGTGATGGGGGTCCTGGCCTTCTTGACCTTCTTCAATTTCGGTTTCTGGCACTTCCCCAACTTCGTGCACGGATGGGACACCTTCCATTACTACATCGGCTCGAAGTACTTCAAAGAACTGCACTACGAGCGCCTGTACGAATGCGTGGCCACCGCGGATTCCGAAGAGCCGGGTCTGCGCCGCCGGGTCGAGCTGCGCAAGATGACCAACCTGCGCACCAACGTGGTGGAGAAGACCGACGATATTCTCGCCCATCCCGAGCGCTGCAAGCAGCACTTCACCGAAGCGCGTTGGGAGTCGTTCAAGAAGGACTTGCGCTATTTCCGCACGCTGGAGAACCCGCGCCGCTGGGACGATGCCCAGACCGATCACGGGTTCAACGGCACGCCGGTGTGGGCCATCATGGGCACCGCCCTTTCCAACCTGGCGCCGGCCAGCCGGCTCGACATCCTCATGCTCGACAGCCTCGACGTCACAATGATCTCGATCATGGCGTTGCTGATGTGGTGGGCGTTCGGCTGGCGCGCGGTGTCCGTCGCCCTCATCGTGTTTGCCACCAATTTCCCATCACGTTGGTACTGGATTGGCGGCTCGTTTCTGCGCTGGGACTGGCTGTTCTGGATGGGGGTGGGGGTGTGCCTGATGAAGAAGGAACGACCGTTCTGGGCCGGCGCCGCGATTGCCTACGCCGCGCTCCTGCGCATTTTCCCCGGGTTCATGTTCGTGGCGCCGCTGATTGCGCTGGGCTACCACTATGTGAAGACCCGGCAGTGGGATCGGCGCTACCTGCGCCTGATCATGGGTGGCGCGGTGGCGGTGGCCGTGCTGGTGCCCGCCAGTTTCGCGGTGACCGGCAGCCCGCGCATCTACCCGGAGTTTCTGCGCAACACGGCCAAGCACTCGGAGACGCCGCTGACCAACTACATGGGGCTGCGCACGGTGCTCAACTTCCGCCCCGCCGAGGCGGCCAATCGCATGAATACGCCGGCCATGGTGGATCCTTGGCTGCGCTGGAAAGAGGCGCGCCTCAGGGCTTTCCACGAAGCCCTGCCGCTCTACGTGTCGCTGGTCGCCTGCTACTTGGTACTGATTGGACTGGCCATCCGCAAAGTCGAGCCTTGGGTCACTGTGGTCTTGTCGGCAACCGTGATCTCATTTGGCTCGGAGCTGACTTGCTATTACTACGCCTTTCTCATCATTCCCGCCCTGCTGTACGCGGTGGTTCCGCGTGCGGGCGAGTGGCTGCTGTGGCTGACTGCGCTTACCGAGTTTCTGGGCTGGGCGCCCATCAACCACATGCCGCGTTGGTTGCAATCCCTCATGCCGACCTCGCTCAGGCAAAGTTCCTTCATCACCAACTTCAGCATGCCCAATGGTCTCGACGAGCAATATACCTGGATGTCGCTCGGCACCCTCATCGTCTTCGTGCTGATCGCCCGAGAATTGATGCTGGCATACCATCCGGTCTTGGCAACCGCGCCGGCGGGGCCCGACAGCGGCGAGCAAGCGAAGGGTTCCCTGGGGGTTCCCGCTCTCGCGCCGGTTGTCGCGCAGTCGTCTCGTCCGCAACACGCGGATTCGCGCCCGCGACGAAAGCGCAGACGGCGGTAGGTGGCCGGAACGAGGAGGTCGGACACCAGACGTCTGACCAATAGCGCGATTCTGTGCGTGCCATTCTGGACCACCACGGTTACGGCGGTTCCGGCTGAGAGTTGGCAACCGCGCCGGCGGAATCCGACAGCGGCAAGCAAGCGAAGGTTCCCCTGGGGGTTCCCGCTCTCGCGACGGTTGTCGCGCAATCGTCTCGTCCGCAGCACGGGGATTCGCGTCCGCCACCAAAGCGCAGACGGCGGTAGGTGGCCGGAACAAGGAGGCCGGACTCCAGACGTTGAGTCTGAACGTCCACTTCCATGGTGACTGCTGGGTGGCCACGCGGTCTACGGGATTCATGTCTCGGGTGGCGTCGGCTATCGCAGCACAAGGAGCGATACAGTATGAAGGAAAGTGAGTCCTACCGCGGCGGCCCGGTTTGACGCCCGTTGTGGCCTGTGTGTATCCTTTATCGCAGTGTGGAAACGGTTCGCCCAAACACGAGGCCACAGCGACCCAATGTGCGAAAGGCGCTGGACCTAACGAATCGTACAGAACAGACCAACCGCAGCTCGGGCGAACCACCTGGCCCGCTCAACCTCACCCGCGAGTGAAAGAAGGCCCCCATGGCATCTAGCAATGGAACCGCTCGTTCGTCGACGCGGCTTCGCTGCACGCTCCTCGAAGCTTTGCTGACCATGCTTTTCGTGGCAGGCGCCGCATGCTCCAGTGAGTCGAATGGCTCGGCGGGAACCGGTGGCTCCACGGCTGCCACCGGGGGCAGCACGTCGAGCAGCAGCGGCGGCTCGACGGCAACGGGCGGTTCTGTCAGTGGGGGCACTACCGCGAGCGGTGGTGTACATACCGGCGGCACGGGCGGCGTAGGGACCGGCGGTGTGCCTTCTACTGGCGGAAGCACGGAATCCGGCGGCGTAGTCACGGGTGGCGTGACGAGCACGGGTGGCGTGACGAGCACGGGTGGCGTGACGAGCACGGGTGGCGTGACCAGCACGGGTGGCGTGACCGGCACGGGTGGCACGACCAACACCGGCGGCGTGACGAGCACGGGCGGTACCGGCGGTGGGTACGCCACCGGAGGTACGAGCGTCGGCGGCAATGGCGGGAGTTTCGGCGGTTTCGGCGGACGAGGCGGGACGGGCGGTAGTCAGGGCGGCGTCGGCGGCAACACCGGCGGTGTGGGCGGAACGTTGACAGGCGGGGCGGGCGGCGCTTCCGGCGGCTCGATCAGCACGGGCGGTTCCAGCGGCTTCATGCCCTGCCCGACCACGGCGGGGACGGCTTGCAACATCATGCCGGTCGGCGATTCGATCACCGAGGGTTGCTGCACAGCGCCCATGGGGGGCTATCGCATCGAACTCTACCATCGGGTGCTGACGAACCAGAAGAATGCCACGTTCGTCGGGACGCTCACCAACGGGCCCTCCACGGTCGACGGCCAGCCGTTCCCCCAGCATCACGAAGGCCACGGCGGCTGGAAGATCGCACAGATTGCCGGGGTCATCGACAACGCTATCAGTAGCTCCAAGCCGCACATCGTGCTGCTTAAAATCGGCACCAACGACATCAATGGCAACGATGACGTCAACAATGCTCCTAACCGTCTGGAGAGCTTGATCAACCAGATCACCAAGGATGTGCCGAATGCACTCTTGGTCGTGTCCGCGATCATTCCCACGACCACCGACAGCAAGAACCCGGGGATGCAGGCCTACAACACCGCTATCAAGGCCAAGGTCGAAGCTGCGGCGGCGGCCGGCAAGCACGTGGTCTTCGTCGACAACTACAAAGCCTTCACGGACAACGCGAACTTCAAGACCGCGCTGATGTCCGACGAGCTCCACCCGAACACCGCCGGCTACGTGGTGCTGGGAGATTCCTTCTACGGAGTGATCAGCTCTGTCCTTCCGGCGAAGTAGGGAGAGCGGCTCGGTCAGTTGCAGGACCCGACGACCGCCGTCGCGGTCGGCGAGTAGTCTGCCGGCCCCTCCCTCTCGCGTCGGTTGTCGCGTAGTCGTCTCGTCCGCAGCGCGCGGGTTCCCGTCCACGACGAAAGCGCAAACGGCGGTAGCACCGGCCAAGTGGTCAACGGCGCAAGGTCAGGGTGTGCTTGGCTTCGAGCCGGACCGGGTGGTACGAGAGCTTGGCCCGGCGCAACCCCGGGTCCCCGAGATCCTCTTCGCGGTTGATGAACGGCACCCCCTGCACCGCGATGGCGCGGGCGGTTTCCTGGTTGATCACCTGATAGAGCCCCTTTTCGTTGCGAAGCGCGCGTTCGAACAAGACCAACGCGGTGGTCGGGTTCAGGCGGTCGAAAATGGAAAAGGCAGCCGGCCGATGGTCGATGCGTAAGAGCAGTCCCTGCAGCCCGAGCGCACCGAATTCGCGAATTGTGGTGGCGAGCGCCTGGCCTTCCTGCTGCAAGGTAACCGTCGTGCGTTTGGCCGCGATGTCGTCGCTGACCGCGAGACATTCCGGGCCATGCTGCGGGCCGAGCGGCTCGATCCGCCAGAGATAAAGCCGCGTGGCCTGTTGGACGAGGTTGCGCTTCTTGGCGTAGCGACTGCCGGCCAAGGTTGCCAGGTCTTCGGTACGGTACACGTAGTTCGCACTGTCACGATTCGCGACCACGTGAAAGTGCCCAACAAAAGCTGGGTGTCGCGCCAAGAACTCGTCGCTGACCGATTCGATGATGAGCGGTGTGGGCAGTTTGCGGGCGTGGGCGAGCAGGGTTTCCTGCAGGGTATGGGAGAACTGTCCCAATGGTTGCAACAGCCTCGGCTGTGGATCGGGGCCGACCCGGGTGTGAAGCAGGAGCGTATCCGGTTCGGCGACGGCGAAGTGGTAGTGGAAAACCGACGACCAGACGTACAGCGAAGCAAAACCGTAGTCGGACAGGGGTTGCGGGTGGCGGGCAAGAAAGTCGGTCACCAGCGTCCGGTGCTCGATCGCGATGGGCGTGAATCGGGATCCCAGAAAAGCCGTCACGGTCAAGAACGCCCCTGGTAGAGCATGGGTTGGAAGCCGTGCAAAGGCTGAAATCCCAGCGCTTCGTAGAACTTCTGCGTGCCCGGCTCGGCCACCAGGCCGATCCAGGTCAGGCCCGCGGCCACGCACCGATCGGTCAGGCGTCGGATGATCTCGCGGCCGATGCCGCGTCCGCGGAATTCCGGAAGAACGACCACGTCCTGGATGTACCCGTCGCTGGCGCCGTCGGAAATCACGCGCCCCATGCCAACGATGCGGTCCCCGGGCGCGCGGGCCAGGAGAAAACAGAAACTGCCGCGTACCATCTGGGGAATCGCCGCCCGCCAAGCCGGCTCTTCTTGCCACCAGCCACCTGCTCGATAGAGTTCCACTATGGCCTCGGTCGGGGCGCTGGTGACGTTTTCATAGACAATGTCGAGCATCGAATATCCTATCGAGTAGCTTTCTACCATTGACTCCCAGCCTGAGAAACCGATGCCGCTAGTTTTGCCAGCGTGGGCGCAGATCGACCGCTCGCTCCCGGCGGGAGAACATCCCTATCTCAAGGTTCTTCCGGCGGTGAAGTCCAGCCCGGCCTTGGCGCGCATCGCCGCGCTTCCGGCCACGCGCGATCGCCTGCTCGAACGGGCACGCGTGCAGATTCGCGGTGATCGTGGCTACGCCTTCGTCGACGTCGACGTGCCGTGCATCGTGGTGTCGGAGTGGTATTTTCGCAGCGGAACCGATCGGGATCTCTATCTCGACCTCTTGCACGAGCTGACCCATTTGCGCCAGCTCGACGAGGGGTTAGATCTATGGGACGAGAGATTCGCATACGTGGATCGTCCGACCGAGATCGAAGGCTACGCGGTGGCAATTGAGGAAGGACGCCGGCTGGGCATGACCAGCGAAGACGTGTCCGACCATCTTGCGGCCCCCTGGATGACCGCGGCCGAAACCGCCCGGCTGCTCGCGCACGTAGACGGTTTCCTGGCGAGCGGGGTGCTGCCCAATCTCGCGGCCGCGAAGATCCCGGCGCCTCGCCGTTCGCGACGTCCTTGGTAGCTCAACCAGCTACGAACCTACGAGAGGCGGTATTAGCTCCCCGCCACAATCGTCCTGAAGAATGAGAAGAACCGCCAAGCCGTGGCCAGGGCGACCGCATAGGGCGCGGCCTGCGCGAACAGCGTCGCGAATTTGAACCAGCGGCGTTTGCTCTCCACGTGAATAAGCACGTACGCGATCCCGGGCAGTTGGAACAACAGTATGAACACCATCCACCAGCGGTGCCCGGCGCGAAAGGCATGCCCCATGACCAGAATCAACCCCACGATGGACAGCAAGCCAGCCACCGCCAACTCGGTGGCCGTTTCGGCGAGCATTCGCTTGACCTGCGCTACTTCACCAGCGGACAGTGGCCGCCTGCCTCCCGCGACCAAGGCCGTGTCGATCGCCGTGGTCAACGTCCGATAGAGCGCACCTACGTCGAGCCCACTTACCCAGGCGTCGCGGAAAGCGCGTTTGATCGCCTCCCGCACGCCGCCGCTGTTCCTGCCTCCATAGATCACGGTGCCCAGGGGCACGTCCTGCTCTGGCCGGTTGCTCGAATCAACCAGCACGCCATCCGCTACGACGAGTTTGGCCTGTTCGCGGTACGGGGCCGGAACCTGGTCCAGACGACTAACGAAAACCTCGCGCTGGGTGTGCGGATCGCGGTACCGATAGATCGATTCCGCCCGAGAGGGCGAAGCCTGCCCCAGCAAAGCCAGCACGGCGGCCCAGAACGCCAGCGTCCTCATGGCAGCATTACAGCGCGCGGACGCAGGGCTTGCCAAGTTCAACCCGCAGAGCTCGAGCGCATTAGTTCGAGCGCCGCCTTGATGGCGCAGAGCAGGCTGATTTCGCTCGCGATGCCTCGTCCCGCGATGTCGTAGCCCGAACCATGATCCACCGATGTGCGCACCACCGGCAGACCCAGCGTCACGTTCACCGAGGCACGGGGAAACGCCGGCTTGACCGCAATCAGACCCTGGTCGTGGTACATGGCCAGGATCAACTTGTAGCGCTTGACCCGCTCGATGAAGAACGAATCCGCTGGGAAGGGACCGTCGCAGGCAATACCCTGACGCCGCGCCCGCTGCATCGCGGGAATGATCAGGCGCGTTTCCTCGTCACCCATCAGGCCGTGCTCACCCGCGTGCGGGTTGAGGCCGAGCACGGCCACCGGCAGCTTGCGGCCCCAACGCGCGCGACCCGCCTGGGCCAGCATCTTGAGCGAGGTCAGCAGCCCGGCGAGCGTGAGATGGCCGGACACCTGGCCCAGGGGAATGTGTGTGGTCTGCAGCGCCAGCAGATAGTCGGGGGTGAGGAAAGCCATGCGCTCGTCGCGCACGCCCAACTTCTCGGCCAGGTAGCCGGTGTGGCCGACAAAATCGGGGAGCAGCGCGGCCACGGCTTCCTTGGTAACCGGCCCGGTGACGATGGCCGCGATTCGGCGGCGTCGGGCCTGCGCAATGGCGAAGTCCAGGTAGCCGAGTTGCTCGCGCCCATAGACCGCTGTGCCAAAACGAAAACGCCGCATGTCGATGTGGGAATGGGCGAAGAGGCGAAGCGTGGTGGGGGGAAGCCATTGGGGTGAGAAGCCCTCCACAAGGGTAATGGGGATTGGTTGCCGTAGCCGTCGCTCCGCCTCCGCCAGCACCCCGGCGTCGCCCACCACCGCCAGATTCGCGCATTCCTTGCGCAGTGACCGCAGGATGTGCCTTGCCAGCGGCGGTTTTCCACGCGCCAGCGCCCCGAATGCCTTGATCACGATTTCAGCCGAGATGCCGGCTGGATCGCCCATGGTCACCAGCAGGTTCTTTGCTTTGCCCGACGGTGTATGTCCCACGCCGGCAGTTCACGCGAATTTCGCGCGCGATGCAAGTGGCACCATCAGAAACGGCGATGATGGTGTAAGATTCTGCGAGGAGACAAGAAATGGAACTTCATGAGCTCAACCCCGACGAGAGAGTTGCCCTGGCCGCCCTGATCGAATTCGAAGTGCTGGCCAGCGGTCACGTGACCGAGGATGAAGAGCGAGAGATCCAAGCCATCGTCGACGAGATCGGCGAGGACTCCTATCGCCAGGCGGTGGAGGAAGTCGACCGGCGCTTTCCCGACGTGGAAGCCGCGAAGAAATTCCTCGAAACCATCACCCGTCCCGAGGCGCGCGATTTGATCTTTGGCGCGGTGATGGGGGCCGCGATGACCGACACCATCGAGGGCCACGAGTCCACCATCCTTGATTGGGTCGCCAAGCAGTGGAAACTCGAGGTCAAGTACGAGGAGCCACCCGAGGCATGAAAGCGGGCGGGGATTATGCGTCCTTGCCCCATCCCCGCGCTCGCGGTAGCTTAGGAGCAGGCATCGTCTTCTTGGACGGACGGTGAATGGGATGGTCGAAATTGTCTAGGAGGTTCTGCACATGGATGGCACGGATATCGTAACCAGGGATAAACTCGTGGCTGATCTCAGATTGGTAGTGACTGACGCTGAGGAGCTGCTCAAGATCACGGCTGGGCAGGCGGGCGAGAAGGTCGCAGCAGTGCGCGACAGGGTGCAACGGGAGCTCGATCAAGCCAAGGTCAGGCTCGTCGCGCTCGAGGACAAGGCCGTCGCGCAAACCAAGGCAGCGGCACACGCGACCGATGCGTATGTGCACGAGAATCCGTGGAAGGCGGTGGGAATTGCCGCCGGGGCCGGGTTCTTCTTCGGACTACTCATCAGTCGTCACTAGAGCCCCAATGGCAGACGAACCCTTGGCCGCGGCGTCGCACCGTGGGCTGCTCGGGTCGGCAAGCCATCTGCTCGCCGTGCTGGTTTCCGCAGCCGAGACCCGGGTGGGCATCTTCGCGACCGAATTGCAAGAGGAACGGGTCCGCCTGAGCCGACTGCTCCTGGTCGGCGGGGCTGCCTTCTTTTGCCTTGGACTCGGGGTTGTCTTGCTGTCCGTCTTTCTGGTCGTGCTCTATTGGGACTCGGATCGCCTCGCCATCCTCGGGTTGCTCAGTGGACTTTTTCTGGGCTTTGGCGTGATCAATGCCATCGTGCTCGCGGTCATCGTGCGCGGTCAGAAGCGTCCGCTGCAAGAAACTGTCGAAGTTCTCGCCAAGGATCGGCAGAGCATGGAGCAGGGCTCATGAACCTGTCGCTGACCGAAATCCGGAGCCGCCGCGGGGAGCTGGTCGAGCGCGCCCGCGCTGAGCGGGTGGCGGTCAGGGCCTTGCTCGACGGCCAGAGCAATGTTCTCTGGCTGGCGGACAGGGGGGTGGCGATAATCAGACTTCTGGTGGCGAGAAAGGGCCTCCTGCTGGTCGCGGCGCTCGCTTTCGCCGTGGTCCATCCCCGCCGAGCCCTGCGCTGGGTGGTCAGGGGGTGGGGCCTTTTCCGGATCGTCCGCAAGATAAGCCGCGCCTTCGCCTAGCAGCGCCGTACGCTTGGGTCGGGTTCACACTTGTCCAGGGGCTCGTGCGTTTGTGGATGGCACAGCCCGGGAGTTGCCACATCAGCCAACGGGACGCGCACGAAGGGGCGGCGGAGCAGGGCGGGATGGGGCACCTGCAGCCCCGACTCCGCTATGGTTTGCTCCCCAAAGAGTAGCAGGTCGATGTCAATCACCCGGGCGCACTTGGCCCCGTCCGCCGACCGCACTCGGCCGAGCACGTGCTCGATGCCCAGACACGCATCGAGCAACTGGCGGGCGCCGAGTGAGGTTTCCACCCGCAGCGCCGCGTTCAAGTAGAGCGGTTCTGCAGCGTTGCCTTCGGGCACCGTTTCGTAGATGCCGCTTTGGGCCAGAACATGCACGCCAGCCACCCGACCGAGTGCGGCCGCCGCAGCGTGCAAGAAAGCGCGCCGGTCACCCAGGTTGGAGCCCAGTGCGAGGTATGCCGTGACCACGGTCCCAGGATACCTCGACCGCCCCTCGTGGTAAGAACGGCCTTCAATGTTTCAGGCGCTAACAGCTGCTGCCCTTACCGGACTGGTGACCGGCGTCGGCGCTTTCCCCTTTTTCTTCATTCGGCAGCTCCCGCGACGGGCCTACGACGGCATTCTGGGTTTGGGCGCCGGGCTGATGATGGCCGCCGCGACCCTGGGGCTGTTGCACGAGGCACTGGAGGGTGTGAACCGTGCCAACGGTCTGGACCTCGGCCGCCTGGTCCTGGTGGCCACTGGTTTCTTGGCGGGCGTGCTGGTGGCCAGCGTGATGGACCGGCTGATCCCGCACCGGCACGCCCACGGCCACCGGCATCACATTGCGCCGGGCTACCACGACGTGGAAGCGCACGACCAGCGGGTGGAGATTCGCCAGAGCTATGCCATCGTCGGTGCGCTCTCCATCCACCGCATCCCCGAAGGCCTGGCCATCGGGGCTGGATTTGCGTCCGGACACGGGAATCGGCTGGGCTGGCTCTTGGTGGCTGCGGTGGGCATCCAGAATATCTGCGAGGGAGTGGTGATGGGAGCCCCCCTGCGCCTTTCAGGCGTGTCGCCTTCGCGCGGCCTGCTGGTTGTCGCCGCGAGTGGCCTTGCCGTCCCGCTGGGTGCGCTGGTCGGCCATGGCCTTTCGTCGTGGGCGTTCCTCACCCTTCCCTTCATTCTCGCCCTGGCCGCGGGCATTCTCATCTACGTGACGTCCAACGAGATCATCCCGGAATCGCACAGCCACGGCCACGAGGGCGCCGCCTCGACCGGGCTGGTTCTGGGATTTCTCCTGACCATGCTGATTGGGGCAGTCTTGCGTTGATTGCTGGACAATTCGTGGACCATACTTGCGCCGTGAATCGCACCGTCTCTCTTCTGACCATGCTGCTCGTGAGCTTGCTGGCCCCTGCCTGCAGCAAGAAGGTCGGCGACGCCTGCCAGACCAACATCGATTGCAATCCAGATGGCACCCGCATCTGCGATCTGTCTCAGCCTGGGGGCTACTGCACCCTCGACGGGTGCGACGACAGTTCCTGCCCTTCCGACTCCATTTGCGTCCGCTTCTTCGACCAGAAGTTTCCTACCGGAACCTGCAGCACCCCGCCTGGCACCGTCGGAACCTGCAACAGCCCTCCCGACACCGTCGACCAATGCCGCACCAGCAACCAATGCCTGCCCACTGAGCTTTGCGTGGTCTGCGGGCCGGATTCTTCCGCTCCTGAACCGTACGCCTGCTGCGTGCCGAGCGTGTCAGAGCGTCGCTACTGCGCTGCCACTTGCGGCAACAACGGCGATTGCCGGGGCGGCTACGTTTGTCGCACCTCCGATACGCTCGGAAGCATCGCACTCCGGCCAGACCCCAACCAGAGCGCTACGGCCAAGTTCTGCGCCCCGGTGGAGGATTAGGGCTCGTCAGAGAATATCTGCAACGATTTGGACGCCGATCCATCCCGGCTGGCGTCGTTGCTCGTCGTCGCAATACGTCGAGTATTCCTCCTCCTCGCGCCTCGCCAGCCGGGCGCCTCGTCGCCCAACTCGTAGCATCTATTCTCTGACGAGCCCTTAGCGTTTGAAGCCGAGCAGAAGATCCGTGGTGGCTTGGTCCGCGGCCGGGAACGGGTACTTCTCGAACTCCCCCGACGCTGCCCAGCGGAAGTCGGCCACCCGCAACGGCTGCGGCTCCTGACCCGGAAGTATACTGGCCTGGTAGAGTGTGAGGTCGACCGAGTACCCGTCGTACTGGTGGCTCCGCTGCGCCATGCGTAGTTTGACCTCAACCTCCACACCAACGCGTTCGCGCATCTCGCGCTTGAGCGCGGACTCGTCCGACTCGCCGGGCTCGACCTTGCCGCCCGGAAACTCCCACAGGCCCGGTAGCACCGCCGTCGGCCGTCGTTGCGTGATGAGATAGCGGCCTTCACGCTCGATAACGGCTGCCACCAGCTTGATGTGCGGCCCCAAGTCCGACGTCATGAGTAAGAAAAACAACTGTAGCACAAAGCGCGGCAAGACCGTGCCGCATCTTTCATGGTGGCCAAGAACGTCGTCTCGTGGACTGCAGGGCTAGCGCGTGCTGCTTGGCGCCGTGTCGACCCAGGCTCGGCTCCTAGAAGGAAATGCCGTTCTTCTGGCAGGCGGAGCGCACAAGCTGCTTGTTGCGGTCGTCGAGCTTCTCATATGCGCGCATGGCGTCGTCGGCAAGGTGCAGCGAGCACGAACAGATCGCTATGATCTGGTAGGCGCTGGTAAGACCTGGCTTGGCCCGCAAGGCCCTGCGCGCGGAATCGACGGCCAAGACGTACTGACCGCGCAGCCACGCCTCGCGGGCCTGTTGGATAAGCTTGTCGGGGTCCGTGCTGGGTTCGGTCTGGGCAGCAGGTGCAGGGGTGGGTCTTGGCTGTGGGGCAGCGGCCGCCGGCTTGGGTTGCAGGGCAGCGGCCACCGGCTTGGGCTTTGGCGTAGTCGCCACAGGTTTGGGCGCTTGCGTCGCCTTCACCGCCTCGGGCCGCTGGCCGGCTTTCTTCGCAAGCGCCGCGCAACGGCCGAGGATCCAGCGCGCGGTCTTGTTGGTGCTATCGACAGCTAGCACCAAATCGGCCTCCTGCTTGGCCTCGTCGCAGGCGCCCACGCTCGCCTTGTTCGACGCCGCATCCACGTGCAGTTTGATGTAGTCGGTGCGAGCGGATGTCTGGAGGGCCGCTGCGCGCTCCTTGTACACGCTCGTCGCCGGAATCTCGCCCGCCCCGCGCAGAACTGCCTCCAAGTTCGAGTTGTCGGCCGCCTCCTTCAAGCTGGCGAAGCGCTCGGCATTGCCCTTCTCGTCCTCGGCGAGCTTGCGCAATTCAGCCGCCTCGCTCGAATCAGGAGCCGCAGCCACCGCTTTGCTGGCGGCAGCCAGAGCCTCATCCCACTTCTCGCTTGCCTGCGCCGACTTCGCAGCGGCCAAGAGATCCGCCAGCGTCTCTTTGGGCGCCGGTGGCGGCGGAGCCGGCACTGGCTGGACGGCGACCGGCGGCGCAGGCGGAGCAGGCCGTCGGGATCGCCGCGACCGTCCCGAGAGCGCAAAGGTGAGAACCAATGCCAGAACCACCACGCCCCCGACCATGATCCCGAAGCGCTTGCGTTTGGCCGGACGGCCGAGTCCTGCTTCGAACTCGGCCCCGCCCTCGCCGGTGACGAAACGCAGTTGCACCTGCCCAAGCTCAATCTCGTCACCCGTGCTGAGCAGCACGCGATCGCGGTCCACCCCGTTCACGCGCACGCCGTTGGCGCTTTCCAGGTCCACGGCATAGTACTGGTTGCCTTCGCGCACGACGCGGGCGTGGTGGCGGGAGATGGACTTGTGCTCGATGACGATATCGTTCTCGGGCGTGCGTCCAATAACCAAGGATGAGCGGTCGAGGATGAACTCGCGTCCCTGCATGAACCGGCCAACGATGACCAGGCGCGCGGGCGGAGAAGCGGACTCAGATAGCGGGGCTTCGTCGGCCAAGCTGTGCAGCGGAATCGTCGGTTGCGCTTCGAGGGCATCGCGCACCTCGGCCGCTGGCCCAGCGGCGGCCCCAGCCCGCGGTCCGGGCGTGGCGGCGGCAGCGGGTGCATGCACAGAGACAGCCATGGCGGCACTGGGCCGATCCTCTTTTATAGCCATCCGATAGTCGCCGATGAGGATGACGTCGCCATCCTTGAGCGAGGCAGGCGCCGACACAGCCGCGCCGTTGAGCTTGGTGCCGTTGTAGCTGGATAGGTCCTCCAGCAGCAGTGAGCCTTGGCGGCGCACCAGCCGTGCGTGGTTCCGCGAGACGTTCTGCTCGCTCAGACGGATGGTGTTGCCTTCCTTCCGGCCGATCGTGATCTCGTCACGGACTAGCGGAACGACAACGCTCCGACCTTCGTCATCCTCGATGAGGAGTTTCTGCATGGGAGTACGGGTGCCTCGCCGGGATCGACTCTAGCCGCAGCCTCGATACGGATCAAGCGCGCTCTGAGATGCTACTTGATCAAGATCAACGCAGCCCCGATCACGATGGCCATTCCCACGATGAAGGCCGCCACCACGACCGCGACCGCCAGGTTCTTGTTCTCTTGCAGCTCGCGACGCAGGTTGTAGGGAGTGACCAGCTCCCAGATGTAGTAGCCGATGATGAGCATCGCGATTCCTGCCAAGCCAAGAACCGACGCGTCAAGAACCAACCGCCAAAGGGGTATGGGCACCATGGGTGGCATTCTCTACAGGCTCCTTAGCTCGGGGTAGGTGGTCATCAGGTCCGTTTCGGTAAGCGAATCCTCAGGATCGGCAGGAGTCCACACCACTTCAAGGCCCAGCAGAGCCTGGGGCGGAACTGCCCCGAACTCGCGCAGTGCGGTCTCCAGGCTTTCGCGGTCGCTGGATGCCCGCACGCGTGCGAGCGGAACCCGGGTGGCCACAAGTACGGTCACGACCAGATATTCCAGAGCCTCTGTTCCCACGGCCGCGGCCGCTTGCGCGCGGCGCACCGAACCGCCGGCGCCGCGAATGCGCTCCACCTCGAAACGGGCGCGCTCCGCCATGGCAGCGGCATTCAGCTTGGTTTCACCATTGGTCATGCTCATGGGTCCGCTTGCTTCAGCGAGACCGTAGCGGATGGAGTCTTTCTCACGCAGCAGCTCAAGCGCAGTCTGATGGAGAAGCTCGGCTAGGCCAGCTTCGCTGGCCGTATCGCCCTCGCTGGCGAAGTCGGCCAGCCGCCCCTGAATCCCGCGAGCCGAACGCCCAAGGCCGAACTGGACCTTGTAGACGTACGATTCATCCGTTCCCTCATCCACGTCACCGTCAGACCAAGCGCCGGGTGCGCCCCGGCGAGCAGCCCGACGAATGGCGCGCATGACGGCGACTGTACCGAGGCCGACGACTCCCAGGAGGACGAGGCTACCCATAAAACCGAGGCCGCCGCCGTAGCCGCCCAACCCCCAGCCGAAGCCCGGGAAGAAGAAGAAACTGGAGCCACCACCGCGTCCTGATTGGTAGCCGCGCGAGAGGCTGCCTGCGCCCGAGCGAAAACCGCTACGGCCGCTGAAACTTCCGCCCGATCGGGGCCCGGCCAGGGCTAGGCCCGACAGCAGAGCCGACAACGTCAAGACGATGGCCATGCGGCCCAAGGATTTCATGGACGAAACCTCCTCTAGCCTAGCGGCGCCTGAGCGCGAAGGCAAAGATCATTTACGAACTGCGTCGACCGAGAGCCCATTCTCGAGCACTGAACCCACAGCTGGATCGGCCTGGAGGAGCAGGCGGCAATCCTCGCCCGCGGGAAATACTGCCGTAGTTTCATTGGGATAGCCTTGATGACAAGCCTGATTGAAAGCTTGATGAGAGTCCGATAGGGCTCTGATGAAGGACCGATAGGTGTCCGATAGCGGTCTGATGGCGAGTCTGATGTGAAAAACTTGCTGACCTCCATCACGGGGATACCGTCGGTGCAGATAGGTTGCCCTATGTCGCCAGGACGCAAGACAGTTAGGCCGCCCGCCGGCTGCGAGGGATACTTGACCAGGCAGCAAGCGGCCATCCAGCTCGGCCTGCGCAGTGAATTCAAGGTCCGTCAGTTCGAGCGCGACGGCCGACTGCACGCCGTACGCGGCCGAATGGGCACGGCCTTCTACCCCGAGGCCGAGGTGCTGGCACTGAGGGCCGAGTTCGATTCCACGCCTCGTCCCACGCCTGGACGCTGGACGGACGCCGATCTGATCGCACTTTTGCGACAGCCGACGCCGTCTGGACGGCTGCGCACGGCCGTGGATCTCGTCACCGAAGCCAAGATCAACATCGCCCGGGCCGAGCGGGTGTACCGCTTCTGGTCCAAACGCGACCAGACCTTGGCTGGGCGCGCAACCAGCGCAGCCCTCCTTCAGCGCACCTCTGTGGCCGGCCAAGCCTCGTCGGTAGATGCGCATCTACCCGCGGAACAAGCGACTAGCACGCCACCGCCGGCCGCAGCCGGAATCGACGGCCCATCGGCAAGCGAACGGCGCAGTGCTGTTCGCTTGGCCCACGATGGGCTAATCCGCTCTTTGCGGAACCCCGACCCGCGCATCCGCGCTCAGGCATTTGCCAAGTTGTCGCGTGGGAAGCCCGCCGGCCTTCGGGACGGACAGCCCACCCCGCCCGCCCTCGCCGGCGGCGGACCATCGCGCGCGGCCGAGCGAAGCGAGCGGGGAGGNNCGAAGGGCGGAGCGAACCCTTTGAGGGTTCCCATCCGAATCGACAGCCCGCGGCCTTGAGCCAGGCCGCTGACCATATGGACCCGACCAGGGAGAAGGAGGCCATACATGCCGCGCAAACAGGTTGACATCGAGCCTGCCCTCCTTTGTGAGGTGGAGCGCATCCGCAGAAAAGAGGGCGTTTCGGTCAGTCAAATCATCAATGAGGCGCTGGCCATCGCACTTGCGGAGCGGAAGCGTTGCCTGCGGATACCCCTGCGCATCACCCTGCCCCGAACGCGACCCGCCGGGGCGCGCCGACCCGATAGGGACGAGATCCTTTCGGTCCTCGATTTCTAGACCGGAATCACGTCGGACAGGTCAACCTCGATGACTTCGGTGGGCAGAGCGCCCCGGTCGAAGCGCAGGGTGTTGTCGCGCGCCCGGTTGAGCGCCACCTGCTCGAAGTAGGCTTGTACCTGCGGAATGGCCTCGGCCAGTCGTTCTACGTATTCGCGCGCCAGGAAGAGCACGGAGGTGCGCATGGTGGCGCGCACCGTGGCCGAGGTGGGCTGATCGGTGACCAGCGACATCTCACCAAAAATCTCGCCTGGTCTGAGACGCGCGAGCGACACGGATTCGGCGGTGTCCGCTTTCGCAACCACCTCCACCTCGCCGCCCAGCACGAGAAAGAGGCCCCGGCCCCGCTCGCCCTCGCGGATCAGCTCGGCCCCAGCCTCGACCTCAAGGCCCTCGAAGCGACGAAGCAGATCGCCCTGCTGGGACTTGGAGAACGGCACGAAGAGCGGCGATGTCTGCAGTAGGTTCTTGATCAAGCGCTCGCGCGAGAATCGGTCGAGCACCGCGCTGATGGCGGGCAGCTTCGCCATCACATGGCCCAACGCCGCCTTGCTAACCCCGATGACATCGGCTTCGCCCGCCGCGACTACCGAGGCGGTGCGCGGCTGGCCAGTGATGAGCGCCATCTCTCCGAAGAGCGTGTTCTCGAACAGGCGCGCCACATCCTTTGGCCCCGCCGGCGTGTTGACAACGACTCGCAGCTCGCCAGCGGCCACCAGGAAGAGCGAGTCGCCCGTATCTCCTTGTCGCACGACGAATTGGCCATCGGTGAGACGGAGCACGGTCAGCGAGTGCAGCATCGCCTGGAACGACTCAGGGCCCATCTCGGACAGGAAGGGCAACGGGTGATACTGCTCCTGATAGCCCACGAAAACCGAGAGATCGAGCGCAGTCTTGTGCGCCTGTTCGACCACGTGGGCCAAAGAACCGGTGTGGGTGATATCCCCGATTTCCAGCATGGTCGACGGATCCACCGGCGCCGGCCGTACCGCAAAACGCGCAAGCTGTGGCGAACCCGAGGCGTAGGTTCTGACCAACAGGGCTTGGATGTCGTCCACCGGCCGGCCCAGCTTGCCCAGGGCATGGGCGGCCACGATGGCCGGCAAGGGGTGGCCGGCGCGCAGATCGTGGATGGCCACGCTCCGGTAGACTTCGGCCGCCGCGTCGGTCTGCCCGGCTTCCGCAAGCACGTCCGCGATAGCAAACCGAGTTTCATAGTCAAGCGGGAGCGCTGCCAGGATCCTCTGGTAGGCGCGCAGGGCGCGCAAGTGATCGCCGTTGCGACGATAACGACGCGCCTCGTCTCTGGCTTCACGTAGGGTGATCTTCATGACTCAAGATTCGGTCAAGCGGCAGGCGGAGGCAAGGGCTGGCAAGCCCCTTGGCGCTGATTTTGTGCGTTGTAGACTTGCCCCTGGCAAGGGATCCATCTGCCCACGACATCTTGCGGCTATTGTGATTGTCGCGGCGGCAGCCCCCTGTCAATCGGCTGAGAATTAGGTAGTATGCCACCCGTTGACCATCCCCAGGTCCGACCGGGCCTGGCGGAATAATCCCCAAGAACCCCGTGCCCTGTGACGACAATGGAGAAGGACCTAGAGCGCAGTTTTCTCGATACTCTTGCGCGGGCCCTGGGTTCGCTCCCCTTCGACCTCAAGATCCTGCTCGAAGCGGTGTCCGACCCTGACTTGGACCACAGCGCACGCGAAGTCGCGGCGGCTGCGGCCGTGCATATCATCGCGCCCCGCGATGGCAACGTTGAGCCCTACATCCGCCACAGCGAGGACGTGCTGGTCCTGCGCCTGGCCCTGCGCCACATCTTGACCGAAGCGGCCGAGGGAGCGCCGGCGTTCCGGGAACGTTTCGCCGAAGATCTCAGCCGCCTAGCCCAGGAGCTGGAGTTGCTCGGTCGGGCTTGCGGCAAGGACCTGATCGCCTGGCTCGACAGCCGTTGGGCGGTTTTAGGCAAAGCTGTGTACGCACGCAAGAAGATCCCCATGTTCGTCGACGACGAGGAAGTCGGCACCCTGCTCTATGACGAAGCAATGAAGTTCGGCACCAACTACCCGATTAGTGAGAAGAGCCTGGAGGGACGGCTCAAGCAGGCCCAGCCTATCCTGGACCACCTGCAGCGGAAGTGGGACCAGGACAAGAAGAAGATCACTCCTCACTAGGACGGAAATCCGGATGGCGCGCAGTTCCGAGGTGGTGCCGTTTGGTGCCACGCCCACGGC
Source organism: Myxococcales bacterium (assembly GCA_003158455.1). GTDB lineage: Bacteria > Myxococcota_A > Polyangia > Fen-1088 > Fen-1088 > Fen-1137. The sequence continues at coordinate 13,238 of PMJO01000121.1, read as the reverse complement.
AGTCCTCGACGTCGCCTGTCGATTGGCCGAGAGCGGTGGTTCTCTTCCGGCAGAAATCACCGAGGCAGCGCGCGCGGTGGCCGGCCTAGTAGGATCGTCGCCTCCGGATCAGGTGCGCAGCGCACTGGAGAAGCTCATCACCGCCCCGCACGCCGACGACGGTCTGCAGTGGCTGCACGAGGCAGGCGTGCTTCCGCAGGTACTGCCCGAGCTGGATGCGACAGTTGACTTCTCGCAAGAAGCAGGACGCCGGCACAAAGACGTGTGGGAACACACCAAGCAGGTAGTCATGCAGTCACCGGCGCAGCCTATCGTGCGCTGGGCCGCCCTGTTGCACGACATCGGCAAGGTGGCCACCCGGGTCATGCTGAGCGACGGCAAGGTCACCTTCCACCGCCACGCCGAGGTGGGCGCCCGCCTGTTCGACACTCTGGCCCGTCGCCTTGGCTTTGCCCGCGACGATCGCAAGCGCATCCGCTTTCTCATCGTCAACCACCTGCGCGCCAACGCCTACGAGTCGGAATGGACCGACGCAGCCGTACGCCGCTTCGATCGCGAGATGGGAGACGCGCTCGCCGATCTCATCGAGCTATCGCGGGCCGATGTCACCTCAGCTCGGCCCGGCCGGCGCCAAGAAGCGGCCCGCAACATCGAGGCGCTGTTGCAACGAATCGCGGTCGTGCGCGAACTCGATGCCCGCATGCCACCTTTGCCGCCGGGAGTGGGCAACGCCATCATGGACGCCTTCGCCATCCCTCCCTCGCGCCGGGTGGGCGAGCTGCGCAAGCTGTGCGAGGACGCCATCGAGCGTGGCGAGTTGCTCGAACGGCAACCGGTTGAGTACTACGTCGACTTCCTCAAGCGCCAGGGGATCGAAACCGACACGCGGTAGCGCCGCCGTCAGATCCCCCTGGCGCGCGGGCGCGGCCTATGCCAAAAGGAGGGCTGGTCCCGGGTGACGGAACACTTGCGAACCCCGCCAGGCCCGGAAGGGAGCAACGGTAGCTGGTCGACCGGGTACTCGGGACCTTTCTCGTTGTCCCCGGGGCATGGAGAGTCGGCGCGCCGGGCGGAAGGACAGTGCCCACATGGTGGCGGACGATGGTGCTACAATAATCCGTTCAGGAGAAGAGTCGCACCAAATGCCTCGCATGGTTAGATGCGCAAGACTCGGGCAGGACTTGCCCGGGGTGGCCTACAAGCCATTCAACAACGAACTGGGACAAAGGATCTACGACCACGTCTCGCAACAGGCGTGGATGGAGTGGATCGAATACTCCAAGCGGATCGTCAACGAGTTCCGCCTCGACCTAACCTCCGCGGTGGGGCAGCAGGTTCTCCTGGAACAGGCCGAACAGTTCTTCTTCGGTGCGGGAGGCCGCAACCCGCCCGAGTTCGTGGCACCCAAGACGTGACAGCTCGCCATGCCTGACGACAAGGGGCGCCGCACGACCGGGGCCATTCCCATAGCCGGCGAGCAGTACGTGCGGCGACCTACAGGTTCGTTCTTCGTGTCGGAAGGCGGCCCGCAGCGCGTTGACCAGCAAGCGCGCGATCCTCGGGTGGCGGTCAACGCAACCGTGAGGGTCCGCTACGAAAGCATCCTCGATTTTCACCAGACCCAGTCGGTCAACATCAGCCGTTCCGGCATGTTCTTGGCTTGTGCTGATCCGCGACCGGTGGGGACCATCATCGACTTCGAATTGGCGCTGGCCGATGGTTTGTCGTTGCTGCGGGGCAAGGGCGAGGTTGTGCGCGTCGCCGGCACGCCAAACGCGGGTATGGGCGTGCGTTTCCGCGAGCTCGACGAGGAAGCCCGCCGGTTTCTGGATCGCATCGTTCACGTGAACGAAGAGGAGGGACGATCGCCGGCGGTTTCGCTCGACTTTGCCGGCGCGTCCGCGGGCTCACCATCCCCCAGCCCCACGGGGTCAGGCCGGTTCAGCGCCTTGCGCGGCGCCACTACCCTGCAACCCGGCCTGCTGGTCAGTGGACGTGACCTGCACGTCAAGCTCACGCCCGCGACGGTTGGCTACTTCACCAACAACCCCCTGCTCAACATCCGCCTGGGCGGATTCGTAGTTCCCTGCGAAGAGAACGTGCCCTTGGGCGCGGTCTTCGACGTGGTGATCGAGAGTTTCGAAGGTCTTTCGCTGTTCAGCGGCAAAGGCAAGGTCGTGGCCAAGCAAGAGCACCGACTCGGTGTTCGCCTGTCTGACGTGGACAAGGCCGTGCTCTCGCGCCTGCAAGCCGAAGTCAACCGGTTGAGTCCGTTCGGACGCTAGTGCCGCCTCTCGCAAGTTCGTAGCTGGTTGAGCGGCCGGATTGGCGGCGGCGGATTCGGAGGCCGATGGCCGGAGCTGGAAGGCCGGATCCGGCTCCGGAACCGGATCCGGCCCCGGTCCCGGAACCCGCGACCAGAACCAGCTGCGAATTCTTGAGAAGCGGCACCAGTAGACTTCTTGCTGTCGGATGGCCGCCATGATCGGTAGACTACTACCGTGACTGCGAAGCCCACGAGAACGCAACGAGACGAAGAGGTTGAAGCCGCACACGCCCGTCTGGCCAACACCGGACGCAATGATCCTTGCTTCTGCGACTCCGGCAAGAAGTACAAAAAGTGCCACCTAGCGGCCGACGAGGCGGCCGCCTTGGTACCGCCCCAGGCGCCTGACCCGGAAGAGATGCTCGCTGCGGGCTGGCGGCTTTTTGAACAGCGCAGGCCCGCGGCCGCCGAGAAGGAATTCCGGGCTGCCCTGAGCCTCAAGCCTGACTGGCCGGACGCCCTGGTTGCCATCGGCCTGGCACGCCTGCGCTCGGGTGATCAGGATGCCGCGCGCAAGGAGTTCAACGAGGTTCTGCGCGTCTCCGAAAAATTGGCCACCGAGCTGCGCGAGTCGGGCGCCAAGGATGCCTTTTCCCGCAAGGAGGCACAGGCCTACCTGCGCGCCAGCCACGCTCTCGGTTGTCTGGCCTTCGACCAGGAACGCTACCAGGATGCTCTGGTGGATCTCGAGCGCGTGTATTCGGTGGACCAGGCCGCGGTGGGCACCGAGGCTCGTCTCATCGCCGGCGCCGCACTTCTCAAGCTCAAGCGGCCGGCGGACGCCGCGCAGGTCCTGCAGGTGGCCAGCAAGTCAGAAGCCGGGGCCGGCCGCGCATTGCTCAGCCTGGGCCTGGCCCAGTTTGCCGCAGGTGATCGGGCTGCAGCGCAGGCTGCGATGCTGCAGGCTCTTGCTGCCAATTCCCATTTCGGCGCCGCGCTGCTGGGCCGCGTCCCCGGGCAAGCGACCAACCTGGGTGCAGCCGCCGCCGGCAGCCGCGAGGAAGCCGTGGGCTATGCCCAGACGTTTGGCGATGCCTGGGACAAGGAGGCCAAGAGTTTTCTCAAAGAGGTTCTGGCCGGCCGATCTGCAGACGCCAGCAAGGGTCGTGGCGCTGCCGGCGCGCCCGCGGAGTAGCGCACGTGTCCCCCAAAGAACCCGCTTCGCCAGTCCTGCAAGAACGGCGCGCCTCGCGCCGCAATCCGATCCAGGTGCGGCTGCAGCTTGCGGACATGGTCAGCGGTTTCTTGGGCCGCAGTGTGGACGTAAGCCGGGGCGGCGTTTTCGTGGCGTCTCCAGAGACCCGACGGGTGGGAACTCTGCTGCGCGTGCGCGTGCTCGGCCCGCGCGGCGAGGCGGTGTTTGCCGTGGGCGTGGTCGTGCGCTGTTTCTCCGACCTGGAGGGCAGCCACGAGGGCAGCTTGTCGCCGGGCATGGCCATTGCGCTGACCTCGACCAGTGAGGCGTGGGACCGTTTTTGGGAGGACGTCAGGATGACCGATGGCGACGAAGACGAGGCCGACGAAGACGAGGACGAGAGGTGAGCAACAGCGGGGCCTTGTTTCCGGTTTCGTTGGACAAGGCGAACGCCCTGCGTCTGCGTATGGCGGCGCTGCAGATCCAGGAGGAGGACTTGGACGAAAGCTTCGTCCGTTCCGGCGGCAAGGGTGGGCAGAACGTGAACAAGGTGGCGACCTGCGTGGTGCTGGTACACCGGCCCACCGGAACTTCCGTCAAGTGCCAGCAGGAACGCTCGCAGGGACTCAATCGCTACCTCGCGCGCAAGCTACTGGCCGACCGGATCGAGGCCGAGCGGCTGGGACGGCAAAGTCAGCAACAGCAGGAGAGCGAGCGCATTCGCCGCCAGAAGCGGCGCCGCTCACGCCGGGCCAAGAAGCGCATGCTGGCTGACAAGCGTGCCCAAGGCGCCAAGAAGGCCCTGCGCGGCGGCGTCAGCCGCGACGAGTAGCAAGACTCACTCGGTTCTTCGATTCACCGCCGGCCGACGATCTATTGCGGAACCCTGGGAGGGTTCCGCACCTCCCGCGCTCTGGCTCTGGCGGGCGAAGCCCGCCTTCGCCGACGCGATCCGGCCCGCTGACTGTGCCGTCGCTGCGCTCCGGTGCTCACATACCGATGTATGCTCCGCTCCGGCGACGCGCGCGGCGAAGCCGCGGGGTGGGCAGGGTGGGTAGTCCGTCGCTAGTCGCGCCGGCGAAGGCGCGGCGAAGCCGCGGCGGCGGGTGCAGGGTGGGTATGGTCCGAGCGCCCGAAGGGCCTTCGTCATCGGGCCGGCTTGTCGGCCGGCACCCGAAGGCGAATTCTGCGCCCACGCGATCCGACCCGTGGACGGTGCCGTCCGGACGGCACCGTCAGCGGCCCTAGGACGGGGAATACGCCATTCGTATCGCAGCACAGGTCGGCTGGCCGGGGCAATCGGGTGGGTTGAGCTTGCGCAGTTCGAGGCGCAAGGCAACCCCGGGAAGATGCGCCGCGAGTGCGTCGATCATGTGGCGAGCCAGGGCTTCCAGAAGATGGTGGGTCTTGCCCGTCCCGATCTCCACGATGATCTCGGCCACCTGCCGGTAGTCGATGGTGTCATGCAGACGATCGGTGGACTGGGCGGTCTCCAGCGGCGCATCGATCTCGACGTCCACTTCGAACCGGCGCAGCGACCGGCGCTCCGCTGGGGTCGCACCGTGGCGCCCCTCGAAGCTGATCTGCGACAACACCAGGGTGGGCACTATGCCGCATCCTGGGTCGGTGCTGCTCGCTTCAAGGCGCCTCGACCTCGGCTTCCTTGCGCATCTTGCGTTTGATGATCTGACGCTTGACCGGACCCACCATGTCAATCAGCAAGCGGCCCACAAGATGGTCGTATTCGTGCTGCATCGCCCGTGCGAAGAGGCCGCTGCCCTCGACCGTGAAGGGCTTGCCCTCAACGTCGAGCGCCTTGAACTCGGCGGTCATGGCCCGCTTCACCGGTACGAATATCCCCGGAAACGACAGACAGCCCTCGTCCCCGGTCTGCGCCTCCTCGGACAAGCGGACGATCTCGGGATTGATGAAAACCATGGGCGGATCGGTGGCCAGACGCCCTGCCACCTCGGGGTCGACCAGGAAGAGTCGCAGCGGAACCCCGACCTGGATGGCTGACAGTCCGGCGCCCTCTGCCAAGTACATAGTATCCGCCATATCCGCCACCAAACGCTTCAGGTTGTCATCAAAACTAGTAATGTCGCGCGACGTCTCACGCAGGCGCTGGTCGGGAAAATGCAAGATGGTCAGAACGGTCATCTCAATAGAAAGAATGACATCCGCCGACGGGGCAAGCAAGCCGCAGCAGCGCGCACGCCCAGTCTCTGGAGCCGCTGCGGGCCTCCCGCGCAGCCGTGCGCGTGCGTTGACAACCCCAGATCCCATTCGTAGCTTAGCCACTGCACCCACTTCACTTCCATGAAGCTCGTCCGATATGCCGAAGCCGATCTACCGACGGTCCACGGACCGTTTCGCCTCTTCGTCTATCACGAGGCAGGCGACAAGAACGGGGCGAGCGCAGTCGGCCCCTGTCAGGAGCACATGGCCATCGTGCGCGGCCCCATCCAAGGCAAGGGCCAGGTACTGACCCGCGTGCATTCCGAGTGCTGGACCTCGGAGGTGATGGGGTCGCTCAAGTGCGACTGCCGCGAACAGTTTCACGTGGCGCTGGAGAAGATCGCGGCCGAGGGCGCTGGTGTGCTGGTCTATCTTCGGCAGGAGGGCCGCGGCATCGGGCTAGGCAACAAGATCCGCGCCTACGCCCTGCAGTCGGGCGGCGCCGACACGGTGGAGGCAAATCTGGCACTGGGCTTCGAAGCCGACGAACGTTCCTACGACATTGCCGGCGCCATCCTGCGTGATTTGGGCGTGCTCTCGGTGCGGCTCATGACCAACAACCCACTCAAGGTCAAGGGACTTGAAGACGCCGGCGTGAAGGTGGTGGACCGAGTCTCACACTGGGTAGGCGAAAACCAGCACAACGCAGGCTACCTGGCAGTCAAGCGCCACAAAATGGGCCACCATCCCGATGCGCACGGAACTAATGCGCCCGACCCGATAGCTGTGCTGCGGGCGGTACCCAAGTCCGGCAAGGGCTAGTTCCGCCTGTCAGAAGAGCTTCCGCAAAGGAGATCATCATTTCTACCGTCGAAGAAGTCCACGCGGCCCTAGCCCAAGTCAAAGACCCGGCGCTCGGCCGCAGCTTGCAGGCTGCGGACATGCTGCGCGAGGTGAGCATCGACGGCGGCAAGGTTAGCATCAACCTCCAGTTGACCACCCCTGCCTGCCCCTCGCGCGACGCGATCGCGGCGTCGGTCCGCGAGGCGGTGGGACGACTCCGCGGCGTGGGCGACGTCGAAATCGTCTTCTCGGCCGAGGTGGCGCGGCGAGCAGGCCCGCAGCGAGAAAGGCTGGCGGGCGTCCGCAACATCATCGCAATTGCGGCGGGCAAGGGGGGCGTGGGCAAGTCCACCGTGGCCACCAACCTGGCCGCAGCCCTGCACCAGCAAGGAGCGAGGGTGGGCCTGCTCGACGCCGATGTGTTCGGGCCTTCCATCCCGCAGATGATGGGCAACCCCGAGGTGCCACCGGATATCGGCGCGGGCCAGAAGATCAAGCCCGCGGTCCACCACGGCATCCAGGTGGTGTCAGTGGGCTTCTTCGTCGAGCGCGGCACCGCCATCATCTGGCGCGGGCCCATGGTGCACAAGCTGCTGCAGCAGTTTCTCGACGACGTCGAGTGGGGCGAGCTGGACTATCTGGTGGTCGATCTGCCACCCGGAACCGGCGACACGCAGCTTTCGCTGTCGCAGCTCATTCCCGTGACCGGCGCGGTCATGGTCACCACGCCACAGGAGGTTTCCATCCTCGACGTCGAGAAGGCGATGGCCATGTGGAAGAAGGTGCAAGTTCCGGTGCTGGGCGTGGTCGAGAACATGAGCTACTACCTTTGCCCGTCTTGCGGGCACCGCGACGAGATCTTCTCGCGCGGCGGGGGGCGCAGGTTGGCCGAACGCGAAGGCGTGCGCTTCTTGGGTGAAGTACCGCTTCTGCCCGGGGTGCGCGGTGGTGGCGATGCAGGCCGTCCCGTGGTACTGGCCGAGCCGACCTCGCCGGTTGCCCATCTGTTCATCAGCATCGCCCAGCAGGTGGCCTGCGCGCTATCGGTGCTCAACCTGCCCGACCCGGGGACGGGAAAGCGCAGCAGCCGGCTCAGCGTCCTGCGGTGAAGGCCAACCTGGCTAGAAACTGGACCCAGCCAGAACTGGACCCAGCCAGGGTGAAAGGGCATTCTTGCCCGGGTGAACCGCCCCGTCATTCTGCGCAAGCCAGGCCCGGATCAAGAAATGGGCCTGCTCCGCCGAGCGATTCTTGCGGTCTCGGGCTGGCGCCCGGGCGTGTACCTGTTCATCGCTGTGACCTGTCTCTACTTCGCGTCCATGAGTCGCGAGGTGCCTTGGGGCGACGCCCGGCCGATCTACGAGGTGGCCGAGTCCATGGTCAACCTGCAGGGGATCTCGGTGCCCGTTCGCTGGCCCTCGGATGCGCCGCCGGGCCGCGGGGGCAAGTTCTATGCGGCTCAACCCTGGATCCCGTCCCTGCTGCACCTGCCGGGTGCAGCCTTTCGCAGTGCCCTCTGGCGTCTCCACCCTGTCCCGGAACTGGCGCATTTGTCAGCGATCTTCGCGTGCCACTTGGCTGGCACCCTGCTGGGCGGACTGGTGGCGTGGCTGTTCTTCCGCCTCTGCCTGCGCCACGGCGCCTCGCCGCCTTTGGCTGGTGTCGCGGCGATTCTGCTGGCGACGACAAGCATAGTCTGGGTCTACGCCCGCTCCCCGTTCAGCGAGATCAGCCAAATCGCTGCGTTCACCGGTTTCTTCCTCGATTTTTCCCAGTTTCTGCAGCGGCCCGATCGCCGCACTGGCCTGCGCACGGGTCTGTGGGCCGGCCTGCTGCTCAACACGAAGTACATCTACGCCCTGTCGTTTCCCGGCGCCTTGCTCCTGGTCGTGCTGGCGCACCGGAAAGCCCTGCGTTCGTTGGCCGCGCCCCTTGGCCGAGCAGCCTTGGGGTTTTTGCCCGGACTGCTTCTGGCCTTGCTCTACAACTATCTCCGCTTCGGCTCGATAATGAAGACGGGTTACCTCAAGGTCGGCGACGTGATGGTGGAGAATGTCCTGGTTAGCCTGTGGGGCTTCCTGTTTTCGCCGGGCAAGAGCCTCTTCCTGTACACCCCAGCGCTGGTCCTCGCCCTGCTCGGTTTTCCCAGCTTCTGGCGCAGCCATCGCTGGACGGTGCTGGCCATGCTCGCCACTGTCGCGCCGGTCGTCCTTCTGTACTGCTGCTATCCTGCCTGGCCGGGCGACTGGGCTTGGGGACCGCGCTACGCGGTCTTCGCGGTTCCCGTGCTGTTGCTTCCTGCCATCAGTTTCTTTTCCGCCGCGCGCCGGCCTGGGCGCTGGCTAGCGGTTGGGTTGCTGGTCGTCGGCCTCTGCGTGCAACTGCTAGGCAACGCCTTCTACTGGGACCATTTCATTCGCATCGGCCTCGACGCGCGCACCAAGTGGCTTGGTCAGCCCAATCGAAGTGCATCCGTGACTGCTGACAAGGGCGGGTACTGCGAAGGCTGTTTTGAGGACACCTATCCCACGGTCTGGCTGGGCCCGTTCCAGCCCATCCTCGGTCATCTCTGGCTGATCCGGCACGTGCCCTTTGGCCACGACTGGAAACGTGCTTCGCAGGATGCGCCCTGGCGGCGCCACACCCGCCTCAACGTCGACGCCAAGGCTACCTACGAGCGGGCACGTATGGACCATTGGCTCTACGAGACGAGCAAGTATCGAATCCCGGGATGGATCGTGCTCTTGCTTCTCTTGGGCGCGGGAACTGGCGCCGGGATTCTTTTCGTCCGGCGGACGCGAGAGGACTGTCGGTTCAGCTCGCAGTGAAGACCGTCAAGCCCAATCGTTCCGCCAGTGCCCGCGGGGTCACACCCTCCAGGTTCGCCAGATCGTCCCGCGCGCCGTTTTCTTGCAGAAGACGGATGAGGTCGAATTGACCCCCGGCGGAAAAGACCGCGCGCCACAGGACCGAGCAGCCCTCGTCGTCGCGTGCGTTCGGGTCAGCTCCCTTGGCCAACAGGATGCGTGCAATCACCGGCAGATATTCCTGGGCGGCAAAGTGCAGCGGCGTCCAGCCATGTTCGTCAACCGCGTTCACGTCGGCCTTGGCTTCCAAGAGCAGCCCCATCAGTCCGACGCTGTTGCCCAGCACCGCCTGGTGCAAGGGCGCACGGCCCTCGTCGTCGCGCGCGTTCGGGTCCGCGCCTTCCGCCAACAACTCGCGCACGCGCACTAGATCGCACACGAAGGCCGCCTCGACCATCTGTCGGTTCGTCTCGAGTCTGGTTCTTGCGGACGCCATGTGGGTTGAGCGACGCTACAGTCGTTGCAGGAACTTCGCCATCACGGTTTTGACGCCCACGCTGGCGAAGCGGATGGTCACCTTGAAATCGTCGCCCACGGACTGCCAGGCGCGTACCTCGCCCAACCCGAATTTTGCGTGTTTTAGCTTGCCTCCCACGCGCAGACCCAGTTCGCCCTCTTCTCCGCGCGCCATACCTGGGTCGTAGTGCCGGGTGATGGTGCCGGGCGGGGCCGCAGGCGCCGGGCGGCCGGAACCCTGCGCGCGCGCCGCCCGGGGCGGCTCACCCCGGCTCCAGCGACCCTGCCAGGGGCCAGCCCCGTCGGTCTTCTCGTCGAGGTACGCCGGCCGCGGCGCGATCACATGGTCGATCACTTCGGCGGGCAGATCGCCGAGAAAGCGACTGGGCACGCCGCCCAGTTGCTGGCCCGACAACCGGCGCCAGCGTACCCGGCAAAGGTGCAGACGTTTCATGGCGCGCGTGACCGCCACGTAGCAGAGGCGGCGTTCTTCCTCTACGGCAGAATCATCATCCATGCTGCGCTGATGGGGAAACACGCCTTCCTCCAGGCCGACCACCAGCACCTCGGGAAACTCCAGGCCCTTGGCGGTGTGCGCGGTCATCAGGGCGACCGCGCCCTTTTCGGGATCGTAGCTGTCCACGTCGGACGCCAGGGTGATGCGTTCCAGGAAGTCAGCCAGGGTTGGCTCCTCCGCCTCGCGCTCGTACTCACGCATCTGCGCGATCATTTCCATCAGATTCTCCAGGCGGCCCTCGGCCTCGACCGTGTTTTCGGCCGCCAGTTGATCGCGATAGCCGGAGTCTTCCAGGACTTTCTCCGCCAGATCCGCGGGCGGCAGTACATCCCGCGCCGCGCGCAAGGATTGCAAAAGCTCGCAGAAGGCCGCCACCTTGTGGCGTGGTCCCTGGCCCAAGACATCGGCATCGACAGCGGCGATTTCCAGGGCCGCGTGCAGCCCGACTCCCCGGTCGCGCGCCAGCGCCGACAGGCGATCCACGGTGCTGTTGCCAATCCCGCGCGCTGGCACATTGATGATGCGAGCCAAGCCCACGGTGTCGTCCGGATTCTGCAAGACGCGCAGGTAGGCGATCATGTCCTTGATTTCCGCCCGGTCATAGAAGCGCGTGCCGCCCACCACCACGTAGGGCAGATTGTGCGTGCGCAGGACTTCTTCCAGCACGCGTGACTGCGCGTTGGTTCGGTAGAAAACCGCAAAATCGCGCGGTGCTGCCCCTTGCTCCAACCCGGCCTGCACCGTCGCGGCAACGTACTCGGCTTCGTCGCGTTCGGTTTCGCCCTCGTAGACCACGACTGGATCTCCGGCGGCGGTCTGGGTGAACAGCCGCTTCGGCCGACGTTCGGTGTTGGGTGCAATCACCGCATTGGCCGCGCGCAGGATGTTCGCCGTCGAACGGTAGTTCTGCTCCAGCTTGATGACCCCGGCCCCGGGATGGTCCCGCTCGAAGTCGAGGATGTTGCGAATATCGGCCCCCCGCCAGCCGTAGATGGACTGATCCTCGTCGCCCACCACCGTGATGCTGCCGGTTTGGCGCGAGAGGAAACGTACCAGGCGGTACTGCACGCTGTTGGTGTCCTGGAACTCGTCGACCAGAACGTGATCGAACCGCTTGGCCAGGGTGGCAGCCACCGTGCTGTCGGGGCTACCCAGGCGCAGAGCCCAGAGCAGGAGGCCGCCGAAGTCCACCGCGTTGGCCGCAGCCAGGCGCTCCTCGTAGCTGCGGTAGGCACTGGCGACGACCTTGTCGAGCGGGCCCGAGGCCACAAAGTTGGCCGCGCTGATTCCCTGGTTCTGCGCGCGGTCGATGATGGCCACCACTTGCCGCACGGGGAAAGTCTTTTCCGAGATGTTCAGGTCGTGCAGCACACGCGCCATGAGGCGGCGCTGATCATCCGCGTCGTAGATCACGAAGTCCTTGCGAATGCCCACCGACTCGCCGTACAGGCGCAGAAGCCGCGCCGACAGCCCATGAAAGGTGCCCAACCACATTCCCGGCAGGTCGCTGCCTTCGTGGCCGAGCAGGCGCGCCACGCGTTCCTTCATCTCGCGCGCGGCCTTGTTGGTGAAGGTCACGGCCAGCACGCGGCGCGAGTCCGCGCCCTCGGCGATGAAGCGGGCCAAGCGACAGGTGATCACGCGGGTCTTGCCCGAACCCGCGCCCGCGATCACCAGGAGCGGCTGCGCCGGATAGGTCACCGCCTCAACCTGACGTGGGTTCAACTCGCGGGTCAGGGCTTCCCCCAGGCGCGATGATGCTGCGTGCGGCGGATCGATCATCTCGTGAGCTTCCACTACCTCGTTATATAGAACATCGTGGGACAGGGAACAGTGCAACCTTGCGGCCGCACCGTGGGGCCTCTGACACAGGGAAAACCATCTTCGAAAGGGCTTCACGCCCTACCGGTATTTCTTGATCAGTGCGTGCTGTTCCGGCGTGTCTTTCAGGTAGAGCGCGGCGGCCGGGTCCAGATAGATCAGGGCCCAATGCGGGTCCGCGTATAGCTTGTCGACCAGAGTCAGGGAGCCCTGGTCCATGCTCCGGGCGCGCACGAAAACCGCTGCGTCAAAGTTCCAGCGCAAGTCCTCCTGCTCGAAAGAGAAGAAGTCGCTGCGCCGCTCAAACGCGTCCTGCATCAGCTCCGGGCCGTAAAGTTCGAGTCTGCCGTCAACATACACTTTGAAGTCCGGCGCGCCGCGCCAGATCAGATACCCGGCCGAGATCTCGTCGCACCAGATCTTTCCCTTCCAGCCCAAGGCTTTCAGCATGTCCACGGGCCGCTCCAGCTCATAGTTCGCGGGGAAGCCGGGACCGAAGTAGCGCGTGCTGCTGTCCAATTGATAGAACTTGTTCGTCGGAAGCGAGATGAAATAGAAAAGCGCAAGTGCCGATGCTGTGGCGAGCGAACCGGCCCGGAGCCTGGAATTCGCGTGCGCAAAAAGAGATTTTGAATTGATTGCGGTGAAAAAACACGCGCAGAGCGAGAACGGCCCGACATTCCGGGTAGCGCGCGAAGCCAGGAACAGGAACGCGGTCCACAGCAAAACATGAGCGGGCCGGAGTTTGCGGAAATTCAGGATGAAACTCAGGCACGAGAGCACCGCTATGATCACAAACGGGACGCGCACGAAGGCGCTGTCGCCCTCGGCAAACGGCGGACGCAACTCCAGGATCGCCTCCTTAAAATAATGCGCCATACTCACCTCGCGGAACAGCGTGAGCGGGAACAAGAAACCGTTGGCAAAATAGGGATTGGCAAAACACGCGGCAGTGCAGAGCGCGAGTAGGGCCAGGAGCCGGGCCGGTGCGGGCTTCTCGGGCCGTTCAATCCAGGGTCTGGAAACATAGCGCGAGACCATGGCCTCGGCGAAATAGGCGCCGATGATCGAGAGGCCGATCGGCCAGATGCCCTC
>PMJO01000270.1 GCA_003158455.1 Myxococcales bacterium | reverse complement strand
GGGCGTATTGCGGCGCGGGGGCGTATTGCGGCGCGGGGTATGGCGCAGGAGCGGCCTGCATATCAACCCGAGCCGCTGGCGCTTCCGGCGTCACGACCGGGGCTGCGGGCGCCGGAGCCGGTGCGGGGGGCGCAAACGTTCCAGGCGCGGCAGTCGGAACCGCACCCATGGTCTGGGCTGAACCAGACTGGCGCAGCTTGTCCATCTCCGTGATCCAGCCTTCAACTTCGGCGCGATCGTCGGGCTCGATGTCCTTCTTCTTGTGCAGGTACTCGCGCAGATTGGACAGGGCCGGGTCAGGCCGGCGCAGATAGTAGTAGCAGGCGCCCAGGTTGCGCACGAAGACCGGCATGCCCGGGTTTGCGACGCTCAACTGCAGGAAGATCGCCGCGGCCTCTTCGTAGCTTCCCTGTTTGTAGAGCTGGGTTGCGTTTTTCGCGTCGGCCGAACCCTTTTTGTCCAAGCCCGCCGCTGCGGCGCCGGGTTCGAGCCCCATGAGCGCAAGGGTCATCACGAGTGCGACGAGAATCCCAATGCAATTCCGGTTAGGTTTGAGCACCATGCGTCTTTCCTTCATCCTGGCGGATGCTACGCCGCCTGCCGGAATCTGCACTACTTTTTGTGCGGTACGGATGCGCAGCGCGGCGCGTAGCTAAGTCGCCGACGGGTAACTGGCAGCGACGGGAGCGGGAGAAGCTGCCCGCGAGCGGTCCGAAGCAGGCGCGGGTGGTACGATTCATGTGCAGCTTCGCAGCGGTGCAATGGTAAGAACGCGCGACGATGTCTGTTCTGAGATTCATCGGAAAGTCGGAACAAGCGCCACCGGCCGCGGGACCGCGCTCGCGGGTGGCCGCGTATGATTTGGGATCGAACTCGTTCCACCTGCTGGTGGCCGAGGCGGATGGCCAAGGCGGCCTGCTCTTGCTTGAACAGGCGCAGGAGATGGTGCGTCTGGGCGCGGAGTCACTTCGCGACGGCTTGATTCCCGAGGCCAGCTTCGCGCGTGGGCTGGAGGCTTTGCGCAAGCTGCGCAGTCTGGCTGATCAGCATCGGCCCGAGAGCACGGTGGCGGTCGCCACCAGCGCCATTCGCGAGGCACGCAACGGTGGCGAGTTCGTATGTGCGGTGCAGCGCGAGGTGGGACTCGCGGTCGAGGTGCTCGATCCGTTCAAAGAGGCCACCCTCATCTACTGGGGGGCGCGCCAGGCCCTGGATCTAGACAAGCACAAGGTTGCCCTCTTCGATGTCGGCGGCGGATCGATCAAGGCGATAGTGGGCGACGCCAAGGATTGTCTGTTCGCCACGTCCATGCCCATGGGCGTGCTGCGCCTGCGTGACGAATGCCGCTTCGCCGGCAAGATGTCCCGCGCCGAGATTCTCACCGCCGAGACGCGCGTGCGGGTGTTGGTGCAGCCGGCGATCCGGCAGATGCAGAAGGTAGGCTTCGACTTCGTCACCTTCACCTCGGGCACGGCCCTGGCGCTGGCTCGCCTGGCCAAAGGCAGCGCGGGCAAGGCAGCGCCGGTCGCAGGCAGGGCCGGGGAAGGGCTGGGTCGTCATCTCGCGCTCGCGCTCGACGATCTGAAAATGCTCGAGCAGCGTCTGGCCGAAGCCAGCGAGGAAGAGCGCGCTGCCATCCCGGGGCTCAGTGCTTTGCGCGCGGACACCCTCTTGCCCGGTACCGTCGTGCTGCGTACCTTGCTGGAGCTGACTGGGTATCCCGGAGCTTTGGTGTGCGAGAGCGCGCTCAAAGAAGGCCTAGTGGTGAGCTACTTCGCCCACCGGGATGCGGGCCTGGCAGCGGACTTGCCGGAGGAGATCTAGGACCTCCGGTCAGGCCGCGCGCCTGGGGGATGGCACGTGTGAAGATCGGCCGGGACGGCTCGCTGCGCCTCGTGAAGGATCCTCACATTCTCGATCAGGACCAATGACCTGCGGATCCGGTTGCCGGTGGTTGAACGGGGCCGTCAAAGGCATGGATTGCCGCCGCTGGTGTGATAGAAACTAGCTTCGGACTTTCCGATGTTCCTTACTCTCCTAGTCGGCGCGATGACCGTCGGCGCGTTGCACGCGTTGTCGCCCGACCATTGGGTGCCCTTTGCCGCGGTGGCGCGGGGCCGTGAATGGTCCGCAGGGCGCACGGCACGCGTTACCTTTCTTTGCGGTTTCGGCCACGTAAGCGTGTCCGCGTTGCTCGGGCTTATGGCCCTCTTGCTCGGGCTCGAGGTGATGAAGAGTTTCGGCAGCAGCATGGGCTCGGTGGGCGGGATCCTGCTGGTGGGTTTCGGCTTGGCCTACGGCGTGTGGGGCGTCCGGCGGGCGGCAGGCCAGAAGGTCCACGGCCACCACCACCGCCACTACGACCACGTCCACGATCCCTCGCACGCCTCGGTGTGGGGGCTGTTCATGCTGTCCTGCCTCGATCCGTGCGTCGCGGTGGTGCCGATCCTATTCGCCGCGGCTCCCCTGGGTACGCTGCCGGCGGTGGTTGTGGTGGTTGCCTACGAGGCTGCCACCTTGCTCAGCATGGTGGCGCTGGTCCTTCTGGCCCAGGCCGGTGCCACGCGCCTGCGCTGGCACTTCCTCGAACACTACGCCGACGTCGCAGCCGGCGGGTTGATTGCGGTCTTGGGCGTTGTGCTGCTGGTGCTTGGACTCTGATCCTCAGAGCTTGGGCATCTTGAAGCGGCTCGCAGGGATCTTCTCGTCGAACACCAGGCTGGTGATGCGGCCCTCTACCGTGGTGGGGCCGGCGGTCATCCTTTCCAGATACCAGGTCTTGATGCCGCTACTGGCGCGCCAGTCACCGAACACGAGCCGGTAGGGAATGTCACCGCCGGGCGAGGGCTGCACGCCGGTCTGCACGACCCGCAGGTGCGTCTTTGCATCGAAACACAGTACCGAAGGCTTGCCCTGCTTCTTCTGCAACTCCACGCATTCGAGGCTGATGTCCGGCTCAGCCTGCGCTTCCTTGGGCGGGGGCACGGATTTGACATTGGCGTAGAGGCTCGCCAGATCGGGCTCGGCGTTCCAGGCCGCGTTGATGCGAGCGTCTTCTTGCTCGGCGCCCTCCAACCTGCGCAAGCCGAAGACCGGATCTTGCGACCAGAACACGCGGCCATCCGAGCCCTGGCGAAAAGTCCCCACGTCGCGCAGCGTGGATTCACTCCGGTTCTGCCCCTCGGCCGTGGCCCAGTGTTCTTCGCTG
This sequence comes from Myxococcales bacterium, assembly GCA_003158455.1. Classification (GTDB taxonomy): domain Bacteria; phylum Myxococcota_A; class Polyangia; order Fen-1088; family Fen-1088; genus Fen-1137. The sequence goes on along the minus strand of PMJO01000270.1, from coordinate 340 downwards.
CCACTGGCCCCTTGGCCAGTCACAGTCAGCGCGCGCTTGACGTGCACGCTGCGCAACCGCTTCCATGCCCCTCGGCCGCCGACGGCATTGGCGTAGTCGGCCAGGATGGCTTGCGCTGGCCTCAGAGTTGTTTCGGCCGGAGTCGCGGCCAACAGGGACAAGAGAAAAGCGATCATTGCGGACGCGATGCTTTGGCCAGGTCAAGGCCGGCGTCAAGCACAACATCGCGTCCAGCCAAGAGCCCTGCGCGCGTCTCCCACACCCTGCGGTCGGGCTGCACGCCGCGACCCTCGATGCTGATGCCCTTGGGCGTCCGGAAGTCAGCCACCGGAATCTGCAC
>PMJO01000190.1 GCA_003158455.1 Myxococcales bacterium | reverse complement strand
GGGTGGCGCGACCGGTTCGGGTGGAGCGCCCGCTTCCGGCGGATCAACCGGCTCGGGGGGCGCGATCAGCTCGGGCGGTGTAAGCGGGTCGGGTGGCGCGACCGGTTCGGGTGGGGCGCCCGCTTCCGGCGGATCAACGGGCGGCTCGATCGGGACGGGCCCGCAGGGACCTTGTGACATCTATCAAGCAGCCAGCCCGCCTACCCCGTGTGCGGCAGCCCACAGCACGGTTCGCGCGCTCTACGCAGGGTACACCGGCCCCCTCTACCAGCTCAGGAAGAAGTCGGACAGTAGCACCAAGGACGTCCCGGTCGGCGCGGGAGGCTTCGTGGACATATCCGTACACAACTCGTTCTGCCCCTCTGGCACCGCGTGCACCATCTCGGTCATCTACGACCAGTCCCCGAACAAGAACGATCTCAAGAAATCGGGGACGGCGTTGTGGTTGAAGAATGGCGGCAACGAAGCGGATGCCTCTCTGGCTCAGATCACGGTGAGTGGTCACGTCGCCCACGGTATCTACGTCGACAACGACGGGAGCACCGCAAAGGACGTAGCCTACAGGAACAACGCCACCAAGGGGCTGGCAACCGGCGACCAAGCAGAGGCCATGTACATGGTGCTGGACGGAAAGCGCTTTAGCAGTATCTGCTGCTTCGACTACGGCAATGCAGAGACGACCAACTCCGACAGCGGCAGTGCCACGATGGAGGCTCTCTACTTTGGCGACTCCGTGCAGTTTTCAGGCTCCACTGGCATGGGCAATGGCCCATGGGTCGCGGCGGATCTCGAAAACGGTATGTATGCGGGCGACTCGTCTCAGATCAACAAGAAGGTAACGACAACCAATACCTCCATAACCGACTGGGCCTACGTTACTGGCATGCTCAAGGGCCCCTCAGGGGGCAAGATGGGGCTCAAGGCCGGGAATGCGCAGTCCGGCAAACTGGAGACCAAGTGGGACGGAAACCGTCCGCCCGGCTACAGTCCCATGAAGAAGCAAGGCTCTATCATCCTGGGCACAGGTGGCGACGGTAGTGACTACGGCAAGGGAACCTTCTGGGAAGGATGCATAACAAGCGGCAATCCGACGGATGCCACCGATGACCTCGTGCAGGAGAACATCGTCGCTGCGGGGTACGGGAAATAGCGCTGCCGGTGAGGCCCGGACGAGGGCGCGTAGCTGTCGGCAGCCTACCCCGCGGCCACGCGGGCCAAGAGGCGCGCAACCCCCTCGGCGAAGACTTGCTTTTGCACAATCAGGCTGAGCACCAGGGTGGCGCCCATGGCCAGATCGAAGAAGTAGCCCGGTTGAACCAGCACGCCATCCTTCTCCAGTAGCGTGCTGGCCCACGCCTCGTCGCTCATGATTTCCGGCACGCGCAGGATGGCGGCCCAGCCAGCCTCGGCAGGCAGCAGCGTGCAGGGCGACTGGTCGCCCAGGGCCTCCACCAAGGCGCGCCGATTGTGCTGCACGCGTTCGAGAACTTGCCGGCGAATCCCAGCCCCGGCTTGCAACAGTCCGGGCAAAGCTGACTGTACCGGCGTTCCCACTGACAAATACGTGTCGGCAATCAACTCCAGGCGCGCCAGTGCATCGCTGACCAGTGCGCTTGGACCAGTGACTGCTATCCAGCCCAGTTTAAGGTGAGGCAGCCCGCACGACTTGGAGAGCCCGCCCAGTGAGAAGACCAGCGCAGGCGAGGACCGGCCCGCCACCGCAGTGACGGCGTCGGCCGCCGGCGCAAGGGGAAAGTCGGCAAACACCTCGTCCACAATCAGCGCTTGCGCGTGCTCGGCCGCCAACCCGGCGAGACGATCGAAATCGTCACTGGACACAAACGAACCGGTGGGGTTGTTGGGGCTGACCACGATGATGGCGGCTGCGTCGGCGAGATCCAGGCTGGGAAAGTCGATGTGCCAACGCCCGTCGAAACCCAGCCGGTAGGGACGCGGGGTCAAGTTCTCCAGTCGGGCCAGGTACTCGAACAGCGGATAGCTCGGCTCAGGACAAAGCACGCTTTGGCCTGGATCGCCCAGTAGCTTGAACAGCAGAGCGTACGATTCGCTTGAGCTGGCAGTGAGAACCACCTGGTTGACGTCCATCTCGACGCCACGCCGGAGGTAGTCCGCCATCACCGCCGTGCGGGCACCGGAGCAGCCAAAGGGCGCGGGCTGATAGGGACTTGCTGCGGCGTCGGCAAAAGCCCGCGCTATGTCCTCGTTGGGATAGGACAGTCCCACTTGGGTGGGATTGCTCACCGTCAAGTCCAGCAGCGGTCGGCCCGATGCGCGTGCTGCGGCCTCGGCGCGGGCCAGGGCATTTTCGGCGGTGGCCCAAGCAAGCCGTCGGGAAAAGGGACGCCCCATGCTAGAGCCGGCCCACGTCTTCCGCGCGCAGCCAGCCCTCGAGTCCGTTGGCCAAACGCACGCGCACCCAGTCCTGGTCGCGGTCCAGCAAACGCACGCGCAAGCCGGCGTGTACTTCGAAGCTGGTGCGGTACGCGGAATCCGCGCCTTCTTTGACGGCCGCCATGTCGGGCAGCACAACGCCAAAGGGGATGCGGTCCAGGTTCATGCGTCCGAGCAGCAGAATTCCCGCCAGCAGTGCGCCCGTGCCCAGGATGGCTGCCCCTGCGGTCAGGGCGGCATGCGAGTCGTCGGCTGCGCGCCGACGCAGGAACAAGAGGACAAAACACCCAAGGTACAGCCCGACGAAGAGCCAGGTCTCCGTCGAGGCAGTGAAGAAAGTGGCGATGCGAATCCACAAAGCCTCGCGTTCCGCGTTTTCGATCTTGTCGAGCATCCGCCGTTCGGCCAGCTTGCGCGCCTGGGCCAGGTTGAAGCGTGCGTCTTCGTCGTCGGGATCCACGCCAAGCGCGCGCTCGAACGCCCAGATGGCGCGACCCAGGCTGCCCTGGCGGAAGTAGGCCACGCCCAAGTTGTAGTAGAGATCACCGGAGGCCACGTTCTGGCGGTCAAGCTGTTCGTAGGCGGCGATGGCGCCGGCGAAGTCGCCACGAAAATAGGCATCGTTGCCTCGCTTCCACGCCTCATCGAGCAGGTCGGCACGCGCGGCACGTGCGGGAAGCACCAGCAGGAGCGCCAAGACGACCCCAACTCCCGCGCGCCGGATGCCCGCGTTCACCAGCGCACCTCCGACGAAACCGGCCGCAAGGGTACCTTCTCGATTTGCAGGATGAGCTCGCTGGCCCGATCCCGAGCCGCGCGCACCTCCTCCACCGACACGCTCCCCGGGGCAAAACGGGCGCGGTCGCAATCCTCCAGCGCGGCGAGGGTGGCATCCACCAGTGTCGGAGCCAGGCCGGCCTGCGCCAGGCTGGAGCGTAGCTCGTCCCACGACAGGCCCGCGATCTGGGTGCCCAGTTTTCCGGTGAGAAACTCACGCAGCACGCGTTCGATCTCGCCGAAGGCCTGCGCCAGTCGGCCTTCTCGCAGATTGGCCTCGGCGGTGCGCAGGCGACGTTGCGCCAGCCGGCGCAGCTTGCGTCGCCGCGTGCCTTCGGTTTCCTTGCTTAGACGCTCGCGCGCGAATGCGACGAACGCGGTGAGCGCCAGCGCCAAGGGCGGCACGGCGACCACGCCCAGCAGGCCGCGCGACTGATAGAAGCTGGTGCCCAGATCGCGGCGCAGGGTGGGGCGGTTGCGCAGCGGCCGGATGTCCAGCGCGAGAACATTCTCGCCCCCGGGCGCGGCTGTGGCGGAGCCCGCAGTAGCAGTCCCCATCGCCGCGCTGACCGGGCGCGCGCCGGCCGGCTGCGAACTATCGGCGCTCACTTCGATGCGCAGGGCATTGCTCTTTTCGCTGCCGTAGGTGCCGCGCTCGGGATCGAAGAAGGCCAAGCCGAATGGCGGGATGGTGGTCACCCCGGCGCGTTCAGGCAAGAGCAGGTACTCGACCACCTTGGTGCCCGCCACCCTCTCGCCCGGGTCGAGGGTCACCGATACCTTGGGTTCATATGCCTTCCATCCATCGAGGCGGGGCAGGGGCGGCGCGGCCAGCTTGCGCAGATTGCCTTGGCCGCTGATGGCCAGCTTGAGCGTGACCGCTTCGCCCACGTTGACCCGATCGCGATCCACCTCAGCGCGCAGGGTGAAGTGGCCCACCGCCGAGGTATCGAATTTGGGCGGTTGGCCCGCGGTGGGCAGGGGCAAGACCTCGATGGTCACGGGCTCGGTCTTCAGGCGCTCGGTGCGCAGGGTTGCGCCGAAGAAGTCGACCCGCGAGATCTCTGATTCGAGCGGACTTACGGTCAAGCGACCGGGATGAAGTGGGAAGAGCGCCTTCTTCATCAAGGGGGCGACCAGGTAGGTGCGTCCCTCGTAGACCTGCTCGTTCATCGAGAGCCCGGCGTGTGGGTTGGCCGGGGTACGGTCTTCGACCCAAAACCCGTCGGTGCGCGGCTCGGCGGTCGTGCCGTATTTGTCCTGCCGCTCGGTCAAATACAAGAACCATTCCACCGAGATCTCGTCGCCAACGTAGGCCTTGGTCTTGTTGGTTTGCACGCGGAGAAAGTTGCGCCGGCCGCGGCCAGGCTGGGTGTCAGCAGGCTGGGTATCGTCTCCGACGCCCAAACCGGGGAAGGGCAGACCGGGATTGGGAATACCGCGCGGAAAAACAAGGCCGGGACGCCGGGCGGGCGGGGCTTGGGCGGAGTCAACCACGGTGATCGCGATCTTCTCCGTGTGCAGTTCCTTGCCGTCCACCCGCACCCGCGCTGGACCGACGCTGAAGGTGCCCCGGTCAAGCGTCAGTACCTCGTAGCGCCAGCCGTACACCTGGCGCACAAAGGTGCCGCCGCCGCCCATCTGCATCTGGGTGGACTGGCTAGGTCGTTCGGACAGGGTACGCAGGCCGTGCAATTCCGGCAGGCGATAGCCGTCCACCCGACCACCCTCGACCGACAAGGTGATCTCCAGGGTGAACGACTCGCCTACCCCGACCTGGGTGCGGTCCACCCGCGCGACGAAGCTCGGCTCGGCTGCGCGCGCGCTGCCTGCGGCGATTACGATCATCAGACCGACGATCGATACACTCCGCATGGTTACCAATCCTTGGCCGGCGGTGCGCGGCGCACAGCGCGCAGACGGGCGCGCATCTTCTCCAGATCTTTGGGGCTTCGCTCCAGGCTATCCAGCACAGCATCGATCTCGCTCATTTCGGGCGCTTTGTCATCCTTGGGCTGTGCGGCTGGTTCCTCTTGCGGCGGCGGCTGAACGCCAGCATCCTGGCCCTGGGGCGGCTTGGGCGGCTCCTGCTTGGGCGCGCCGGCATCTGGTTCCGGTTTCTTTTCGTCCTGCTTCTTGTCCTTGTCCTGCTTCTTCTGATCGTCCGATTTCTTCTGCTGGTCTTGCTTGTCCTTGTCCTTGTCCTGCTGCTCCTGCTTCTTCTTATCTTCCTCCTGCTTCTTCTGTAGGGCCAGTTCGAGATTCCACTTGGCCCGCATGTCGCCCGGTTCCATGCCCAGCGACCGTTTGTAGGCGGCGACGGCGTCCGCGTAGCGTTCGGCCTTGAAGTAGCTGTTGCCCAGGTTGTAGAAGGCCGACGCCTTCAGTGACGGGGATTTGCTCTCCGTGGCCCGCATCAGCTCCGCGATAGCCTCGTCGTAGCGAGACAGCGCAAACAGGGCGGTACCACGATCGTAGTGAACCGCTGGGTCGGCCGGCAGCGCCGCCGCCGCCTGATCGTAGCGGGCCAGGGCATCCTCCGCCTTGCCCTTTTGCAGGCTGGCGTTTCCATCGGTGACCGCGCGATTGGGGCGTTCCAGCGGATTCCACGCAGCCAGCAGCGGCAGCAGCGCCATTGCGACTGGGAACGCGTGTGCAGCCTTGGTCGAGGGACGGTGCACCCTCATGCCCTCCTCCTCCGGCGTTCGTTCACGCAAGCCTCGCCAACCAAGATCAGAAACGCGGGCAAGAGCAAGTACTCGCAGACCTCGTCGTAGCGCTTGACCAGGCGGGCTTCATTTTCGGTGCGCTTCAGCCCGGCCAGAGCGGCCTCGATCGCCTCCACGCCAAAGTGGCGGGCATCGGCGCGCAGGTACTCGCCACCAGTGCGCGCCGCGATCTTGGACAGCAGATCCTCGCTCAGCCGTGAGGTGACGTACTTGCCCTCACGATCCTTGATATAGCCTTGCGCCTGGCCCTCTTCATTGAGTTCCGGCACCAACTCACCCGAGCGCGATCCGATGCCCACGGCAAAGACCTTGACCCCCAACTTGGCCGCCTCGTCAGCCACCTCCATCGGCTCGCTTTCCGTATCCTCTCCGTCGGTGAGTAGCAGAATTACTTGTCCGCGGGTTTCGCCGCCGTGGGCGCGCAAGCGCTTCAACATTTCCAACCCCGCCTTCAGTGCGCGGCCGATGGCGGTGCCGCCCACGGGAATATCCGACGGGGTCATGTCGCGCCAGAAGAGCTTGACCGCGGCGTAGTCGGTGGTGGGCGGGTAGGTCAAGGTCTCGCCGGCAAAGGCCACCAGCCCGATGCGATCGCCGGCCAGCCGGTCCATCAGCCTTTCCAGCTCGCGCTTGGCGCGCTCCAGGCGCGAGGGATAGATGTCCTTGGCCAACATGGACTTGGAAAAATCCAGCGCCACCACGATGTCGAGGCCGCGTTGTTTTTCCAGGCGCGCGCGCCCACCCGCCTGCGGCCGCGCCAAAGCCAGGGCCAAGAGCGCCACCGCCAACACCACCAGGGCCGCCCGCAGTACCTTGCGCGGGACCGACACCGAGGCCGCCATGCGCGCGATGAGCGTCGGCTGGCCCAGTCGGTTGAGCAGGCGGCGCCGCCGGGCAAAGGCAATGGCATAGGCCAGCACCACTGCGGGAGCCGCCAGGAGAAGCCAGAGCAAGTGCGGGTTGGCTATGCGCATGGGCTATTGTAATGGGAGCCCTCAAAGGGTTCCCAAACCCTCCCGCGATGGTGCGCGGCGAGCAAAGCTCGCCGGCTCCCCACACGATTCATGGCAGCCTCCGCAAACGGGACAGGCGCAAGGCAATCTCCAGCAGCAAGGCCGCGAAGGCCGGCCAGAGAAAACGCGGATACAACTCGGCGTAGAGCACGCCACGATCGCGGATGCGTGACTTCTCCAGTTCTTCGAGGATGTTCTGGAATCGTTGCGCCAGGGCGCGCGTGTCGCTGGCCAGATAGGGCGAGCCGCCGGTCATGCCTGCGATCTGTTCCAGCAGCTTGGGATTGACCGGGTAGCGCTGCTGTTGCGGGTTTGCATCGTCAGCCTCGCGGCTGCTGTCGTGGGCACCGGCCAGGATGGTGTAGATCTTGACGCCCATCTTCTGGGCAAAACTGGCGGCCTGCAGGGGCGAGATGTTGCCCGAGTTGTTGTCCCCGTCGGTTAGCAGGATGACGACCTTGGACTTGGCGTCGGACTTGCGCAGACGTGCCAGCGCCACACCCAAACCGTTTCCGATGGCGGTGCCGCGTCCATCCACGATGCCGGGCTGCAACTCGGCCAGCATGCGCAAAAAGGTGCCATGGTCGAGAGTGAGGGGCGTGTAGGTGTAGGCCTCGCGGCCGAAGATCACCAGCCCGATGCGATCCCCGCGCCGGCGGGTGACGAAGTCTTGGATCACGGCCTTGGCCGCTTCCAAACGATTGGGCTGCAGATCGGTCTCCTCCATGGAGCCGGACATGTCGAGCGTGACTACGATGTCGATGCCTTCCAGTTCCAGATCGTCATCTTTCTGCGAGGTTTGCGGTCGCGCCAGCGCCACAGCCACCGCGACCACGATGAAGAGGCGCAGTACCACAGGGAGATCGGCGAGTCGCGCGGCCCACCCACGCTGCAACCGGCGCATCTCGCCGGCGCGCGAGTAAACCAGCACGGGACGCCGTCCCGGCGCACGTCTGATGCCGGCCCAGATCACCAGGGCCGCGCCCAGCGGGATCAGCGCGAGGGCCGCGGGATGGGCGAAGCGGATCAGCTCAAGCAAACGAAACCACCAAAGGTAGATCAATCCCGCCGGCACGAACACGGCAGCCACCAGCGCGTAGGGAATGGCTCCTCGAACCGCTCGCGCCCGCTCAGACATGCGGCACCTCCGCGGCGGCGGTGCCAGGCGCCGGGACGGCGGGACGCGGACGCGTCGACTCCACCATGCGAATGCCAGTTTCCAGCGCCCCGCGCGCCTCAGCCATGGATGGCGAGACCTTGGCGAATTTCACCAAATCACAGCTCGCCAGCCACCCTTCCACCTCGCCGAGCACAAAGCCGCGCATTTCCTGAACCGGAACCCGTCGGCGCAGGCGCAGCACCAGTTCTTCGGTGGTCAACTCCAGCGAGTCAAAGGCGAAGCGAGCGCCCAGGTATTCGCGGATGATCTCGGACAGCTCGAAAATGAATGGACGCAGATCGTCGTTCGACGCCAGCCGAGCGCCCAGGCGATCGAGACGTTCCAACGCCACCTCATGCGCCGGCCGCGGTGGCGGCGCTGGGCGATGCGCGGCACGCGCGCGCAAGCGGCGGCGAATGAACAGCGCCAACGCGGCGCCCAGTCCGGCAGCCGCAATGCCTCCCGCGATGTAGGCATAGAGATAGTCGCGCTGAATCACGGGCACGGGGTCCGCGTTCTCTTTCAGCTTGGGTTCGGGTTCGTTGGCGATCAGGCTGGTGATGTTGACGGCAATTGTTTGCGTGCGCGCGCTGAGAACCTCGCCGCCTTTGCCAAAGTAGGTCACCTCGACCGCGGGGATCTCCAGTGCACCCGGCTGATAGGCTGCGACGGTCAGCACGAACTCGCGGCGCATCTTGCCGTCGCCCAGATCCTTTTCTTCCAGGTGTCGGTCCAGCTCGGTGAACGGCGACAGATCGATGTTCTCGGGCAAGATGACCGGCGTGCTGGTCGGGCTGACCGCCGTGATCGACAGGTGCAGGGCGTCGCCCACGCGGGCCTCCGCCTTGTCCACCCGCGCGGTAACCGTGGGCGCATCGGCGTGCGCCGGGGCGGCCAGCGCGCTCGGCTGCGCGTCCGCCTGTCCCCCGGCATCGGTCGGCAGGGCGGCCAGCAGGCCGACCAGAACCCACTCGATCAATGCCGCAGCCTCCGCGCCCGCGCTTCGAAGAAACTGGTCAGCGCAGGCAGGTAGGGACGATCGGTGCGTACCGCGATGGCATCGAGTGACAGGCGGCGAAACAGGGCCTCGCGCGCCTCGCGCGCGGCGCGATTGTTGCCGGCAAAGACCTTCCCTTCGGGCCCCGAGGTGTCGAACACCACCACCTCGCCGCTCTCCGGATCTTCCACCGCTAGCAAACCCACCGGCGGGATCCCCTCCTCCAGCGGATCGGTCACTGCCACCGGAACCAGGTCGTGGCGCCGGGCTGCAATGCGCAGCGAGCGTTCGTACTGCGAAGGCGGCGCGAGAAAGTCCGAAACCAAGAAGGCGACCGCGCGCCGGCGGGCGATGCGACCCAGAAAGTCCAACCCTAGTCCCAGGTTGGTGTTGGGCGAGCGCGGCTCGAACGACAGGATCTCGCTGATCACGCGCAGAACGTGCTTTCTGCCTTTCTTGGCCGGCACGAAGCGCTCCACCTGGTCAGTGAAGATGATGAGGCCAACCCGGTCATTGTTGCGGATAGCGGAAAAGGCGAGGACCGCGGCCAATTCGGCGGCCAGCTCTCGCTTCTCCTGTCCCGTCGACCCGAATCGCCCCGAGGCCGACATGTCGACCAGC
>PMJO01000086.1 GCA_003158455.1 Myxococcales bacterium | reverse complement strand
GTCAACCTTGGTGAGGTCTTTCCAACCTTGGTGAGGTCTTTCCGACAACCGCACGCGCAAGAAGGTTCCCGCTGCGCCCGCTCCACCGGTGCAAGCTGGGAAAGGCTGGCGCGGCTGGCTCACTTTCCGAGATGGCGAAGGACCTCATCCTTGTGCAACCCGACGTAGGCGCACGAGGGATCGCCGTGACATTTTCGGCAGCGCATATCGTAGGCTGAGTTGAGAGCTCCGCACTGGTCACAGGCGTAGTGGGCCGTCATGGCGGCAAACCAGGCTTCCCATCCCTCGTCGCGTATCTGGTTCAAGGATTGCCAAAGCTCTATCCGGTGCGGTCTCTCGGCTTGGAAGGTCTTCAGCGTCGGGCAAGGGAAGTCAGCGCATTCGCCGCAGAATTCGACGCCCTTTTCGGCTGCGCAAGTCTTCATTTGGCACATCGACGTGCAGTAGAAGCACCGCCTGTCCGATCGGCAGCCATTGCACCTGAGCTCGTCGACGGTGCGGCCCATGCGCAGGGCCATGGATTCGAGCCTTGCCGGTTCTTCGTGCGTGCCGATCAGCAGACTGCAACCGGGGCAGTAGAGGCCGCAGACCGCTGCGAGGTTCTTGTCGGGCTTGAGGTTTCTATCCAGCTTCTCCATGAGGATTGCTCCTTCGACCGTGTGGCGTCGCCGATCGGATTATCGTCAGATTTGTCGCACCTGCCAGAGCATTCCTTTCATTCGCTCGAATTCGTCGTCGAGGTGGGGAGCTGGCTTTTGGCCCCGGCGCCACTCCCTGGGCGGCGGCCGCCTTTCCCGGGCACGCAGGCTTCATTGCCGTATTCGCGGTGCTGAACATTCCGGGCGACCCTGTCACTGGGCGTGGCGGTCTATCCCGATGACGGCAAGAGCAGGCAAGAGCTGATCTCCAACGCGGATCAGGCACTGTACGCAGTCAAGCACAGTGGCCGCAACCGCACCGTATGCCACGGCGAGATCGCGCGCGCGAAGGACGCGCCGACGCTAGCGTGCGCGGCGGGGTAGGGGGAGCGGGGTCGAGACTATCTGCACGAAGTGCAAGGCCCACTCCGCCTGATCGGGTCTGGTCGTATCTCCCAAGTGCTTTCTGGGACTAGACCCTTGGTCGGGTTTGAGAAGGCTGGGAGTTCGTACGATTTGTGAGAAAAAGTGGAAAATGTGACTTCCCCTCCGAACGGGCACGCGTGTGAAACAGGGACGGCGCCTCTGGTGCCGGTCTGACCATTGGCGACATGGCGCCTTTTCAGCATGACCACCTTTGGGAGTCTCAAGATGTACAGCAGTTCCAAGGTTCATGGCAGTAGCAAGCTGCTCTCGCTGGCCCTATTGCTCGGTATTGGCCTAGCCCAGGCCTGCTCAAGCAGTGGCAGTTCGGGCGAAAAAAACAGTGGCTCGGGCGCGAGCGGTACAGGGCCACCTCACGCATGATGGTACCGAGTTCCAGGTCCGGGGCGGCAACTGGTTCGGGCTCGAGGGCCAGGACGACATCGCCCGTCCAGGGGCCATGGAGCTCTATATCGGTTCGGTCTTCTGGGCGGATGCGGCGCACAAGCGCACGATGGAGCAGACCATGAAGGAGATCACGGCCGCGCCGCTGAGCTTCAACACGGTCCGCGTGCCCGTGGCACCGCAGACGTTGGTTGCAAACCATCCGGACGGTCTCTACTCGCGTACCGACGTGAAGATCCGCAACAACGATCCTGCCTACTACCCGTACACGGATGCCCTTTCTGCGCTCGAGGACTTCCTCGTCCAGTTGAGCAAGAACAACCTGTACGTCATCCTGGACCTGCACTCGTGCTCGAACCACATCGGGTGGCGTGCGGGCAAGATCGACGACGGCCCGCCCTGGATCGACGCGAATCGCGAGAACTACAAGTACAAAAAGGAGGACTACACCTGCAAGACGGGTGAGGACGCCTACGACAAAGATAAGTGGCTGGCGGACATCCACACCCTGGCGAAGCTGCCCAAGAAGCTCGGGATCAAGAACATCATCGGGATCGATTGCTTCAACGAACCGTGGAAGTACTCATGGTCCGACTGGGCGGACTTGTCCAAGGAGTGCTACGACGCTATCGCCGCCGAGGACGACGATCTGATCGCCGTCATAGAAGGTGTATCGGGGTCTCACGAGGACGCCAGCGGCACGTTGGTCGACGAGCCCTACGGCGATGTCACGACCAACCCGAACTGGGGAGAGAACCTCTACGGCCAGCAATTCGATCCGATCCAGATCCCCAAGGATCGGCTCTGCTTCTCGCCCCACACCTATGGGCCCGCAGTCTACGTTCAGCGGCAGTTCATCGACCAGACACCGGCCTGCGCCTGGCTAGAAGACGATGCGGCCGGAAATGCCAAGTGCAACCTCGTCGTACAGCGCTCGAATGCGGCCGTGGTCGCGGAGCTCCGCAAAGGTTGGGATGACCGCTTTGGATATCTGCACGATAACGGGTACTGCGTGATCATCGGCGAATTCGGCGGGCACACGGGGTGGCCCTTCAACAACCCGGTCAAGCCGCAGGCAGCGACCATCTGGGCCCACCTGCCGAAGGACATCCGATACGACTGGGAGTGGCAGAACATCTTCGTCGACTACCTCAATGCAAAGAAGATGACCGACTTCCTATACTGGTCCATCAATCCAGAATCGGGTGACACCGGTGGCCTTTACAATCACCTCTACACGCTCTCCAACGAGTCAGGTTGGGGGCAGTGGAATGGCCTCGATACGGAAAAGGCCGGGATGCTGGGCAATTTGAAGTAAGCGTGCCCATCCCGACCGCATCCTGCCGGCGGCGGGCGACTGGCGCGATCGGGGCGGAGCCACTGTTGGTGAAAGACGAGGTCAGGGGAACCTTCACGGTGGCGGCGCAGCGGGCGGGTGCCTTTCCGGCTGACCGGCGTGAGATGCTGGGAGTGATCGATTCCTGCTGACTGACATCGACCATTTCAAGAAGATCAACGACACCCACGGCCACCCGACCGGCGACCAGGTTTTGCGGCGTAGCGAGTCTCATAACAAAAGGGGTCAACCTTGGTGAGATCTGGTCACCCTTGGTGAGGTCTGGTCTGGTCCGGACGTGATGGCGATCACAGCCGAAAAGCGCGCACCAACCACGGTCGGGCGTATAATGACACCCTAGCGGGTCAGAACATCAAGGAGGCGATCATGCGTTGTTCTATCTTGCTCACTTCACTCATTGGTTTCTTCCTCCTGGGCGCCGGGTGCGGATCGGACCATGGCAACGTGCAGGCGGGGTCAGAGGCTGGGACGGGCGAAGCGGGGGCCAGTCCGGGGACGATGGCAAGCTCGTCGTTGGCGCGCGAGACGGCAACGCTGACCGATACCGAAAAGAGCGATCTGGCGACGAGCCTATCGGGCTTCGCCTTTGCCCTGTGGCAAGGTCTGCGTGGAGATCCGTCCACCCAGAACAACTTCGCCTTCTCGCCGACCAGCATCTCGCTCGCCCTGGGCATGGCCTACGCAGGTGCCCAGGGAAGCACGGCTTCGCAGATGAAAAGCTCGATGGACGTCACCAGCTCCAGCGACGTCTATTTCCGCTCGCTCAACTGGCTCGACGCACAGCTCGAGTCCAGGGCGGACGCGGCTCTGAATCAGGCGCAGAACACGTACAAGAGTAGCGGAAGCTCTGGTGCGGCTCCGGATCCGGCCAACTTTCGCCTGCACGTGGTGAACGCATGTTGGGGCGACCGCACGTTCACGTTCGAGCAGCCATACCTGGACACCCTGGCCACGGAGTTCGGCAGCGGCGTCCACCTGGCGGACTTCAGGACCCAGCCCGACACCGAACGGCTCGCCATCAATGCGTGGGTAAGTCAGGAAACGCTGAACCGGATCAATGACCTCATCCCTCAAGGTGTCATCGATACGACCACGCGGACGGTGCTCGTCAACGCCATCCACCTGAAGCTGCCCTGGTTCGATCCGTTCCTTGAGACGAACACGAAGCCGGCGATGTTCACCAAGACGGACGGCTCGAGCGTGAGCGTCCCCTTCATGAACAAAGGCGGACAGTGGTCCTACGCGGAGGATGACACGACCCAGGCGGTTGCCCTCCCGCTGTTTGGCTTCTCGGTCAATTTCGTGGTTTTCCTGCCCAAGGCGACCTCGTCGCTCGCCCAATTCGAAGACTCGCTGTCACAGGGCCATGCGACAACGCTTGTGGCGGGCATGGGCTCGCACCAGGTCTCCCTCGCTCTGCCCAAGTTCGCGTTTACCACCGCGTCCGTGCACCTCAGCAGCGTGCTCACTGCACTGGGGATGACCGACGCCTTCACCCCAAGCGCCGATTTCACCGGTATCTCGAAGGAGAAGCCGCTCTTCATCTCCGACGTCGTCCACAAAGCCATGATGGGCGTGGACGAGCATGGCGTCGAGGCTGCGGCGGCCACCGGCATCATGCTAGCAGGAGGCGTTCCCACGGACATAAAGCAGGTCAACGTCAATCGGCCGTTCTTCTTCGGGATCTACGACCAGCCCACGTCGACCTGGCTGTTCTTGGGGCACGTCACCGATCCGTCGTCATGAACGATCATTGTAGGACGCGAAAACACAAGTCCCTCACCTGCATGTCTTCGCCCCCTCCATCAGCCTCTCAGCATACGCGCCAGTCGGGAACCGTCGTAGGTACTCTTTGACCAGCAGCTTCGCCGGGCCACAGTCGTTCTCGCCGAGCCGCAAGGTGGCCAGCAGAGCCAAGGCGTCGCTGCTGTGGGGCGAGTCGGGGAAAGTGGTGCGAAAGCGTTCCAGACACGCGCGCGCCGCATTTCGATCGCCCGAGTCCACCTCGCTTCGACACAAGAGAAAGGCGGCGGGCTCACGAAAGGTATGTGCAGTGGATTGCCGACTGTCGCACACGGCTCGCAATTGCTCGCGGGCGTGCCGGTAATCTTTGGCGGCAAGAGACAGTCGGCCCAGTTCGTACATCGCCGGCGCAACCAAGGGATCGTGTGGGCACTTCGCGACCAGGCCTTCGAGTAACCCCTTCGCAATTGCCGAACGACCGGCTGCAAGTGCCTCTTCGGCCGCGCGATAGATAGACTCGGCATCGCTCTCCCTCGACTTCCTGGCCGTCGGTGGAGACTCCGTGGACGCGGGCTGGGGAGAAGTTCGCGGGGCCTCACCCGGCCCGCGCTCGCCGGGGACGCCCGCGCGTGGTATCCGCCCGACCGTGCCGACCATCGCGGGCGCATCCAGGGCACGCAGCTCGCGCAGGGCGAGCGCGGTGTTCGGATCCGGCGCGCTCAAGCTCGCAGCGCCCACTTGCCAGCTCTTGCCCGCCGCCACCGATATGGGCAGACCGCCGGCCGTCACTTCCACCGAGCCGCGCGACACGGACACGCGCGTGGGCCCCGCGCCTGCCGCAACTGCGAAGATGGTGCCGGTGACTCGCACCAGGGCATCCCGCGTGCGCACGGTGAGGCCGCGACCTGTGTCGTGATCGAAGGACACCAGCAAGGTGCCTCGGTCGAGGCGAAGCGAAATGTTGCTGGGAGCGTTTTCTTCCACCGCCAGTGCAGAAGCACCACGCAATACGACGCGCCCGCAGTCCGCGAGCCATGCCCGGCTCTCTTCGCCTATGTGCGATTCGAGACGAGCGCGCCCGCCACCGGACTCGCTCATCGGGCGTAGGATCGCCAACGTTGCTTCGTCGGGCGGAGGCGTCTGAACCGGCACGACTTGCTCGATCTCCTTGGGCGCAACCGTGGCTTGCGTGTGCAGCGCCGGCCCTTCGCGCCGAGGCACGAGAGCGGCCAGCAACACCACGGCCGCTGCTAGGCCCACCGATCGCCACAGAAGCCGGCGACGACGACGACTGCCGGACGTTGTTGACGCGATCGGCGCCACGCGCGCGTCTCGCCGCAGACGCTCCACCAGCTCCTGCGCTCCGCGCGCGCGCTGCATGTCGGGCAGCCGCACCTCGGTTTGGCGAACCGCTTGAGCCAGCCGCTCGACTGGATCCGGTGCTTCTTCAGTCATGACGACCTCGCTTGTGTTCCGTGCTCAACTTGGCGGCAAGCTCTTTCCGAGCGGACAGCACGCGTTGCTTGACTGCTAGGCACCGGTGTTTTGCGCCACGAAACGCCTGGTGCTGCGACCGAACGCGGGGGCTAAGGACAGTAGGCTTGGCCGCCTGAGGTGGCGTAGGCGTTCAGCTTGGACACCAAGTTGCCCCCGTCGCTCTCGGGCGTGGTCTGGCTGCCATCGCCGGCGCCAAAGGCCATTCCGATCGAGTGACTGGCCGCCAACTCCGCGGTGTGGCCGAAGAAGTAGTCCACGCGGTTGTCCTTCCAGGCTTTGGTCTGGTTGGGCAGGCTCATGTTGCCCACCGGAAGCTGCCACCACAGCACGCCGGTGCCGGCCGCTTCGGCCAGGGCCTTGGCCCAGGTAAAGGCCTGGGTGAAGCTGGGCAGGGTGGCGTTGCTTGCGTCCCACCAAGTGTTGCGGTTTTCTACCTGCTGGTAGTAACCGGCGTCGCGATCGCTGGCATCGGCCACGATGAAGTCGCCGGTCGCGGCTCCGCACGCGACCAGGAAGTCCGCCAGCTTCTTTGCCTCGGCCGGCACGTTGAAGGAAGCGCTGGTATTGGCCAGCACGTCCATGTTGGTGCCCCAGCCCGAGGCGTGCAGGCCGATGCGCACCTTGGGGGCGTACTTGCGCGCCATTGCGATCATACAGTTGCCCAGGCCCGCGATGCTGTTCTCGGTGCCGGCGCAGTCAGCGGCGTTGGCCGAGGCGACCGCGGCCGGAATCAGATGCGGATTGCTATTCGCCTGCTCGGCATAGCCCCAGAAATCTGGCTCGACGTGCACGAGGGCGACATCGCTGCCGATGTTCTGCAGGACGAAACGGAAGTCGGACAGATATCGCGCCATGAAGGCGGCGTTGTTGGCCGCGCCCATCTCACCACTGCTGGTCTCGGCCGCGCCGCTGGCCTGCAGGATCTGGTAGTAGGTGAACATGGGTATCTGGTTGTTCCCCTTGGCGGTGGAGACGAAATTGCGAACATAGGCACCGGGCGGATCTTTGTCGTACTGCCAGCAACCCCACCAGTTGCAGCCTGCGGTGTTGGCGCAGGAAGTTCCGTTGGTCGTGCAGCCCGATGCGCACGAGCTGCAGGGGGAGTTGCCGTCGAAGATTCCGCCCGATAGGTAAATG
Source organism: Myxococcales bacterium (assembly GCA_003158455.1). GTDB lineage: Bacteria > Myxococcota_A > Polyangia > Fen-1088 > Fen-1088 > Fen-1137. Next base: position 18,506 of record PMJO01000086.1, on the reverse strand, counting down.
TAGCGGAGGTCGGCCTTGACCGTGGCCGCGGTTGCGTCGGTCATCGAAGCGCCGGCCAGCACATGTGTCTTGCCCAGATCAGCGAGCACCTGGGCCCCGAGGCACGCGCCACTCGCGCCACCGCCACCGGTGCCGCCGGTCGACCTGCCGCCGGTAGTGGTAGTCGTTCCGCCCGTGGCGCTGGCACCACCGATGCCAGTGATGCCGCCGGTCGACCGGGCCCCGCCGGCGTTCGTGGTAGCGCCGCCCTTCTTCGAGCCGCCGGCGTTGGCAGTGCCGCCAGCACTCCTGGTTCCGCCGGAGCTGACCGTGCCGCCAGCACTTCCGCCACCTCCAACGTCGGACCCACCCAAACCAATCGCAGCACCTCCCGTGTCCGTGCTGGTCACGCCTCCTGACCCGACAGCAGCTGGGATCGTGCTTCCCCCGGAAGTGGCGGTTCCGCCGCCTCCTGAGCAGGCGTCCAAGGCGATGGCCAGCAAAATTCCCACGCCAATTCCGACCCAACCCAGATGCTGAAGAGTTTGAATCATGTTCGCCAGCTCGTATCACCCGGCACGAGGTGGATAGTCGTAACAAGCCCCATTTTGCCTTGGCCGAATCAAAGCCGCAAGATGGCTGATAACTGATCTTCGCCGTCGGGTCAGGGGCCGGCGCAGTGATGTGCAGGGGAGGAGTGATCGCGAACCAAGTGGCCATCTCGCTGCAGAACGGCCGTATGGTGGAGGCGCTGGAGTAGAAGGCGACCACCGACGGGTTTCGAACGCCACCAGATGCACGTGTCGTTCCTGCTGACTGACATCGACCATTTCAAGAAGATCAACGACACCCACGGCCGCCCGACCGGCGACCAAGTCTTGCGGCGAGTGGCGGCCATCCTGAAGGTCAGCGCGCGCAAGATCGGATCGCTCGCCGAACCTCGGTCAGCACGAAAATCAATGATATCGAGGGTGCCGCAGATGCGTACGGGATTCGAATGTCCTCGAATGCAGCCGGGCGAAAGCCGGGTCAGCTCCCGTCTACTGGGTCATGAGGCTGTTCCTCTGAACCGTCACGCGGCTATCCGTGCACAGCGTGCAGCTCGCGCCGTAGAAGTACTTGCGATTCGCGGTATCGCCCATCAGGTGAACCCTGAACCAGGCGGTGAGCGCGAAGATGTCGGGGCCCTTGGCGCCGTTCTGGTACTCCCAGCCACCGTGGTCCGAGGACAGGTTGTCCATGAACATCGCCGGCTGATCCGTTACGGTGTTGTAGGCATTCATCACGCCGTCGCAGGGAACGGTCGTGTCTTTTCCGCCGCAGATGAACAGGGCTGGGCCGTGCAGGCTGGTAATCGTCGACGTGCCGGACACCGTCCCGATCGCGATGATGCGCGGATCCGCAGCGGCCATGCAAGTCGACATTCCGCCCTCCGAGTGGCCGAGCGCTCCGATGTGGGCCGTGTCGAGGTGGTGATAGTAGGGGCTGGTGGAATCTTCCGCCTGCGCGAGTAACCAGTTCAAGCCGACGATGGTCGGCAGCGGGTTGCCCCGCGAGGTCGTGGTGCTGAGCGAGGCGACCACCACGAAGCCTTGCGAGGCGAGCTGATTGATCAGCACCGGATACGTTCCACACCATTGGTTGGTGGAGGAGTTGACGACGCACAGCGGAGGGTTCTGTTCGGGGTTGTCCCCGTGACCATTCGCCCAGACCAGGATGGGGTGGCAGTATCCACTCGTCGCGAGATTGCTCGGCCGATAGACGTTGAACCGCTGTTGCGTGTCCCCGTAGATCGGATCGGGTGTGTAGCCCGCCAATGGGCCGACGTTCTTGTCGGCGGCCACCGTGAACGGTCCCGCAACCGTGGGATCGGCGGTGGGCCACGTCTTGCCGACGCAGTTGCTCGCCGAGCCGCCGTCCACTCCGGTCGCTCCGCCGGTCTGACTGCCGCCGGTCCCAATGATCTGGCCGCCGCTGCCGGTCGCCCCCGCTACCTGCCCACCCACGGCCGTCGCTCCCGCCCGGCCGCCGCTGCCGGTCGCCCCCGCCACTTGGCCGCCGGTAGCCTTTCCTCCCGCTTGGCCGCCGCTGCCGGTCGCCCCGGCAACTTGACCACCGGCACCAGTGGTGCCGGCAACGCCGCCCGCGCCTCCGCTGGTGCCACCAGAGCCCGTGACGCCGGTACCACCAGAACCCGTCACGCTGGCGCCGCCAGAACCCGTCACGCTGGCGCCGCCAGAACCCGTCACGCTGGCGCCGCCAGAGCCCGTCACGCTGGCGCCACCAGAACCCGTCACGTTGGCGCCGCCCTGGCCCCCTTGTGCCCCGCCCGTGTTGCCACCACCGCCCCCACTGCTACTGCAGGCGGCAAGGAGAAGGAATGCACACCCGATTGCGCTTGTCGTCTGTGAAGAGCCTCGAAGTCGATGCATCATGGCTTCCCTCCCGGAGAGCGTCTAGCGCGGCGAAACGGCAGAGCGTGTAGGTAAAATGGGCGCCCTCTCGCATCGCCGCGTGGCATCTCAGGTTGTCCGGTAACACCGCATATGTCAACCAGTCTCCCGGACCTGAAAGCCAGCGTGCGCAAGATCGACATCGTGGCTCGCTATGGGGGCGAGGAGTTTGCGTTGGTGCTGGAGGGGACGGACCGCACCGGTGCGCGCCAACTGGCCGAGCGCATTCGGCAAAAGGTGAGCGCCGCGAGTGCGGTAGCCAGCTACCGCAGCCACCGCGATCGACTCAGAAGATTGGTTGCGAGGATAGGCAGCAACCGCTCACGCAGTTCTCGCCGGTCTGGCAGGCGACAATCTCGCCGGCTTCGCCGAGCTGGCCACAGGGGGCGACCCCCGACGGGCACGTCAGATCCGTGCAGCAGCCGTTGAGGCAGCTCTGACCCTGCGGGCAGGCCTGGTATCCACCGGTCGGGCTCATGCCCTCACCACAGGCCTGGCCCTCGGCACCGCAACCGGGCGGTGTCGTGCAGCAGCTATTCACGCAGCTCTCACCATTTGGACAGGCCGCGCCTTCCCCGCAGGTCTGGCCTTCGGCGCACCCTGGCGGTGTTGTGGTGCCGCCTGTGCAGAAGACAATGCAGGCCTCGCCACAGTCGCCGCCAACCTTGTTCTGGTCGCCGTCGTGAACAATGACCTGTAGGCGGTACGTGTGTCCGGGCTGGAAGATCACGCCCCAACGTACCTCGGCGCTCCAACCTTCGTCTTTGATTCCTGATGGAACCGGATCGTCGAGGATGAAGTTCCAGTCGTTCTTGGTAGGGTCAGCGTCGGGCGTGACTGAAACCGTGGGTGGAGAGGTTGTGCTGTCGACGGTGCGGACCGCGGACTTCCAGGTGCCGTAGACGACATTGGGGCTGATGGGGCGGCCGCCCATCTGCCAATCACCCGCGCGGCTCGACGGATCCTTGGTGGTATCGGTGATGTAGAGCACTGGCCAGAGTGGCCGCAGCGACGGATCGAGGCCGCTCTGATCGCCCGTGAGTGCGTTCGTCCCGGTCAAGGGGTTGAGAATGCTGCCGGGGTTCGCACTGAGCGGCGAGACCGGGTAGTCGGTGGTCGTGGCGCCCGACCTGCTCTTGACCACCACTTCGCGCACGCCGAGGGTCATGGCGTGCTCGTCGTTGTAGAGCAAGCTGACCACGCCGCCGGATGCATCGAGGGAGGGTCGGAGGGCGCGCAGGACCTCGCTCTCATTGAATACCACGCTGGTGAGAGGATTGCTGCTGGTGTACGGATAGCCGCAGTCGGCGACGATGGGACCGACCACGCCAGGTGCACAGGTTATGGCCGAACTGCCGCCGGCACCACCCGCACCGCCGGCTCCGCCTGCACCCTTGGGCCCCGCCCCCGGTCCCGGTCCGGGGCCTTTGGGGGTCGAGTCGGGCGGCACCACCCACGTGCCGCCAGGGTTAGGGGCCGTCAACCCGGGAACGCTTCCCGACATGGTGCCTCCCTGCCCACCGTTGCTTCCGCTTCTTGCGCCGCCAACACCGCTCTGCGACCCGACACTCCCGGGGGTCGACGAGGCCCCACCGGCCCCGCCGGCCCCAACGTTTCCGGTGTTCGAGTCGTCTACACTGCATGCGGATACGATGGCGGCCGTGAGTACTACGAATAGACTGCCGGTCTTCTTCATGACGATCTCCCTCTTGCCCACATAGAGGCGAGGAAAAGCGAAAAGGTTAGGCGGAAGAGCAATGTGGAATGGACTTTCGCAAAACGATGTAGCATCTAGGCGTCGATGGCTCTCCGTCTGGGCTGGGTCGGAATGCTCTGCCTGCTCGCCGATGTCGCGCAGGCGGCCTCATTGCGGGTTTCGGCGGAACCGCCTCTCTCGGGTGAGCGGCTGGGCGATGCCCTGCGCAGCTATCTGGACAGTGCGGAAATACGAATCGAACCTCCGCCTGGCTCGGCCGAAGGGATCAACCCACAGCCACAGGAGCCCGGAAGCGTGGTCGTCACCCTACGCAAGGCGCGCTGGTCTGGCGGAGATGCCGAGGTGGTGCTGGTCGACGGGGAGGAGACGATTCTGGCGCGTTTGCCAGGCGCGCTGCGAACCGAGGATCTGTATCGTACTGCAGCTTTGAAAGTTCAGTCGCTCTTGCAACGGCGATTGTCGGCCGCGCCGTCCGGCATGTCGGTGCAAACCAAGTCCTCGGGGACACCCTCCCGCGTCGGTCTTCTACTCGACATCGACATCGCAATGATGGTTCCCACCCAGGGGCCATCGCGCGAAGCCCTGCGCCTCGGGCTCGGACTTCGACTGGCCCAGCGCTGGCACCTTGGCCTCGGCGCCTACCTCGAACCACGGCAATCGGCCGACACCCAGGGAATCCACGTGACCTCCTGGGAGCTTCCCGTGTATCTGTCGCTCGGCTACGCCTGGCACACGGGCATATGGCAGGGCTTTGCGGAAATCGCGGGGCATGGTGCGATTCGCAGATTCTCCGCCGAAGCGCCCGGGATCGTTTCTGATTCCGATACCACGTTGTCGCCTCGGGCGGGTGGCGTCCTGGGCGTGGCCCTCGGTATTGCGCCGGGCCTACGCGCCGAGATGCGGGTTTCGGGACTGGCAGTGTTGGCCGACGCGCGCTACCGGGTCGATGGCCAGGTGGTGTGGCCCGCGGCAAGCGCGCTCGTGCTGTTCGAGATGGGACTCGAGTACGGGGGCCACTAGTCACAGAACGGGCCAGTGCGACGGACAATTTCTCCAGGCGACCTAACCTTTGCGATTCGTCGGTCCACACTATTGGACGTGGAGCCCGAGATCGACTATCACGCCGCTGGCGGCGCGGACGACCAGGTCGCCGAACAAGTGCGTCGGGCGCAAGCTGGGGAGGCGGAGGGCTATCGGCAGCTCTTTCGCCTCCACGTTCGCCGACTGCATCACTTGGTCCGCCGGCTGGCGGGTCCGGGCTGCGAGGTGGAAGATCTGGTGCAGACCATCTTCGTGCAGGCATTTGCGGCCCTGCCGGGCTTTCGCGGCGAATCTTCCTTCTTCACCTGGCTTGGGCGCATCGCTATTCGAATCACACTACGGCAGTCGAGACAGGCACGCCATCGGCGATTGCCGCTCGACCTGCGACAAGCCGCCGTGCTGGACATGTCACCGGAGAGCAAATCTGATGCGCGACGCGCGCTCGGCCGCTTCGACACCATCCTGGATTCGCTTTCCGAAAAGCGCCGCACCGCTTTCGTCCTGCACGTGCTGCAGGGACACAGCCTTGAAGAAGTCGCAGCCCTGCTCGACGCCAGGGTCGGTGCTATCAAGGTTCGGGTACACGACGCACGGGTAGAGATCGAACGGCAAGCTCGCTGCGATCCCTACCTTGCCCACTATCTGCAATGGGAGGACAGACCATGAATGCGTGCAAGAAGGCACAGACGCTGCTGTTCGAGAAAGCCGACGGACGGCTTTCGGTCGACGCGCGCGCAGAAGTGGACGCGCATCTGGTGAGCTGTCCACATTGCCAGCGGACCTTCGCTGCCTGGGGCCTCGCCCTGCCACGCTTGCGAGGGCTGGACTCCGACGAGATCTCCGCCGTGAACCTCCGTCGCCTGGAGAACGAGATCCTGCGCAAACTGGACGCCACCCCGCGGCCGCGAAGGCATCGTCCTCTGGTTTTGGCGCTGGCTGCCGGATTGCTTCTGGCCGTCGGCGCGGGGCTGCTGCTGACTCGTTCCTCGGCATCGCCGCCGTTCGCGCGGATTCAGACCCTGTGGGGACGGGTCACGCTCTCTGGTGTGGCCATGACCAAAGGGGCGGCCATGGGCCCGGGCGGCGTGCTCGAAATCGCCGCTGAAGGCGAGGCCACGTTCCTGGTCGGCCGGGGTGCGGAAGTACGGTTAGTGGGACCGGGGCGCGTGGCATTCGACGGCACCGGGAAAGAGGCACGCCTTCACTTGGACGACGGCCGGATCTTTGTTCAAGTGGCCCACCGGGAAGCGGACGAATCCTTTTCCGTGACGACGGCGCACGGCCGGGTCGAGGTGCAAGGCACGCGCTTCGTCGTCGGGTACAGCCAGGGCAGGTCCTACGTACACGTCGAGGATGGCGAAGTCTCGGCTTATCGACAGGGCGAATCCCGACGATGGGCAGTCGGGGTTGGCTCGACGTTCTGGCTCAAGGCGGAAGACCCGGCCCCCGCAACACCATCCCCCAGTGTCGATCCGGCACCAGAAACACAACCTTGCACCCAGTCGACCTGCGCGGACGAGGGCGCGCGTGCCCGCAAGGCCATGCGCGCCGGCAGTCCCTTGCGCGCTATCGACATCGTGGACGAAGCCGTGGGCAAGCTTGAGCACTGTGCGCGAACTTCGAGCTGTATGGATGAGCTTGGGTACTTGCGCGCCGAGGCTCTTCGCCAGGCAGGCCGCTTGCAGGCTGCGGTCACAGCCTTCAAGTCACTCAATCGTGCGGGCGCCACTCGGGCCATGCACCAGAACGCGCTCTACGCCGCGGCCCAACTGGAACGACGGCTTGGACGGGTCGAGGACGCGCGGCAAAGCCTGGAGCGCGCCTACGCCGCCTATCCCGACGGCGCCCTTTCCGAGGAAGCCTTGGCCGGGTTGCTCGACCTGCTCGATGGCTCGGGGAACCAGGCGAGGGCGATGGCCGAACGATACCTGGCGCGCTATCCACAGGGGATGGCGGCGGCGCGAGCACGGCGTATTCTGTCGGCTACGCCGACGAACCACCCTCGCTGATGTCCGTCAATTTTTCCCTTCGAACCGGCCCTGGCAGCGCCGAGAGCGCGATCGTCTTCGCGTTGCTCGTCGCGACGGCCGCCACGATCGGGTGCGTGCGCGACGTCGAGTTGGCCAGCGCGCCCACGCTCGCCCACTGCGCGGGCGACGGCGAGACCTGCGCGAGCGACGGGCTATGCTGCTCGGGCACATGCGCGGGTGCTACCTGTGGCCACTCGCTCTGCCAAGAAGAAGGTTCGGCCTGCCAACGTCCCGAGGACTGTTGCTCGTATCTTTGCCGGCAGGACAGCAGCGGGCAGCTTGCTTGTGCTTCGGATTCGGGATGCGCTGGTGAGGGACTGCTGTGCAGCCGTGCGGGGGCTTGCTGCGGTCTCGACTGCGATACCGCTGGCACATGCGGCGGAGCGACCTGCGCCCAACGCGGCGCCATTTGCGCAGTGGCGAGCGACTGCTGTGGGGGACGCTGCGACGCCGGAAAGTGCGCGGCCACCGGACCCGGGTGCCAAGTTGCGGGTGACAGCTGCACTCACGACGACGAATGCTGTGGAGGTCAATGCGACATGGTCGCCGAGGGCACGAACGCTTGTCGCCTGCAAGACGGTTGTCGGGTAGCAGGCGAAACCTGTAGCAACGCGACCGACTGTTGCACCGGGCTCTGCCAGGTCAGCCCCGGCGGGGCGGCCTACTGCAAAGTACTGCCTGGTTGCAGAATCATTGCCGAGCGATGTGCGGCGCCCAAAGATTGCTGTTCGGGCGTATGTGGCGCGGACCGGCGTTGCCAGGGCGCGGGCGGATGTTTTGCCAAGGACGAGCGCTGCCAATCCGACGACGACTGTTGTTCGGGCACTTGCCGTACGGTCCCCGAGGGAGTTCTGCGCTGTGCGGATGCGCCTGGTTGCAAGGCCATCGGGGCAGCCTGCAAGAAGTCCGCGGAGTGTTGCGACGCCACGGCGGTGTGCAATGCCGACTCCCGGTGCTCGTCAACCAGCGTGTGTCGACCCGCCGAGCGCCCGTGTTCCCTGGCTGCGGATTGCTGTTCCGGCGTGTGCGCGCCGAGCTTGACCGGGAAGCTTGCCTGCCGTGACGCTTGCGCCCCCACCGGCGCGCCGTGCACCGCCAGTACGGACTGCTGTGCGGGCCCCTGCGCCGGATTCCCGGCGCGCTGCTTGCCCTTGCCGGGCTCCTCGACTTCCTCACCATGAGGCGTGGCTCGCTTCCAATCTAGATACGCCGTGATCACCGACACCGACGGCCACCCGAGCGGCGCCCAGGTCTTGCGCCGCAGCCGCACCGTGTGCCACGGCGAGATCGCGCGCGCAAAGGACGCGCCCCCTCCGGCAGCACGCTGGCGCAGGCGTTTGAATCGACTACGCATCGCCAGTCAGGGAGGGCTCATCTGGAGCAGGACCGTCCCCGAGACCTCCGGGACTTCTTGCCAACCCTTTGCTTCATAGACCGTACCATCGCCGAGCGCGACGAAGGCGTCGTCTGCGGTCACGAACATCTCCGGCGAATACCCCATCCACTTGAGGAGCACGGAGGCCAGGACCGCCTGGTCCTTCCAGCTCCCTCTGCGGAAGACAATGACGTCTTCCGCGGTCATGATCCGCCGCGCGCTGTCCTCGAAGATCGAGCCATAGGCCACGTTGTCACGAATCCAGCGGGCGACATCGGCGTCATCCTTGAGCTCGCTCGCGAGCTCGCGCGCCCGCGGGGCCTGCGCCGAGGTCTTCAAGTAGCTCTCCGGATCGCTCACGCCGAGGCTCTGATAGGCGTAGGTCGCCAGCGGGTTGAAAGCGAACACGCGGGCGGAATCGATCATTCCCCCCTCTGGCGTGCCGAGCCCGGCCGCCGCATCTTTCACCCCTTGGCCGCGCGTCCCGGTGAGGAGGAGCAGGTTCTCCAGCAGCGAATGGTCGGCGCTGAGGACCGTCTCATCAAGGGCGAAGCTCCACCCCTGGTTTGCCCGCTCGCCGTAGACCACGACGGAATAGCTCCCGAAGCCATAGTAGGTGTTGGTCAAGAGTGACCGCTTCGTCGCCTCGTCAACCGCGCTGACCACCGTGTTGTTGATCAAGTAGTCTGGCTGGCGCTGATGCCACATCTGCGCCTCCACCTGCCCCAGGCGCCCAACAACGCGCTCGTGCTCGGCGTCGGCGCTTCGCGGGGCAAGAACGAGGCCCATGAGGGCCTGGCCTTCTACAGACTCGATTGTGAGCTGTCGCTCGAGCACGTTTTCGACGGCGGCCTGCGGGTCCGTGGATTCGGCGGCCTGGGGTTCGCATCGAGGGGCAGCACCGACGGTGAATTGGGGATCGCCGTGGGGTATGCGCTGTGGCCGAATCCCGTGGTGCCGCCGGAGTCCTCCTGGTCGATCGGGCATTGGTACGGGTGGCAAGGATTGGCGCTCGACGGCGCGGCGGCCACGATCGTCTATGCCTATCGCAACGACTACGACGGACGCAAGCTGTCGACGCGAGCGGGCGCGGCTTTCTTCGTCGTCGGGGGACCGACCGTACACATCGCACACCGCAAGTACGCCAAGGCGGCGGCCAGCCTCGGGCTGCGCACCGTGGTACCGCTCCTGCTGTACGTCCTGCTCGCGGGGAAAGGTGGCTCGTCCGGCGAGCCGGGAATCGGCGCCGGATTTCCTCTCGTTGCGGGGGTGGTGATCGCGGCGCTGATCGACGATCTGGCGCTGGCCTGGTAGAGTTTCGTCTCAAAGCGTCCGCGCCGAGTGCAAATAGATGTCGGCCATAGGGGCCGTCCACGCCGCCGTCCACGTCTGTCAGCTAGCGCGTGGCCCGCGCCCGATAGCGTCTGCGCAGCACTGCTGTCGCGACAGACACGGCGAATAGCAGCAATCCAGCCCCGTGGTCCTTGGCGCTTGTCTTGCCTGTGCTGCACGAACAGCCAGAAGAGCTTGTCTTCCCGGTTCCCGCGTCGACCTGCCCGCTCGATCCGCCTTTGCCGTTCGATCCAGAGGCCCCGCCTGCGCCAGAGGTTCCGCCTGAGGCAAGGATTCCGCCCGCGCTGACGGCTCCGCCTGAGCCAGGAGTTCCGCCTGTGCCAGGGGTTCCGCCTGTGCGGACGACCCCGCCTGAGCCAGGGGCTCCGCCCGAACCGAATGTCCCGCCCGATGCGGACTTTCCACCCGTGCCAGAGATTCCGCCCACGCCCGATGCGGACTTTCCACCCGTGCCAGAGATTCCGCCCGCGCCAGTGCCTCCGCCAGTGGCGGCTCCTCCAGTGCCGCCAGTCTTCCCGCCGGTGCCGGACGTGCCACCCGCGCCAATGGCTCCGCCCGAGCCGGAGCGTCCCCCCTTGCCTGAAGTTCCACTTGTGCCCCCAGCATCGCGGGCGCCACCGTCGGAGCCACCCGTTCCCGAGGTGCCGCCTGTGCCACCGGCACCAGCATCAGTCCCGCCCACCGGATAGTGCGTCTTTTCCCAAATCAAGGTGTAGCTTTCGCCAGATGAACTACCGGAATAGCCGCAATCCAGGGGAAGCAAGCTTCCACCAGGGTCCCTTTCCTTGATGATTTCGAGGACATACTTCAACGACTGCTTGGTACCGGCTGAACTCGTCAGGGTGTTGTTGAAGAACGTGATCTCGCCGTTCGCGGGAAGCATGTCACACGTGGTGATGCCGTAGGATTCGAGCGCGGCGGGTTGGACCAGGTTTGGTCTTCCTTCGGTCTCGGTAGCATTGTTGACGGTGGACCTGCCGGTAGTGACGTCGAGGGTCGTGATGGTCCATTTCGCGCATAGCCCTGCCGAATTGCAGTTGCTCGGAGCAACGGTGCCTCGGATCAGGTCACCAGGACTGACCGCGACCAGGGTGCTTTGGGTGTCATTGCCGGAAATGCAACAGTGTTCGCTCGCCATGGCCCATTTGCCGGGCATCTCACTGAAATCCAGCACAGGTTGCAAGATGTCTCCGCTATCCGCGGTGGTACAGATGTCGTTGAAGAAGGCGATATCTTGATCGACGACCTTCGTCGGCAACGCGGGCACGTACCACTCGGTGGTCAGAGTCGATCCCGGATCGAACGAGTCGTAGGAATAGTAGTCCGCTATGTATCCGTCGTAGGAAGCAACGTGCGGCTGATGTGACGAGATCGAGTCTTGCGCAGCGATAATCTGCCCATTTCTTCTATATCGAGGGTGCGGACAAGGAGGCAATCGGGTGTGTTCGGCCCCATCCATTCCGCGAACGACGAGATCCGTCCCATCCTTCCCGACGATCTCGTCGGAGCGAACCGTGATGACGCATGAAGGGTGCATGAATCCAGCACGCGTCAGAACGAAGTTGGCAGGTACACCCTCTGGCTTCTTCGCTGGACTGAAACGAGGAGGATGTCTTTCCGGATCGCTAGTGTCCGCCAGTGCCAGGGAGCTGCCCACCGCAGACGCGAGACAAAGCGAAGCCGACATGAGCCACCGATTACGCGAGTGCATCGCTCTGCTCATTCTTGTTTCCATCGTTGGTATGAATGTCTGCCTTGGGCGAGATATTGAGGGCCTCTGTTCTCTGCGTCAAGCGCAGACCCCCGCTACTGGGGCGAGGAGTTTGCGCTGGTGCTGGAGGGGACGGACCGCACGCTCGCGCCCTTTGCAATCCGGCTGGGCTACCATGACGCCCGGCCGTGGCATATGCTGCCGAACGTGGAGAGCCAGTGAAGACCGCAAACAAAACCCGCATCCAGACCGTCGGCGTTGCCCCGGCCGCGCCGTCGTCGAAGATCTGGGCTGCAGCCGGTCTCCTCGTCGTGGCGGTAGGCGCGGCTTATGCAAACAGTTTTCACGGTCCGTTTGTCCTCGACGATACCCCCTCGATTGTTGAAAACCAGTCCATCCGCGACTTTGGATCTGCGCAGGTCCTGGCGGCTCCGCCGGATGCGATCACGACCGCGGGTCGGCCGGTCGTGAACCTCTCGCTAGCCGTCAACTACGCCATCGGTGGACTGGCCGTCGAGGGCTACCATGTCCTCAACCTGGCCATCCACATTCTTGCAGCACTGGCGCTGTTTGGTCTGGTGCGACGGACTTTGCTTCTGCCGACGCTGTCTGCACAATTCGGGGCGGCTGCAACGGGACTGGCACTGGCTGTGGCTCTACTGTGGGCCATTCACCCCCTGCAAACCGAGTCGGTTACCTACGTCGTCCAACGGGCTGAAGCGATGGTCGGACTGTTCTACTTCCTGACCATTTATTGTCTCCTCCGTGGCGCCGCCGCGGTACGCGGCAGCGGATGGTACGCCGCTGCTTTGGGGACCTGCGCCCTGGGAATGGCCAGCAAGGAGGTCATGGTCTCAGCGCCGGTGGTGGCGCTGCTTTACGACCGGATTTTCATCGCGGGTTCCTTCAGGAAGAGCCTGCGACGGCGGCGGGGCTTGTGGCTGGCCCTCGCGTCCACTTGGGTGCTCCTGGCTCTGTTGGTCTATTCGTCCCACAATCGCGCCGGATCGGCCGGATTCGGACTGGGTATCACGGTCTGGGAGTACGCCCGGACGCAGTTCGGCTGCATCATTCACTACCTGCGACTGGCTTTCTGGCCGAGCCCACTCGTGCTGGATTACGGAGCCCCCGTGGCCCGCACTGCGGCCGAGATTGTTCCCTATGCCATTGCTGTGTTCGTGCTTCTGGCGGCGACGGTGGCTGTGCTGGCTCTGCGGCCGAAGCTGGGGTTCCTCGGGGTGTGGTTCTTTGCGATCCTGGCGCCCACTTCGAGCATCGTGCCACTACCGGGCCAGACGGAGGCCGAACACCGGATGTATTTGCCGCTGGCGGCGGTGGTGGTGCTGGTGGTCCTGGCAGCCTACCGGGCGTTGGGTTGGCTCGGATTGCGATCCAGACGGGCAGTGGTGGCACTCGTTCCTGCCGTCACCGCGGTATTGGGCTGGGGAACCTACCGGAGGAACCAGGTCTACCAGTCGGAGTTGGCCATTTGGGACAGCACCATCCGGAATTGCCCACTGAACCAGCGCGCCTACCTGAGCCGTGGCAAAGCCTACGACGGCACGGGCCAGTATGATGCGGCCATAAGGGACTATGACGACGCCATTCGCCTGCAGCCCGATTACGCCGAGGCCTACAACAACCGCGGCGCTGCCTACGAGGCCAAGGGCCAGGTCGATACGGCCATCAAGGACTACGACAAGGCCATTGCTCTCCAACCCGGTGGCGCCGAATCCTACTGCAACCGCGGCAATGTTCACCAGAGCAAGGGTCAGTACGACGCGGCCATCAAGGACTACGACAAGGCCATAGAACTGAAACCGAACCTCGCGGCAGCCTACCAGAATCGCGCCATCGCCTATTCCCTGATCGGGGCTTTTGCCAAGGCATGGGCCGATGTGAGGGTGCTGCGAAACCTCGGCGGAAGGCCCAACCCGCTCTTCATCGACGAACTGACGGACAAGTCCGGCCGGTCGGAATGAAGTGTGGTGGCCAACCGGTCTCAGGCAACGACACTCACGGCCACCCGACCGGCGACCAGGTCTTGCGGCGAGTGGCGGCCATCCTGAAAGCCAGCGCGCACAAGATCGACATCGTGGCCCGCTCCCGTCTTCTGCGCTTGGAGGTCGGGCGTCGGGCGGGTTCGCACCTTTTCCCGTCGTGGTCGTAGGGCTCGCCCCGCCCCGCCGACTCACTCACACGTTCGCGAGGAGCTGCTGGAGCTCAGCGATCAGGAAGGGTTTGCGCAGGCTGCCGGTGAACCCGTACTGGCCGGGCTCAGCGACCACGGGGTCTTCGGCGTATCCGCTGGCGACAAACAGAGGCACAGCGAGATCCCGCTGCCGGATGAGCTGCGCAGCTTCCTGTCCGCCCATGCCGCCCGGCACGGTCAGGTCCAGGATGACCGCGAGGTACGACGTGCCCTCTGCCTGGGCGCGGAAGAACTCCGCCACCGCCTCGTGGCCGTTGCCGGTCACAGTGGCGCTGAATCCAAGGCGTCCGAGGACGTTCCGCATCAGATCCTGTATCAACGGCTCATCATCCATGACCAGGATCCGCCCGGTGCGGCGGGGCGATAAGGAGGGTGGGAGGTCGGGCTTCTCGTCGACGCCACTGCGCGAAGCTGGCAGCAGCAGGTGGAAGGTGCTGCCCTTTCCTGGCTTGGATTCGACGTCGATGGCGCCGTCGTGCTGCTTGAGGATGGAATAGGAGGTGGCCAGGCCGAGGCCGCTGCCCTTCCTTTTGGTGGTAAAGAATGGGTCGAAAATGCGCGGCAAGATCTCCTTGGGGATGCCAATCCCTCGATCGGAGACCGAGATCCGGACATACTCCCCGGCCGGCAGGTAGGGGTGGCTCCTCTCCGCCAGGGTGAGGTTGGCGGCTCGGATCTGGATCACGCCTCCGTTGGGCATGGCCTGCTGGGCGTTGAGCAAGATGTTGTCCAGGGCCTGGCCCAGCTGGTTTCGATCGAAGCGGGCCGGCCGCAGGTCCGGCGCCACGTCGATCTCGTAGGACACGTTGGAGCCGCTGAGCACGAAACGGGCCGTCTCGTTGAGCAGCGGTCCAACCCACTCGACCTTCTGGACGGGCGTACCGCCCTTGGCGAAGGTCAGCAGCTGCTGGGTCAGGCTGCGCGAGCGCTCCAGGCTGTTGAGCGCGGTCTGCAGCAGGTCGGCAACCTCGGGGTCACGGTTCGCCTCCCTGGCCAGATCCAGGTGTCCGAAGAGCCCACCCAGGAGATTGTTGAAGTCGTGCGCAATCCCTCCGGCCAAGACGCTCAGGGCCTCCAGCTTCTGGGTCCTCTGGGCCGCCTCCAGCAGCCGTTGTTTCTCGGTCATGTCCCGGAAGACCAGCACCACGCCGAGGCTGCGTCCTTTGCGGTCCAGGATCGGAGCGCCGCTATCGCCGATGATACGTTCGGTGCCGTTCCGGGCAATGAGCACCGTGTGGCTGGCCAACTCCACGGTCGCGGCGGAGGCCAGAACCTGCCCGACCGGATTGTCGCACGGTTGGCGGGTGATCTCGTGGACAATCGTGAACACCTCTTCCAGCGGGCGGTCCTGGGCCTCGGCCTGCGTCCAGCCGGTCATGGTCTCGGCGACCGCGTTCATGATGACCACCCGGCCGCGGGTGTCGGTCGCGATCACGCCATCGCCTATGCTGCGCAGAGTGACGAGCAGCCGCTCGCGCTCCGCGGCCAGCAACTCCTCGTTGCGCTTGCGCTCCGAGATGTCGCGCGAGAACCCGACGGTGCCGACGATCCTGTCGTTGACCTGGACGGGGGACTTGTAGGTCTCGAACCAGGCGATCTCCTTGCCCGAAAGGGCGATCGGCTCCTCCACGTTCTTCGGGAGGCCGCTCTCCAGGACTCCGCGATCGTCCGCCCGGTAGGCCTCCGCGATCTCCCGCGGCCAGACGTCCAAGTCCGTCTTGCCCACCACCCGCTCGGGCAAACCGCTGCCGCAGGCCTCGGCGAACGGTCGGTTGACGGCGAGAAACCGGCTCTGCTCGTCCTTGAGCCAGACCAAGAACGGGAAGCTGTCGATCAAGGCGCGCAGATATCCGTGGGAGGTGCGGAGATCATCCTCGGTACGCCGCTGTTCGGTGACGTCCCGGTTGACGACCAGCAAACAAGGCTCGCCGCGCACGCGGATGACCCGGGCGAAGATGCTGCCGATGATGATGCGGCCGTCCCTGCGCCGAAACTGCGCCTCCAGTCCGCTGACGGTCCCGTGGGCTCGGATGCCCGCCTGCAGGCGGTCCCGGTCCTCCGGGTGGACCCAGAGCCCCAGGTCGTCTGCCCGCGCGGAACGGCCGATCACTTCCTCGCGGGTGTACCCCTGGACCGCCAGGAACCCGTCATTGACCTCAAGGAACGTGCCGTCGTTGAGCCGGGAGATGGTGATGGCGTCCGGGCTGGTATTGAACGCCAGCGCGAGCTTCTCCTCGCTCAGGCGCAGGGCCTCCTGGGCCTGCCGTGCGGCCGTGATGTCCCGGACGATGATCAGGAGACAGGACTCGCCACCCACGCGAATCGGCCGGGCCGATAGGCTGCCAAGGATGAGGCGGCCGTCCTTGCGCCGGAATTGCGCCTCGATATCGGTGACGGCACCTTGAGTTTGGATGTCTGCCACCAAGCGTTCGCGGTCCTCCGGGTGAACCCAGATCCCCAAGTCGTCTGTCCGTGCGGAACGTCCGATCGCTTCCTCGCGGGTGTACCCCATGGTGGCAGTGAACCCCTCGTTGACCTCCAGGTAGGTCCCGTCGGCGAGGCGGCTGATGCTGATGCAATCCGGGCTCATCTTGAACGCCTGCGCGAACTTCTCCTCGCTAAGGAGCAGGGCCTCCCGGGCCTGGCGTGCGGCCGTGATGTCCCGGACGATCAAGAGGAGACAGGGCTCGCCACCCACGCGGATGGGCCGGGCCGCCACACTACCCGTCAAGACGCGGCCGTCCTTGCGCCGGAACCGTACCTCCAGATCGGTGACGGTCTCTTGGGCTTGAATGCCCGCCACCAGCCGGTCCCGGTCCTCCTGGCGAACCCAGAGCCCGAGGTCGTCTCCGCGCGAGGAACGCCCGACCGCTTCCTCGCGGGCGTACCCCGTCATCACCGTGAACCCGTCGTTGACCTCCAGAAACGCACCGTCGGCGAGGCGCGTGATACTGATGGCGTCCGGGCTCATCTTGAACGCCTGCGCGAATTCCTCCTCGCTGGGGCGCAGGGTTTCCCGCGGAGCAGCGTCATCGACTTCGAGCAAGAGGCCGGCGCGTTCGCCCATCTGGACGGGGGTATAGGATTCCCGCACGGTTCGGACCTGTCCCCCGGCGGCCTGGTGGCTTCGGATCGTTGGCAAGGCCTCCGAGAAACCGGGGCGCCGCCGTTCTTCCTCCCAAGCCTCTCGCGTGACGCCGTTAATCGCGTCGAGGGTCCTGGTTCGCAGGTGCTCGCGCGGAAGCCCGTAGAAACGCTCGGCGGCTTGATTGGCGTGGACGATGGTCCAGGTCTCCCCATCCACCAAAAGCATGATGGTCCCGCTGCGGCGGAACACAGCTTCGAAGGCGACGGCGGGGAATTCCTGAAAGGGATCGACCGGAGGTTGGGTCATGGGCGGCTCCCGAGGCTTGCCCGCATGGCAGCCCTGCCAGGATACGACGTCATTCTCTCATTCTCTCATTCTCTCATTCGTCAGGGGCGACGGAAACTCCGAAATGGTCTCCGCACGTCTGCGCCCAGAGGTAGGGCGTCGGACAGGCTCGCATCACCGCCGGCCAGCGCGTCCTGTTTACGCGACAGGGGAGAGGGGACGGCGGCCGAGGAGCGCCATCTTACCTACGGACACGGTTTGTCGTCGCCGGCCAAGAGAGGCCCGTTTCGCGGACCCGATCTCGCCGGGCGCTGGGCGTAGCTGCCCACGACGGGAGGGTTCTCCGACGCAGAAGAACCACGTTCGAACGTCCTACGCCCCCAACCGCCGCCCGAACGAACTACGGCTCCCGAGTTCGTCCCACACCCCTCGCGGACACCCGGAGCGGACGTGACCACGCTTCCCCCCCGAGGGCATCGGCTACCGGATGCAGAAGCCGATGGAGGGCACGGACGGCTTTTCTCGGAATACTTTGCTGATAATCTGGCAGCCATGATCTGTGAGTTCCGCTGGCTAGCCATCGGTCTGGCGTTGTCGTTCACCGGGCTTGCCTGCTCGCGAACGCCGATGGACGAACCGTAGTGGGTGACGATGAACACCATCGGCACGGGGGCAGGAGCCACGCCCAGCTTCCCCGGCGGCGCGACTAGTGCAGGCGGGACAGTAGCGAGCGGTGGGACTACCAGTGCCGGTGGGATTTTCAGCCGCCGGGAGAAGAGGGAAGGGGGACGCACGGCGAGTTAGCTACAGGAAGCAGTTCTTTTTGCTTTCACCGACCCGACGGCACCGCCGACGAAGGGGGAGGCAAGCTCGCTACCAGATCGTGATGGGCGTCGTGGTGTCCACAATCGTGAAGCAGTTAGCGGCCGGCTGTGCCCAATGGATCATGTTGTACCAGAACTGGGCGGTCTGGTAGAGATCCTGCGGCAAGAAGCCCTTGCACGAGGGGTCGTTCAAATACTGACCATCCTGGCCATCCCATTGGTCCGTGTAGGTAATCCATTCGTCGGCATACGCAAGCACGCGCCCTTTTCCGGTGATCTTTCCCACTAGCCAATTTCTGACACTCGTAGCGTCTGTTGTCATCGCTGCGACGTGAGCATCCGCAGGTGCACTAATGGGACGCCCCCCATCAATTCCTATCATTTTGACGCCGAGGCCTAATTTTTCGATCACGGGATCGCTTCGGTTCCATTCGGTAA